>DASUGK010000054.1:0-49913 GCA_036274075.1 Steroidobacteraceae bacterium | reverse complement strand
CAATTTCGAGCCTGCGAATTCGCTCTCGACGCCCGAGCACATCGCGCCCGCCTGGTACTTTGCACCTTACTACGCCATTCTGCGCGCGGTGCCGAACCAGCAGGTCGGCGTGCTTCTCATGTTGTTGGCAGTGATTTCATTCCTGTTCCTGCCTTGGCTGGATCGTTCGCCGGTGCGGTCGATGCGCTACAAAGGATGGGTCGCGAGGCTGGCGCTGGCGCTGTTCGCGCTTTCGTTCATCGCGCTGGCATACCTCGGGCTTCAGCCCGCGGGCTCCGTCGAAGTGCTGCTGGCCCGGGTGCTCACGTTTTGTTACTTCGCATTCTTCTGGCTCATGCCCGTCTACTCGCGGCTCGACCGGACGAAGCCAGTACCCGAGCGCATCACGTGAAAGTTTCACCGTCGAACGCCCGATGCTTGTTGATTGCAACGCTGCTGGCGGCGAGTGCGGCGGCCCCCTCGCTGGCGGACGACGGCGGCTTCTACGGCTTGCTTCGTTCGCGCGATCTGTCGCCCTTTGGTTTCCTGCGCCTGGACATGCGGCCGGCGCATGCCGTGTCCATCGAGCCCGGCAGTTGGGCGCTCGAGACCGAGCTGGCCTACCAGAACACCTGGGCGTTGAGCGAAGAGGTGGAAAAGTATCTCGTCGGCCTGGAAGCCGAAGGCAGGCGCCGGCTGGGCGCGGCGGAAGTGCAGGCCATCCGCGATCTTCCCGGCGAGAATTACCTGCTGGACTTCGAAGGTGTGATGTTCAGCTTCGCGGCACACCACAAGTTTTCGTCGCACTGGTCGGCGTACGGAATCCTGAGCGCCGTGAGCTATGGTGGCGGTTTCCTCGATGGCACCATCGAAAACTTTCACGACTTGTTCGGATTCAGCAGCTTCGGACGGCCTGCGGCGGCGCGCAACCAGACCTTGCTCGTCTACGATCTCAAGGGCGCGCAGGCGTTGATGCTCGATTCACCCTCCGATGGCGGCTTGCTGGACCCGGTGCTGGGCGTCCGCTTCTCCGGCGTTCAGCTCTCGCCGGCCTGGCGGATGAGGCTCGAAGGCGCGGTCAAGGTGCCGCTGCGGGGCAGGCGGCTGCTGCTATCTACCGGCCGGGCCGACTACGGCCTGCAGGCAGCGCTGCAGCGTACCGGCGACCGTCATGCCTTCTACATCGATACCGCCGCGGTCTATTACGCCGGTGCCAGCGACCCCGCGGCACAGGATTCTCAAGTCGTCCCGACCGTGATCCTGGGTTATGAGTTCAAGTGGACCCAGCGCACCCACCTCAACCTGCAGGTCTACGCCAGCAAGAGCGTGTATTCACATCGGCAGACGGATCTGGACGAGCTGCTCGGCACGAAGTACCAGTACCACATCGGGCTTCGCCACCTGCGCGAGAACTGGCTGTGGACTCTTGGCTTCAATGAAAACGTGCAGAACATCAACAACACGCCGGACGTGGGCCTGCAGCTGGGCTTGGCGTGGATCCCGGGTCGCGCGGATCGATGAGGAAGAGGGTGTAGGTCACCTCGGGCGGCAGCATCCGGCTGCGCGCGGCGGACTGAACCTCAGCCCAGTTGCCGGCCCCATTCGGCGATCCACTCGCCGATCGGGCGCCACGCCTCGCTGCGCGCGATGACGTAACGCGCCGGCCACAGCAACACCAGTACCGGACCGCCGATGGCGAACACCGGGTGCACGGTCCGGTGCTTGCGCCAGTCGTACACCAGGCATGCCGTCACGAACGCGGCGATCGTCCCCATCTGCAGCAGCAACGCGTGTTCGCGGCCGCCGAGCATGGCGATCAGCCGCGCAGTCGGCGGACCGAGCATGCTGATCATCGCCAGCAGCATGAGGCGCTTGTGCAGTGACGGGCGCCTCCGCCACGCGATCGCGGCGGGCACGAGGATCGCGAAGGGAATGATGCTCACGAGGGGGACGATGGTGGCCTGCGCCGTCGTCACGCCGAGCTGGGTCATGCGCGGCACCGCGGCGCCGACGAGTGTCGACACGAGGCCCGTCGCCACGACGAACACAGCGAGAACCGCCCCGGCCACCCCGAGTTTCATGTGCAAGTCGACGCGCCGCCGGGCGATGAGTTGTGTCTGCGCGATGAACAGCGCCAGCCACGCGGTGAAGACCAGGCCGTGGACGTGGAGTATCGCGTGCAGCGGCGGACGGTCCGACAGGAATCGCAGGTAATAAGTACGTGAAAACCCGATGACCACGAACGTCGCCAGGACCATGGCGATCAGTGGATAGAAGCGGCGGCGGACCGTCGCCCGGTCATTGTCGCTGGCAATGCTGTGGTGCACTAACCATCGCCTCCCGAGCGGCCGCCGCGTCACCTCGAGGCAAACGGTATCAGACACGCAGCGGATGACGCCATTGACGATCGCACCGGTGGGTTCGGAATGCGCTGATAGCAATAGGCGGGGCATCGCGGACACTGTGCGCGTGAAACGCGCCTGGGTCCTGTCGCTCGCATTGGCCGCCAGCGTGGTCGGCGCAGACGACGCGCGGCGGACGTACACCAATCCGGTCGACGTCGACTACCGTTACAACTTCGAGCAGGTCAACCGGCAGATTTCCTACCGCACGGGCGCCGATCCGGTGATCGTGCGGCACAAGGACGCTTACTACCTGTTCCTCACGCTGGCCGACGGTTACTGGCGTTCGACCAACCTGGTCGACTGGACCTTCGTCACACCGAGCCGCTGGCCATTCGCGGGCGTCGTCGCGCCCGCTGCTATTTCGGATGGAGAACGGCTGCTGTTGATGCCGTCCACCACGCGGCCCGAGCCCATCCTGGTGTCGCGCGATCCGGCGCACGGCAAGCTGGAATTCCTGACGCGCCGCATGCCGGAGCTGCCCGTGCCGGTCTCCGAGCCGGATACGCGGTGGCGCCCGGGAGATCCAAACCCCGATACCGTGCCGCCCGGGCCATGGGACCCTGGGCTGTTCAAGGACGACGATGGGCGCTGGTATCTCTATTGGGGATCCTCCAACCGGTATCCGCTGTTCGGTATCGAGCTCGACCTGAGCGACGCCGACTCGAAGCAACTGGTGCGCTACGTCGGCAAGCCGCGCGCATTGATCACCCTGGATCCCAAGCAACATGGCTGGGAGCGCTTCGGCCAGGATCACACGGCCGAGGACCACGCCGTATACATCGAAGGCGCGTGGATGACGAAGGTGAACGGCCGCTACTACCTGCAGTACGGCGCGCCCGGCACGGAGTACAACGTCTACGCCACCGGCACCTACGTCTCCGACAAACCGCTGGGTCCCTTCGAATACGCGCATTACAACCCCGTGGGCTACAAGCCCGGCGGATTCGTGCACGGCGCGGGACACGGCAACACTTTCCAGGACGAGTACGGCAACTGGTGGAACACCGGCACACCGTGGATCGGCTACAACTGGACGTTCGAGCGGCGCATCGCGCTGTTTCCCGCGGCCTTCAGCGACGACGGGCAGATGAGAGTCAACACGCGCTTCGCCGATTTCCCGAACTACATGCCGACGAGCAAGATCAGCGATCCGGAAAGCCTCTTTACCGGCTGGATGCTGCTGTCGTATCGCAAGCCGGCGAGCGCCTCGTCGGTGCATGGCGAGTTCAGCGCCACGCGCGTGACCGATGAAGATCCGCGCACTTTCTGGGTCGCGGTCAAGAACGAGAAAGGCCAGACACTCACAGTGGATCTCGGCGCCCGCAAGACACTGCGCGCCGTGCAGGTCAACTTCGCCGACTATCAATCTGGTCGTTACGGCGATGCGCCCGACATCTACACCGAGTTCACGCTCGAGTCTTCTCTCGATGGCAAGCGTTGGGAATCATTGGCCAGTACCGGTGCCGAGCGACGCGATCGGCCGAATGCGTATTTCCAGCTCCCGGCGCCGGTCAAGGCACGCTACGTGCGCTACGTGCATGGACACGTCGGCGCCGCACACCTCGCCATCAGCGACCTGCGGGTGTTCGGCGACGCAGGTGGATCTGCGCCCAAACCACCCACCGGCGTGAAGGCCGTGCGTCCCGAGCCACGCATGATGACCGTGAGCTGGAAGCGCGTGCCCGGAGCGGTGGGCTACAACGTGCGCTGGGGCATCGAGCCAGATCGGCTGACTCTGTGTTACCAGGTGTTCGCGGACCGTGGCACGAGCCTGGACATCCGCGCGCTCAATGCCGGCGTCGGGTACCACGTGGCCGTGGAGGCATTCAACGAGAACGGCGTGTCGGCGCTCAGCAAGGCCGTCTTCGTGCGTTGATCGCGGCGTCAAGTAACGATCCGCGTGCCCTGCGCCACGCGGATCGTGAGACCTGGTCGCAACACGTCAACGACGCTCAGCGGAAGCGAGTGGCGGTCGAAATCGAGCAGGTTTTGAACGGCGGCGCCGGATTGCCGCTCGCGTCGAACCACTCTGCCGTCCCCCTGGATGTATAGCTCTGCCCATCCCGCGCCAGCACGACGTCATGCCGCACGACCTGTGGCCCGATGGCCATCAGGTTCAGCGGGTCGAACCGGAACAGTTTGAACGCGAACCGGTAGGTCCGTGCGCCCGTGCGGTGCCACTCCCCGAAGCCGGGTGAGCGCGCCGCGGGATTGCTGGCATTCGTATCGTGGAATGTTCCGTTCGCGGCGAACATGGCCAGTGCATCGAATACCGGCACATTGGGCACAGGCGTGTCAGTGGGCTGGCCGGAGGCGTTACACAAGGTGATGTTGACCTTGACGTTCCAGGTGCCTTCGATGCGGTCCACCTCGCGCCACTGGCCGTCGCCCCCGAAACCATCGCCGCCGGCGAAGGCCGCCGACGTGAACAGGAAGGCCGTGGCGGCGGCCCATGCCACGCGCGTGGTGTTTTTCGTGAATTTCTTCATGACGTCTTCTCCTGAGTAGTTGGGGCCACTTCCGGGCCCATACGAGAAGACAACAAAGCCCGGCGAATCAGGCCACCGGACGCCCGGACTCAGCCGCCATGATGCTTTGCGGCGAAGCCCGTCGCGCCGCACCGGCTGTGCGTCATCAAAGGGCCGTGGACACGCTCGCCGGCGCGTCGAAACGGCGGCTCGCCTCGAGCGCACGCAGGTTCCAGGTTGCCGCGCCGCCGGCGTCTCCTTTCAGTGAGAGGGCCGCGGCGTGAATCCGCCAGATGGAAGGACCCAGCCGCACATCGTAGAGGCCCTTGACGCGATCCAGTATCTCGAGCGCACGGCCGCTTTCGGCTACCGATCCGGCCACATCGTTCTTCAGCATCGCCAGGCGGGCCAGGTCGGAGTGCGCGAGGGCGAGCGGGGCGATGGCCGTGTTTCCACCGAGGCGCAGGATCTCGGCGAGCTCGCGCGTCGCGCCGGGCAGATCGCCGTGGTCGAGAAGGAATCGCGCCCAGCGTTCGCGCGCGCCCAGCACCGCGATCGAATCGGCGGCGTCCTTCTCCATGCGTTCGGCGCGCGCGGCCGCGAGCGCGCGTCGCGCGTCGTCCGTGCGGCCGACACGGTCGTAGGCGTCGCCCAGCGTCTGGCGGACGCGCCGCAGGTCGTACTCGCGCAGCGGCCGCTCGAGGTAGATTGCCTCGGCGATTTCGAGGAACGGCACGGCTTCGGCGGCGCGGCCCTCGGCCGCCAGGCGCTCGGCGTGGTATTCGCGGGCGATGACGTTCTGCGTGTCCGCCTCCCAGTCGGCCGGAAAGAGCTCGAGGATCCCTGCGAACAACTGTTGCGCACGCTCGCGCTCGCCGCGCATGTGGACGAAACGCGCGTGTTCGGCGGCAAGGTGCCAGTACCACGATGCGTTTTCCTGCGAATGCATTCCGCGATACAGCGCATGGCATTGCTGCCAGGCGCGTTCGGCGGCGTCGAAATCACCCAGGTTCTGCAGGCTGCGAGCCAGGTTCCCGTAGGTGCTCGCGAGATCGCCGTCGTTTCGATCCTTCGAGGAGCTGAACACCCGGATCGCGCGCTGGTAGCGCTCGGCCGCGCCCGGGTAGTCTTCGCGGACAAAGCGGACGGCCGCGGAGTTGGCCAGCGCAATGGCGTAGTCGGCGCTTTGTGGCGCGAGTCTCGCGTATAGAGCCACGGCCCTGTCGAGGGCCGCCATGCGCTCCGCGCGGTCGCCGGCCTTCAGCGATTCCCCCTTCGCGAGCCACCACTGCGCGCGCAGCAGTGAGGCGTCGTGGCCGCCCTCGCGAATGAGGCGATCGGCTTCCTGCAGCCGTTGCCGCGCCCCCGCATAGTCCTGCGCGTAGATAGCCGCCCAGGCGTCGGTGGTGACGCTCTCGATGTAGGCGGGATGCGTGGGTCCGAAGTGTTTGCGCGCCAGCTCCTTGCGCTGTTCGATCAGCGCGTCGAATCTTTGCTCGTCGGCCCAGAACCCATAGATCTCGCTCGCGACACCGAGGAGCTGGAGCTGGGTCTCCGGATCATCGGCGAATTCAATGCCTATGCGCTCCACCGACTGGTCGAGCAGCTCCTTGGCGGTGATCTCTCCGGGCGCACGCTCGCGCGCGATGCGCGGATCACTCTCCCGGAAAATGCTGATGAGGAAATCCCGCGTCACGGCGGCGCGATTCGCTTCGCGCGTGGCGCGGCCGGCCTGCCACGTGGTGACGACGATTCCGGCCCCGAGCAGCAGGATGATGGTCGCGACGGCCGCGGTTGCCCAGCGGTAGCGGCGCAGCAGCCGACCGAACACATACCAGCCGGCGTCGGCGCGGGCCTGCACGGGGTCGCCGCGCATGCTGCGTTCGACGTCGACCTTGAGTGCGTTGACCGTCGCGTAGCGCTGGCGCGGTTCCCGGCGCACGCACTTGGCGATGATGGCGTCGAGGTCGCCCTCGAGCTCGCGCGGCGCGACCGGAGTTTGGCGCGCCTGCGCCGCCGCAACGCTGGCGAGCGGCAGGTCGGCATCGAGCACACTGCGGACCATGTTCGCGAGCGGCTGGCCATGCAGGTTCCGGGGCCTGGATCCGGTGAGCAACTCGAACAGGAGAATTCCCAGCGCATAAACGTCAGTGGCGGTGGTAACCGGTTCGCCGGTGAGTTGCTCGGGCGCCGCGTAATCGGGAGTCAGCAGCGCGGCGGTCATCTCCGCGCTGGCAGCGTCGACGCTGGTGTCCAGCGGCTTCGCGATTCCGAAATCGAGCAGGCGGGCCCGGCCCGCCAAGTCGACGAGCACGTTGCCGGGCTTGATGTCCCGATGAATGATGAGATGGCCGTGCGCATGCGAGACGGCATCGCATACCTGCAGGAACAATCCGATCCGCTCTGCGAGTCCAGCACCCGCCATTTCGCAATAGCGTGTGATCAGCTCGCCCTCGACGAATTCCATCACCGCGTAGGGCCGGCCGTCGGGTGTGATGCCGCCGTCGAGCAGGCGAGCGATGCCGGGGTGATCGAGCCGCGCGAGGATCTGCCTTTCGGCGTTGAACCGGTCCTGGAACCTGGCGGTATCGTGGTGCGTCAGCTTGAGCGCGGCTCGCTGTTCGAATTGCCCGTCCGAGCGTGCGACTTCGTAGACCTCACCCATGCCGCCGCGACCGATGAGCCGCCTGACTCGCCAGGGGCCGAGGCGCTGTTCCGGTTCCAGGGTTCCGCTCCCGGGCGGCGCGCCGGGCAGTTCCGGTGGCCGTTCCAGGAATTCCGGGGCGGCATCACTTGCGGCCAACAAGCTGGTGAGCTCGCGGCGCAGCTCGGGATCATTTGCCGAGACCCGTTCTACGAATGCGGCGCGCTCGTTGCGTGGCAGCGCCAGTGCAGCATCGAAATGCTCGCAGAGCTGACTCCAGCGGTCACTGTTCATGATGTTCCCCTGGACCATGGACAACTTGCGCGTGAGACCGCGGGAATGCTGCGCGCCCGCCCAACTAACAGCAAGGAAACGCGCAACCGGCCATTCCGGCTATCATTTCGGCGTGACAGGCGCGCGAGATCGGGGGGCTGGCGAGGACGACCCGGGCACCGGATCCGGGTCGCTGCGTGGGCTCGCGGACGAGCTGATCCCGGTTTTCTACGAGGAATTGCGCAGGATCGGGCGGCGCGAACGCCGCCGGATCGGCGCGGGCGTCACTCTGCAAACTACCGCGCTGGTCAACGAGGCCTACCTGAAACTGCGCGCGATGAAGGGATGGGCCGATGACCGGCACTTCCTGTGCGTGGCGGCGCTCGCCATGCGTCACGCATTAGTCAATTACGCCAAGGCGGAAATTGCGCAAAAACGCGGCGGAGCCGCGGTACACCTGTCACTCACCTCCGCCGGCGAGCTCGGAGTCGGCACGGACGGAGAATTGGTGGCGTTGAACGAAGCGCTGGAGACTCTTGCCCGCCAGTCGCCGCGCTCGGCGCAGGTGGTGGAATGCCGCTACTTCGCCGGCTACAGCGAAGCCGAAACGGCGCGCGTGCTCGGAATCTCCGAGCGTACGGTGAGGCGCGAGTGGGCGATGGCCAAGGCCTGGCTATACCGGGAGCTGGCGGCATCCCGCGGAGACTGAAGGCTGGAGCAGTTTCGCCCTCACTTCGCCGGCGCCACTTTCAGCGCGAGCTGGATGCGCCACAACAAGACGGACGCCAGCAGGGAAGTGGCCACGACCACGAAGCCTGCGACGTCGTAGTGATGCAGCTTCCCGTCCGCTCCCTCCTGCACGATGTGCCCGGCGACGAGCGAGGCCAGGCCGCCGGCCAGCTGCGAGATGGACGCGTTGATGGCGTTGAACGAGCCGCGCTGCGTCTGCGCGGGAACCTGCGACATCAGCGCCTGGAACGGAATCATGCGCGAGAAGATGCCGACGAACAGCACGACGTTGATCACCGTGACCACGAGCAGCGTCGACGTCGTCAGGTGGGTGTAGATCAGCACCATCACGATCATCACCGCGGTACCGAACAGGAACACGCGCAACTGGCCGAAGGAGTCGGCGGCCTTGCCCACGAGGGGGCCGATGAAAATCGTCGCGATTCCCGTGACCAGGTAGATCACGGGCAGGTCATGAAGCGAGATGCCGAGGTTGTTCACCGTGAAGGCGCTGCTGAAGGGCATCAGCATGAAGCCGCCCGTGGCCAGGAACAGTACCGAGACGAACGAGAGCAGGTAGCGCGGCTCGGTGACCGTGTGCCACAGGTGGCCGAGGGCAGTGTGCTCCTGCTTCAGCTTCAGGTGTTCCGCCACCGGCAGCATGCGCCACGAGATCAGCAGGCCGCCCAGCAGGCCGAGGCCCACCAGCACCAGGAAGGGCACGTGCCAGTTCCACTGGTTCGATAGATAGATACCGAAGGGCAGGCCCAGGATCTGGCTCGCGGCGAACGCCGTCTGGATGAACCCCATGACGCGGCCGCGCATCTGCGGCGCGAACAGGTCGGTGGCGATCGCCAGCACGACGGAACCGATGACGCCGCCGAACAATCCCGCGACGATGCGCGCCAGCAGCAGCGATTCGAAGCTCTGCGCGAGGCCGCACCACAATGTGCCCACGAGGAAGCCCGCATAGAAGAAGAGCAGCAGCTTCTTGCGGTCGAAACGGTCGGCGAACCCCGCCATGAGCAGGCCCGAGATACCGGCGGAGAAGGCATACGCCGACACCACGGTGCCGAACTGCGCGGGCGTGATGGACAGGGACGGCATGATGATGGCGCCCAGCGGGGCCATCAGCATGAAGTCGAGGATGACGGCGAACTGCAGGAAGGCCAGCATGCCGACGACCAGCTTCTGGTAGCCCGAAAACGGCGTGGCTGCGGACAGGGTCTGCGTATTCATGGTCGCGCACCCTACGCCCGGGGTAGCAGGGCTGTCCTCCGCCGAATGGGGCAGTTCAATCCGGCGCACTGCGCGTTATGATGACAGTGCGGAGATCGATGTTGTCCCGCGGTGAGCACCCGCAGCGAACGCCCCGTCTGGCACTTCCCCCTCGCGACACATCCTTTTTGCCTATGGCAATCGTCCGGGAACGGCGCTTTCATTCATCTCATTCTTACCTGTGCCAAAGATCGACCAACAAGAGGTTATGACATGGGGCACGCCAAGGAACCTTCCGGACCCGACCTGGCCGCGGGTGTCGAGCTGACGGAACTCGTGGAGAACGTGCCGTTGCTCGGCCACGTCGGCGACGACGGCGTGATGCTGGTGCGCAAGGGCGCGAACATCCACGCGGTCGGCGCCACCTGCACTCACTATTCCGGTCCGCTCGCGGAAGGCCTGGTGGTCGGCGAGACGGTGCGCTGTCCCTGGCATCACGCCTGCTTCGACCTGCGCAGCGGCGAAGCGCTGGGCGCGCCGGCGCTGGAACCCATTCCATGCTACGAAGTCGTCCGGCGCGGCAACCGGGTGTCGGTGGGCGCCAAACTATCGCGCGCGCCGGTGCCGGCGCCGCCGGAAAATCCCGCGAAGATCGTGATCGTCGGCGCGGGCGCCGCCGGCGCTGCCGCGGCGGAGAAATTGCGACGCCTGGGTCACACGGGATCGATAACGCTTATCGGCCACGAAGCACCAGGCCCCGTCGACCGCCCGAATCTCAGCAAGGATTTCCTGGCCGGAAATGCGCCCATGGAATGGATCACGCTGCGCGACGATGGCTTCTACGAAAAGCAGGACATCGAACTGGTTCGCGACGAGGTTACGGCGCTCGACATACCCGGCAAGTCGGTGGTGTTGAAGGGCGGGCGCAAGGTTCCCTACGACCGCCTGTTGCTGGCGACCGGTTCCGAACCGTCGCGGCTGCCGATCGACGGCGCGACGCTGCCGCACGTGAAGACCTTGCGATCGCTGGCGGATTCCCAGTCGATCATCGATGCCGCCGCGAAGACGAAACGCGCCGTGGTCATCGGTTCCAGCTTCATCGGCCTCGAAGTCGCAGCCTCGCTGCGTGCACGCAATCTCGAAGTCGACGTGGTCAGCATCGATCGCGTGCCGCTGGAGCGTGTCATGGGCACGCAGGTGGGCAGGTTCGTGCAGCAACTCCATGAAGCCAAGGGCGTGCGTTTCCACCTCGCGGCCAGGCTGAAGGCCATCCACGCCGATGCTGTCGAGCTCGAGGACGGCACGCGGCTCGAAGCCGGGGTCGTGGTGTTGGGCGTCGGCGTGAAACCGCGTGTCGATCTCGCCAGGCGGGCGGGGCTCGCGGTCGAGAATGGCGTCGTGGTCGATGCGCGCCTGCGCACCAGCGCGCCCGACGTCTGGGCGGCGGGCGACATTGCGTTCTATCCCGAGGCGCGGCTCGGTGACCGCGTCCGCGTCGAACACTGGCAGGCGGCGGAGCGCCAGGGCCAGGCCGCGGCGCGCGACATGTTGGGCCTCGGCGGGCCGTTCACCGACGTGCCTTTCTTCTGGAGTCAGCACTACGACGTCACGCTGTCGTACATCGGCCATGCGAGCGGCGAGGCCGACACCCAGGTCATCGGCAGCCTGGAGAAGCAGGACGCCACCGTCGTGTATCGCGTCGGTGGCAAGGTGGCCGCGATGCTTACCGTCGGTCGCGATCGGCAAAGTCTCGAGGTCGAGGCCGCGCTCGAGCGCCAGGACGCCGCCGCGGTGGATGCGCTGCTGAGCGCGGCTACTTCGGCAGCCGCCTGATCCAGTCGACGGCCGTCGCGAACGTACCGTCCATGTTGTTGTGCCCGAGGCCGGAGAACAGCGCGTAGTCGTAGCGATGACCATCGGCACGCAATGAACGCAGCCCGGCCAGCGACAGGTCCACGGGAATGCTCCCGTCGTTGTCGCTGAAGATCCAGAGCCCGGGAATGGAGAGCCCGCGCAGGCTAGTCGCCGGATCGGTATCCGCGCCCATGAACTCCGGCCAGACATAAGGCGTGGTGCGCGCGGCCAGCGCCTGCTGCCAGGTGGGCACCGACTTGGCGTCGGCGTCGGTGGTGAACTTGCTGAAAATGTCTTCCTCGCTCACCTTGCAGACCGGTCCGCTCCACAGCACCAGGAAGTCCGACTTGCCGTTGCGCTGCGCCGCCAGCGGCGCGATCCAGCCCGCCTGGCTGATGCCGGTGAATCCCACTGGGAGGCCCTTCAATGCGGGTTGCCCGCGGAGCAGGTCGAGTGCCGCCGACGCATCGTCGGCCAGCAGCAGCAGGTTCTGCTCGCTGACGTTGCGGTCGCCTTCATAGGTGCCGCCGGACTTGCCCACGCCGCGCTTGTCATAGACCAGCGCGACGATTCCCGCCTCGGCGAACCGCCGGGCGAGGCCGGGATCGCGGCTTTGTTTGCCCGAACCATGGATGAAAACCACCGCGGCCTTCGGCTGCAGGTTGACCGGCCAGGCGATGGAGCCGGAGAGGGTCGCGCCGTGGCTGGTGAACTGAACTTCCTCGAGCCGCGGGCCGTCTGAAGCCGTGGCCGGGGCTGCCACCGCAGCCACGGGCGCGAGCAGGGTCAGGATCAGGAGCCGCCAGGTCCGCCGAGCCATGTCATTGACCTCTTTGTCAACACAGTATTCGTACTGAGACTGGCGAGGGCCCGATCCGGTTGGAATTTTGTTCGTGCCCCGACGCAACCCGCCAGCAGGGTCAGCCGTCTATACAGGGCTGGAAGGGAGATCGGGACGAATGAGACAGTTGCCGCCATGATCGAACTTCATGGCATCCACAAGTACTACCAGACCGGCGACCAGTCCCTGCACGTGCTCAAGGGCGTCGACATGCGGGTTCGCGAGGGCGAACTGGTGTCCATCATGGGCAGCTCGGGGTCTGGCAAGTCCACGCTGCTGAACATCCTCGGCATCCTCGATTCGTACGACAGCGGCAGTTACCTGCTGGACGGCAAGCAGGTCGGCAAGCTCAAGGAAACCGAGGCCGCGCGCCTGCGCAACAAGATGCTGGGCTTCGTGTTCCAGTCCTTCAACCTGCTGCAGTTCAAGAACGCCACGGAGAACGTCGCGCTGCCGCTGTACTACCAGGGCGTCGGACGCCGTGAACGCAACCGCCGGGCCGAGGAGTACCTGGACCTGGTGGGCCTCTCGGACCGCAGGAATTTCATGCCGAACCAGCTCTCGGGCGGACAGAAGCAGCGCGTGGCCATCGCGCGCGCGCTGGTGGGCAATCCCAAGGTGATCCTCGCCGACGAGCCCACGGGCGCGCTGGACAGCACCACGACGCACGAAATCATGGCGCTGATCCGGGACATCCACCGGCGCGGCAACACCATCATTGTCGTGACGCACGAGCAGGACGTGGCCAACATGACGCAGCGCCAGATCCTGCTGCGGGACGGCGTGGTGACGTCATCCCACGCCGCGAGCCCGGCCGCCGAAGCGGTGACTGGTTAGACATGCTCGACGGCCTGCAGGAAATCCTGTTCACGCTGCGGCAGAACAAGCTGCGCACGCTGCTCACGGCCTTCGGCGTGTTCTGGGGCATTTTCATGCTGGTGCTGCTGCTGGGCGCAGGCCGCGGCATGCAGAACGGCATATACGAGGACTTCGGCTCGGATGTGCTCGACTTCATCATCGTGTGGACAGGCACGACAACCACCGCGTACCAGGGGATGGCGCCAGGGCGTGCCATACGCCTCACTCTCGAGGACATCGAAGCCGTCCGCCAACAAGTCCCGGGCATCAGGCTGTTGTCAGCCGAGCGCTTCGTCCCGGACGGCGGCTCCATCAACTACCAGGGAAAGAACAGCAACGCGCAGGTCCTCGGTGTCCCCGATGAATATTTCATGGTCAAGGATGACGTGCCGTTCAATTTCGGGCGCAAGCCCAATCCTCTGGACCAGGACGAGATCCGCAAGGTCGTCGTCATCGGCTCCGTGGTTGCGGAGCGATTGTTCGCCCAGGGAGAAGACCCGGTCGGCAAGTACGTCCGCGTGAAGGACGTGTTGATGAAGGTCGTGGGAGTCTTCTACGACAAGGGTAATCGCAGCCGAAACTCCGAGCGGGTGCTGATGCCCCTGACGACCATGCAGAAGATGTACGGCGACGCGACGTTCACCGACAACATCTGGGTGCGCCCGGCAAAGGGCGTCGACGGCTTCGAGCTCGAGAAGAAGGTGCTCGAGGTCTTGAAGCGCCGCCATGCCGTCGCGCCGGAGGATATCCGCGGCATCGCCTCCTTCAACATGGCCGAACCCATGCAGCGGGTTACGGGACTGTTCATCGGCATCGATGTCTTCATCTGGTTCGTCGGTCTCGGCACCCTGACGGCCGGCATCGTCGGCATCAGCAACATCATGATCATCACGGTCAAGGAGCGGACCAAGGAAATCGGTATCCGCAAGGCGCTGGGTGCGACGCCGTTCCACATCGTCAGCACGTTATTGCTCGAGTCCACGCTGGTCACGGGCGTAGCGGGCTATATCGGGTTGGTTGTGGGAGTGGGACTGCTGGAGCTCGTGGCATTCGGTTTGCGCAGCTCGGGCGCGCAACTGCCGTATTTCCTCAATCCCAGCGTGGATTTCCAGCTCGCCATCACGGCATTGCTGCTGCTGGTCGGCGTCGGGGTGCTCGCCGGACTCATGCCGGCATTGCGCGCCGCCAAGATCACGCCCACCGAAGCGATGAAGGCGGAGTAACGCCATGTTCATCGATATCGAGAAGTGGCAGGAGATCTTCAATACGCTGAGCCGGCACAAGCTGCGCACCGCTCTTACCGCGTTCGGTGTGTTCTGGGGCATCTTCATGCTCACCGTGCTGCTGGGAGCGGGCAAGGGGCTCGAGAACGGCGTTGCCGAAGGATTTCCGAAGAACACCAATACCGTGTGGATCTGGCAGCAGGGGACGACGCAGATTCCCTTCCAGGGAATGCCCATCGGCCGCGATATCGCACTCAGGCCGGAGAACGTCGAGGCCATCGCCAGGAATGTTCCGTCCGTGGGGTTCATCACCGGCCAGAATTCGGTCGGTGTCTGGGACAAGGCGCCGCCATACACGGTTCGCAAGTCGCGCAATGGCGCATTCAGCATCCAGGGTGGATTCGCCGGCATGGAGCGCATCAACTCCGTACGCATCATCCAGGGGCGCTCGTTCAATCCGCTCGACGAGCCGCAGAAGCGCAAGGTGGCCGTGATAGGTCAGCGTGTCCGCGACCAGTTGTTCGCCAAGGACGAGAACCCGCTGGGTGAGGACATCACCATCAACGGCATCACCTTCCAGGTGGTCGGCGTTTTCCGCTCGACGCAGAACGGCAACCAGCAGCAGGAAGAGGAACGCATCTACCTGCCGAACGAGACGCTGCGTTACTCCTTCAACCAGATAGGCCGCATCGGCAGTTTCGTGATCGTTCCCAAGCCCGGCATACATGCGCGCGTGGTCGAGAACGACGTGAAGATGTATCTCGCGCAGATCAACAAGGTCAGCCCCGTCGACAAGGGTGTTTTCGGCAGCTTCAACCTGCAGGACGAACACGACAAGGTGCAGGGCCTGTTCACCGGCATCAAGGTCTTCAGCTGGATGGTGGCGATCGGCACCATCTTCGCAGGCGCGGTCGGCGTCGGAAACATCATGCTGATCGTGGTGAAGGAGCGCACCCGCGAAATCGGCCTGCGCAAGGCGCTCGGCGCAACGCCGGCCTCAATCGTCGCCATGATCATGCAGGAGTCGGTGTTCATCACTGCGGTGGCCGGATACAGCGGCCTGGTCATGGCCACGTTGCTGCTCGAAACCATTGCCAGCGCTTTGAACGCCGCCGGCGGGCGCGCGGGCTTCATGGGCCCACCCGAGATCGAGTTCCGGACGGCCATGACTGCGCTGATCGTGCTGGTCGTTTCCGGATTGCTGGCGTCGTTGATGCCCGCCGCCAAGGCTGCCGCCGTGAATCCCATCATTGCACTACAAGACGAGTAACAATGAAAAAAGTCCTCAAGTTCCTCATCCTCGGCGTGATCGCCGTGGTGTTCGTCGGTACCCTGGTTTTCCTGTATCGGAAATCGCAGCAGCAGCCGGTGGTCTACCAGGTGGACGCGCCCGCAAAGATGAGCATCGTCAAGAAGACGGTGGCGACGGGCAAGGTGGTGCCGCGGCGCGAGATCGAAGTGAAGTCGCAGGTGTCCGGCGTGGTCGAGAAGCTCTACGTCGTCGCCGGTCAGACCGTGAAGAAGGGCGCCATCATCGCGCGCATTTCATTGCGGCCCAACATGCTGAACGTCGCCGCGGCCGAGGCGGAGCTGCTGCAGGCGCGCATCAACCTGCAGAACCAGGCTGCCGACATGCAGCGCTACCGGACGTTGCTGGCGGACCGCGTAATCTCCGAATCCCAGTTCCGTCAATACGAGACCAACTACAACCTGCAGAAGGAGGCCGTGGCATCGGCGGAGAACAATGTTGCGCTGCTCAAGACCGGTACCAGCAAGGGCATGGTCTCCAACATGATTCCGGCAACGATCGATGGCACGGTGCTCGACGTGCCCAACAAGGAAGGGGCGTTCATCCTCGAGTCCAGCACCTTTCAGTCGGGCACTTCGCTCGCGACGCTGGCCGACATGAACGACATGATCTTCGAAGGCCTGGTCGACGAATCCGAGGTCGGAAAACTGAAGGAAGGCATGGAACTGGTGCTGAATGTCGGTGCGCTGCAGGGAAAGCCTTTCAAGGCCACGCTGGAATACATCGCGCCGAAGGGCGTCACCGACCAGGGCACCATCAAGTTCACCATCCGCGCCGCCGTGGTGCTCGACAAGGAGCTGTTCCTGCGCTCCAACTACAGTGCGAATGCCGACATCGTGCTCGACAAGCGCGATGATGTGCTGGCCATCAACGAAGGCAACCTCATCATCGAGGGTGACAAGACCTACGTCGAGGTGGAAACCGCTCCGCAGCAGTTCGAGAAGCGCGAGATCAAGACCGGCCTGTCCGATGGCATCAACATCGAGGTGGTGTCGGGGCTGACGGCTGAAGAGAAGATCAAGCACCGGTGAGGTGATGGCCAACAGTGCGTCGCGCTTGATCCGAACACTCGTGGCGGCGATCCGCGACCAGGGATGGTGGGTGCTGGTCGTCGTGTCGCTGATCGGTGCGGGACTGTGGGGATTCGCAGAGCTCGCCGACGAAATCGAAGACGGTGAGACGCACGAATTCGACCGCGCAGTGATGCTGGCGATGCAAGGTGGTCCCCAGTGGCTCGACCTGGTGGCCCGGGATATCACCAGCCTCGGTGGTACCGCGGTGCTGGTGTTGCTCACGGTGGCGGCGCTGGGCTACCTGTTGCTGGTCAGGAAGTGGTCGGCTGCGATATTCGTCGCGGTTTCGATCGTGGGCGGCACATTGATCTCCACCGCCCTCAAGCACATCTTCGATCGTCCGCGTCCCGATGTCGTGCCGCACGCCGTTGAAGTCACCTCGGCCAGTTTTCCAAGCGGTCATGCCATGCTGGCGATGACTACCTTCCTCACCCTGGGCGCCGTTCTTGCTGAAGTACAGCCGACGAGGAGTTCAAGGGTCTATCTCATTTCCTGGGCGGTACTCCTGGCTCTGCTGGTCGGCACCAGCCGGGTCTACCTTGGAGTGCATTGGCCCACGGACGTGCTCGCGGGGTGGTGTGTCGGGTCCGCGTGGGCGCTGCTCTGCGGTTCCGTGGCATTGTGGCTGCAGCGACGCGGCATCATCGAGGCAGCGCGTCCTGGATAAGGGCCGCGCCCCGGCGGCTTACTTGGTCGCGATGACGTACAGGGCCGAGCAGTTCAGGTCTTCGTCGCTGATGTCCGCCCAGCGTGGCGCGAGCTCCTCGCGCCGGATGCCGTCGTTGCGGAACATCTTCATCTGCTCGATCAGCTTGAAGCCGGTGTCCTGCATCAGCTGCAGGTGAACCGAGGCGGGGGAGCGATTGATCATGTACGGCCGGCGGCCGACGGCCACTTTCCACACCGCTTCGGAACAGGTGCGAAAGCCGTTCCAGCGCTGGGTGATCCCGTGGGCCTTGAGGTCGATCTGGTGGGCCATCCAGCCACCGGGCTTGAGCCAGCGGTACAGCGCCTGGTAGGTGGGCGGCAGGTCGACGACATGTTCCAGCACCGACGAGGAGACGATGAGATCGACGGCGCCTTCGTCGATCACCCGCGGGCTGTTCCAGGGAGCCTTGTATTCGATGGTGATCGGATTCGACGGCGAGGGCAGCGCGAGTGCGGCGCGTATGTCGTCGAGGCGTTCCGCGTGCAGCGAGCGCTCGAGGACCTCCTCGGTCAGCAACCGGCCGGGGAAACCGCTGTCGTCGAGGTGTGCACTCGAGTCCGGCCATCCCGTGAGGGAGTTCGGCGTCCGTTTCCGGAACATCGGAATCAGCTTCTCGAGGATCTGCTGGTTCAGCGCGACATTGGAATGCGCGACGACGTCGAGCCCGTAGTAGGTATCGGCTCCGGAGAGCAGCGCGCAGAGACCCACGCCGAGCGTCGCACCGGGTCCGAGTTCGGCGACGGTGCGCGGTATTTCGCGATAACCGTGGGCAGACAGCTGCGCGAGATGCCGGATCCACAGGTCGTAGCAATAACGTGCGGAAGCGGTCTGGCCCTCGGTTCTCTGCGGACGCAACAGGTCGTTGATGGCCGGAACGTAAGTCAACAAGCCCCGGGCGATGGGCTTCAACCGCATTTCTGTCATGGAGGCGTTGATGCCATTGTTCCGAAGTGTTGAACAGCGCCCGGCAGGATTTCGGGTGGAATTCCGACACGCACATGCGTGTTACGCCGTCGGCGTGACACTATTGCCTTCGAGGAATCCAGGGGAGCAAACATGAGGCGATTCGGGCAGATCCTGCACGTCCGGCCGGAGTTCCAGGACGAGTACGTGCGGCAGCACGAGGCCGTCTGGCCCGGTGTGCTGGCGCAGATCCACCGTTCCAACATCCGCAACTACTCGATCTTCCTGCGGGACGGAATCCTGTTCGCCTATTTCGAATACGTCGGCAGCGACTTCGCGGCGGACATGCGTGCCATGGCGGCAGATCCCGAGACGCAGCGCTGGTGGGCGCTCATGGAACCCATGCAGCAGAAATGGCCGAGCGCCTCCGCCGAAGAGTGGTGGACTAACATGGAAGAAGTCTTCCACCAGGACTGAGCCTGGTGGGATGCGGGAGGTGGGAATGCTGTTTCGCAAACTGTCGCTTTTCGTCGGCTGCGCATTCGCGGCCGCCATGCCCGCGGCCGCGGCGGACGCGCCGCGTTACTCGGCCACGTGGGAATCCATCGACAGCCGCCCGACGCCGCAATGGTGGAGCGATGCCAAGTTCGGCATCTTCATCCACTGGGGCGTGTACTCGGTGCCGGCATTCGCGCCCAAGGGCGAATATGCCGAGTGGTACTGGGAGCGCATCGGCCGGCCGGGCAATCCCGATCCGGCCTCGCGCGACGCGAAGATCCGCCAGGAGACACGCGCCTTCCACGAGCGGGTCTACGGCAAGGACTTCCCGTATTTCGATTTCGCGCCGCGCTTCCGCGCGGAAATGTTCGACGCCGACGAGTGGGCCGGCATCTTCCAGCGCGCCGGCGCGAAATACGTGGTGCTGGTCTCCAAGCATCACGATGGCTTCGCGCTCTGGCCTTCGAAGGAAGCGAACCAGGCCTGGGGGCGGAAGTGGAATGCCGTCGAGGTGGGCCCGATGCGAGACCTGGCGGGCGAGCTCGGCGCCGCCGTGCGGCGCAAGAACCTGGAGTTCGGCTTCTATTACTCGCTGTACGAATGGTTCAACCCGCTGTGGCTCGCGGGCAAGCCGGACGAATACCTCGAGCGCCACCTGTTCCCGCAGTTCAAGGACCTGGTGACGCGCTATTCACCCGCGGTGATTTTCTCCGACGGCGAATGGGACCTGCCCTCGGAACAATGGCGCGCGCCGGAGTTGCTGGCCTGGTTGTTCAACGACAGCCCGGTGGCCGGGAAGGTCGTGATCAACGATCGCTGGGGCAAGGAATCGCGCCATCGCCACGGCGGTTACTACACCACCGAATATGGCGCGGGATTGCCGGGCGCCACGCATCCCTGGGAAGAGAACCGCGGCATCGGCTTTTCCTACGGCTACAACCGCAACGAGGACCTCGACGACTACTCCTCGGGGCACAAGCTGCTGCTCACGCTCATCGACACCGTGAGCCGCGGCGGCAACCTGCTGCTCAACGTCGGCCCCACCGCTGACGGAAGGATCCCGGTCGAGATGCAGGACCGGCTCGCCTACCTCGGCAACTGGCTGGCGCACAACGGCGAGGCCATCTACGGCACGCGCACTTTCCGCGACGGCGCGCAATGGACGGCGGGGCGCCGCCAGGCGCTCGACACCTCGACGAACTACCGCGCGAAGTACGACGTCGAGGCGCTCACGCTGCATCCGGCGCCGGGCGATGCGCGCAAGGAAATCCTGTTCACGCGCAAGGATCGCGTGCTCTACGCCATCCTGCCGCGTTATCCGCGCGGCACGCTCACCGTGCGCGACGTGAAGCTGGCGAAAGGCGCACGCGTCGCGCTGCTCGGCACCCGGCACGACGACGTCACGTGGCACCAGAAGGGCGGGGACGTGGTGATCAGCGTGCCGGTGCTCGACGACGGGGAAGTGCCTTTCGACGGCGCCTGGACGTTCAGGATCGAAGGCCTCCCCGGAAGTTAGGTGCCCGGGCCCGCGCCGATGTGCTGGCCAATGAACGCCTCGACAGCCTGCAGCAAGGTGACCCGGTCGGACTTGCGCTCGAGCTCGTGGCTGCCGCCCTTGATGATCACCACCTCGTGAGGTTTCTTGTTCCCGCCCAGCGCTTTCTCCATGTCATTGGTCTGGTCCACCTGCACCTGGAAGTCCTTGTTGCCGTGGATCAGCAGCACCGGGATGCTGACCTGCACGGCGTTCTGCGCCGGCGAGTCGCGCCGCAGCTTTTCCTTGTCGGTACCGATCATCGCGCGGCGGAAACCCTCCTGGCCCGTGACCGAACCCTGCGACTGGTAGGACGCGAGGTCCGAGATGCCGGCAATGCTGACGGCGCATCGGTACAAGTCGCCGTCGCGCATGGCGCTGAGCAGCGCCTGGTAACCGCCGAAACCCCAGCCCATGACGCAGATGCGCTTCGGATCCGCGATGCCTTCCTTGACGGCCCAGCGCGTGCCGTCCTGGATGTCGGAGTAGATGAGGTCGCCCCATTGCCGCTGGCCGTCGAGCCGCCACTTCTGGCCCAGGCCGCCGGAACCGCGGTAATTCATCTGCAGCACCGCGTAGCCGCGGCTGACCAGGAAGGTACGCAGGAAATCGAACTTCCAGGAATCTCTCGCCAGCGGGCCGTCATGGGGCATCACCACCATCGGCAAATTCTTGCGTGCCACGCCCGTGGCCACGGATAGGTAGCCCGGGATCTCGGTGCCGTCGGCGGCCGGGTAGGTGATGTTGGTCATCCAGCCGAGCGCGTTCTGGTCGAGCTCGGGGTAGGCGGTGCCCAGTTTCTGCAGCTTTTCCGCGGCGACGTCGTAGATGTAATAGGTGCCGAGGTCCACCGGGCTAGAGGCCTGGATCAGCAGCACTTTCTGGTCGTCCGAGCTGTCGATGACGTCGTGCACGCGGTTGGGGAATTGCCGGTCGAGCCGGTCGATCAACTCGCGCAGTTTGCCGTCGGCGTACCAGACGTACGGTTTCTCCACGTCGTATCGCACGCCCAGCAATCGCCGGTCGGAATGCAGGATGGGCTCGCCCACGTCGACCAGCGCGTGGTGGAACAGCATCTTCGGCTCGCGCTTGTCGGCCAGGTCGATGGACCAAAGGGAATCACGGCCTTCGTAGTTGCCCAGCGCGTAGGCGGCATTTTCGCCGGCGCCCATGGCGATGGGATGCAGGGGATTGCGCGCGTTGAATGCCTGCGTCTGTCCCAGGCGCCGCCACTCGCGCTCGCCGTCCAGGCGCGCGAAATAGAAGGTGCTCACGCCGTCCGGGCTGCCCCAGCCGATGCGTGGATTGCCGGCGCCATCGGTGATGAATTGCTGGATGGGCGGATTGTCGCCGAGGCGCTCGACGCGCTGGGCGGTGTAGATGTTGAGTTCGAACAGGGAAGGGTAGGAATCGCGGTCGTCGTCGAGCTGGATGAGGACGGTCTTGTCGTCGTCCGGCGTGAAGTCGACGACCTGGTCCTGCCGTTCGGGCCGGTACTCGACCCGATAAGCACGGGCCACCGACGAACCCTCGTATTCGTCCATGCCCCCGCGTGCGTATGGAGACTGCACGCCCCTTTCGATCTCTGGGCCATAGTTGATGTTGAAGTTGCGCATGCTGGTGGTGCCGCCGAACAGGTTCGCGTCGTTGCGCGCCTGCTCGAGCACCTTGAGGGCTTTGCCGTCCGCGTCCACCGAGAAGATGCGCTTGAACGGCGCCTCGGCGTATTTCTTGCCGCGGATGTTGCCGTACAGGCCGCAGACCAGCCGGTTCGTGTTCGCCCAGCGGCACCAGCCGATGTCGAACTTGCCGGGATCGGAGGCCGTGACGCGCTTGAATTCACTGCCCTGCTGCGAGCGATCGAAGGTCATCAGGATCGTGTCGTCACCCGAACCCGAAAGAAAGGCGACGTAGCGACCGTCCGCGGACAACGTGACGCCCTGCATCTGCGGCCGCCGCGCGAAATGCTCGACTGGCGGAGGCGTGGCCGCGCTGGCGGCATTGATGGCGCAAAAGAAGGCCGTCGCAGTCGCGACACGCAAGGACTGGAGCATCGGCGGGTCCCCCTTCGTCAATTTCGTCCGCTGGCGGAGTATGCGCGACACCGGCCGGCACGCAACCCTGACGACCCCGACCGGTACGGCATTGGCCCGAGCCTGTTATGTTCGCGCCCGTCGAAACAGAAGAACCAGATCGGGGGGAGAACATGGCCGGACACAATCCATACGCCCCGACTCAGGCAAGCCTGAAGAGCGCGGACACGCCCGCCGGCACCGGCGGGCTGTGGCGCGAGGGAAATTGCCTGGTCGTGGCCCGCGGGGCGGCGTTCCCCCATCGCTGCGTGAAGTGCAACGAACCCAGCGAGGAGCCGCACAAGCTGCGCAAGGTCTACTGGCACCATCCCGCCGTGTACCTGCTGCTGCTCGCCTACGCCATCCTCTACATCATCGTGGCGTTGATCGTGCGTCGGACCATGGAGATCAACCCGGGGCTCTGCACGCAGCACCGCGAAAAGCGCACGTTATGGATCCTGGTCGGGTGGCTGGGATCCTTTGCCGCATTCGCCGGCGTGCTGATCCTCGGTGGCGCGCTAGGTGTCCAGAGCCCGTGGATACCGCTGGTGGCGGTACTGGCGTTCTTCACGCTGGCCATCCTCGGCATCGTGAAGTCGCGGCTGGTCTATCCACAGCGCATCGACGACAACCAGGCGCGGCTGAAGGGCTGCGGCGAGAGTTTTCTCGCCAGCCTGCCGGGCAGCGAATTCAGGTGAACGACCGGCTCAGAGCATGCCGGCGCGTTTGACCGCGTTGTAACGGTTGACCAGCTCGATGCCGAGCCGCTGCGGCTCGGCATCCACCATGAGCGAATCGCGCGCCGCGAGGCGATTGAAGGCATCGCGCCGCGATTGCTCGTAGAGATGCGCGCTGCCGATGTCCACGGCCGAGTCGATGCCGCCCAGCGGCTGGGCGATCAGCTCGCCCACGATGCGCTCGCGCAGACTGGCGAGCATCACCAGGTGCCGGGTTCGCAGCAGGCGCAATGCATGCGCCAGCTCGCTCGAGTCCTCGTCGCGGAAGTTGGTGATGATGATCACCAGCGACCGCTTGTGATGCCTGCGCAGCAGGTTCTGCGCCATCGACACGTAGTCCGAGTGGGTCGGCGTCGGCTGCACGGAGTACAGCTCGCCCATGAGCGCGTTCAGGGCATGCGCGCCCTTGCGCGGCGCGAACACGCGCTCGCGGCCTGGCGGCGTGCCGAAGGTCAGGCCGCCGACCGCGTCGCCCTGCTTGAGCGCGACGTAGGACAGCAGCATCACGGCGTTCAGCACCTGGTCGAAGTGGCCGCTGCCGATGCCTTCGCGCGCGTCGTGCGCACGCATGCGCCGGCCGCAGTCGATGAGCAGCATGACGCACTGGTCACGCTCGTCCTGGAACTCGCGCAGGATGGGCTTGTGCTGGCGCAGCGTCGCCTTCCAGTCGATGTGCCGCACGGGATCGCCGTAGCGGTACTCGGCGAGTTGCTTGAAGTCGGTGCCTTCGCCGCGCTGCTGGTAGGTCTTGATGCCGATTTCCTGCAGCCGGCGGTCGCCGGCCAGCCAGGCGTAACGCGCCACCTGCGCGAAGTCGGGATAGGAGCGGCGCGACTCCGGTTCGCCGAGGCGTTCCAGCAGCTCGCACAAACCCAGCCGGCTGCGCACGCGTGCGTCGGCGGTGTCGAACACGATCTCGCCGCGGCGCGTCGGCGTGACCTCGTAGGCGATGTCGAAGCGTTTGCCCGGCCGCGAATCGACCAGCGCCGGCAGTCCGGCGAACCTCAGGCCCGGGTCGCAGTGATCGAAGGCCGCGAACTGCAGCGCACGCGTGCCGGCATTCTCGAACTGCAGGTGCACCAGCTGCCGCACGCCGATGGCGAATGCGGAGGGCAGGCGCCGCGTCATGCGTATCTGCGACTGCCGCCAGGCGCGCCGCGTCAGCCAAACGTCGGCGCCGACCAGCACCAGCAGCAGCGCTCCGAAAGCCAGGCTGGCCCATTTGACCAACTGCAGGCTCACGTCCATGAACAGCGCCACCGTGGCCACCACGAAGGCGATGAACACCAGCTGCAGCAGGCGTCGACTGGGTATGAAGCGCGGCTTCATGAATCTTCAGACACGCGGGGCCGGGACGTTCTCGATGACGGCATTCAGCAGGTCGTCGGCTTTGCGGCCCTCGAGCAGGGCATCCGGCGCCAGCGCGACGCGATGGCGCAGTGCCGGCAGGGCCACGCGCTTGATGTCGTCGGGGATCACGAAGCTGCGGCCCTCGAGCAGCGCCACCGCGCGGCCGCCGCGCACCAGCGCCAGCGCGCCGCGCGAACCCGCGCCCTGCGCCAGGCCCGACCAGTCGCGCGTGGCGCGCGTCAGGCGCACCGCGTAGTCGATGACCTGCTGGTCGACGCGTTGCCGCGCGGCGATGGCCTGCAGGCTGGTGACCGCGCGCTCGTTGAGCACCGGCGCCACCTTCGACAGCGGCAGCTGGTCGCCGGGCTGGTCGGTGGTGGCGCGGATCACCACGCCCACTTCGTCGGCGATCGAGGGATAACCGATCTCGATCTTGAACAGGAAACGGTCGAGCTGCGCCTCGGGCAGCGGGTAGGTGCCCTCGGTCTCCACCGGGTTCTGCGTGGCGAGCACCATGAAGGGCTTGGGCAACACGTGGGTCTGGCCTTCGAGCGTGACCTGGTATTCCTGCATGACTTCGAGCAATGCGCTCTGCGTTTTCGCGGGCGCGCGGTTGATCTCGTCGGCCAGCAGCAGGTGCGTGAACACCGGGCCGCGCACGATGCGCATCTCCATGGTCTTGGGATCGAGCACCGCGTGGCCGGTGATGTCCGACGGCATCATGTCGGGCGTGAACTGGATGCGGCCGGTGGACAGCTGCAGCGCCTGCGCCAGCGCGCGCACCAGCAGCGTCTTGCCGAGGCCCGGCACGCCCTCGATGAGCACGTGCCCGGACGCGACCAGCGCGAGCACGACTTCCTCGACCACCTTCGACTGGCCTACCACGGCCTCGCCGATGCCGGCGCGGAGCCTGGCCAGTAGTTCGGCGGCCTTCTGCAGGGTGGCGGATTCGGTTTCCATTGTTATTTCCTTGCTGTCAACAAACGACGTCTTGCGGTTTCGAGTATCGCGATGGCATCGCGCAGCTCGTGTGGATTACGCGGGCCGGTGTAGTTCATGGCCGGCGAAAGATCGGATTCGCCGATGCCGCTCACCCTGGCGACCAGGGCGACACGGTCGGCGCTCGACATGGTGTCGTAGGCGGGGAAGCGCCGGATCGCGGCGTCGCGCAGCGCGCGCAGCGTGGCGTTGTACAGGGCCTCGCCGCCGCCGAAGCGCAGCGCGAACTGGCCGGTGCCGCGGATCTGTTCGGCGAGCGACCGCCGCGCCGTGTCCGTGGACGCGACTCGCGGCCCGAACCGCGGGCCGGAGCGCCAGATGCCCAGCGCCACGCCCGCGAGCAGCAGCAGCACGGCCGGCGCGCCGAAGCGCCACATGAGTGCCACGATCGAGGGGCTTTCTTCCTCGGTGAGGAAACGCAGCGTGTCGCCGCGGCGGATCTGGGTGGCTGCGACGAACACATGCGGGTTGTCGCCCAGCAGGAATTCGCGATACTGGAATGGATCCGCGTTGAGCATCGTGACGCTGCCCTTGCCGACCGCCACGCGCAGTGCGTGGATGCCCTGCTCACCGCGCAGCGCCCACTGGATCCTGCGCGTGGTGGTGAGGCTCTGGCCCCAGTTGGGCCAGCACATGCGCAGCTTGCGGTCACCGCCGTCCTCGCTGAGCTTTTCGCAATTCGAATCGTCTTCGTCACCGAAGGCGAACGGCGTCTTGTCGGGGACGAGTTCGACGTCTTCGTCTTCCGCCTCATCGTCGTCCTCGTCTTCATCCTCGATCTCGACTTCGCGCTGGCCGATGCCGCTCCAGGTTTCGAATTCCTCCTCGTCGACGAGCAGCGAGGCGTCGACCACCAGGCGGCCGCCTTCCTCGACCCATTTCTTCAGACGCTCGCGGCGCGGCTTGCTCTGCGCCCAGTTCCAGCCCGAGAGGTACAGCACCGTACCCTCGGGTGGCACGGAGAACACGCGTTCCCAGGTCGCTTCCGCGCCGAGCTCGCTGCTCAGGCGGATGGCGGCATAGAACGGGTTGTAGCGGGCATCACCTTCCAGCGGTGCGTTGACCTGGACTTCCTTGAACGCCAGGTGGCTCGTGAACCAGTAGACGAGGCCGCCGATGGCCACCCAGACGAGGACGCGCAGGGCGATTTTCATGCCGCCGCTCCACTCGAATACTGCTCGCGGTGCGGCTCGTCCATGCCGGCCGGGCGCTCGAGATGTTTGTCGAACGACGCACACAGCTCGTGGGCGACGGCGGTGTCGATGGTCTGGCCGCCATAGATGGCCCGCTGCCAGGTGCGTACCAGCCGCGTGGCGTATTCGAGCCTGTCGGCTTCGATCACGCGGCTGGCGAGCAGCAGGCAGTCACCCTCGGTGCTCGAATCGCGGATCGGGACTTCGTAGACATGCGCGAGCCGCGAAAGCAGGCCGCGATACAGCAGCGCGAGCGCGGCGCGCTGGTCGCCCTGGTCCCAGAGCTTGCGCGCGGCCGTGCCGATGTCGTCGGGCAGGCTCTCGGGCCGGATGTCGAGATCCTGCACGTGCGTGGGCGCGACGAACCGCTTGCCCGTGCTCCTCGGCATGCGCGTGGTGAACAGGCGATAGACGACCACGGCAAGCACGGCCACGAGCGCCGCGATCAGCAACCAGAACAGCATGCGCGAGGACTCGGCGATCCAGCCGAACAGGTCGCCGATCCAGCGCAGCCACTTCCAGTTCGACTTCTTGCGCTCCTTGGTCTCCTGTTTCTCCTTCTTCTTCTTGTCCGCCTTGGACTCCCAGGTGAGCCGGCGCACCGTCTTCTTGCGCGCCAGCTTCGGGTCGGCCTTGACGGCTTCGATGGCGCGATCGACTTCCTGCGGCGTCGGTGGAGGAGTGGTGGTGTCACAAAACGCCGGCGGCGCCGCGGCCAGCAGCAGCAGGATCACGAGCCGCGGCAGATCAGGACGCGAACGCACGGCGGAATTCCTGCTCGATGTCCCAGGCCTCGAGCTCGGCGCGGCGGTTGAGGTACATGCCGAAGCCGGCGGCCACGTAGAACGGCTCGAGGAACATGACCACGAGCGCATAGATGACCGCCGACATCAGCGACAGCAGCCGGGAGGCTTCGTCGTCGAACAATCCCTTGAATTCGTAGCCCAGCCCGTCGGCCGCGAACCAGTAGGCCAGCGAGAACAGCGCCAGCGACAGTCCGAGTTCGGCCCAGGAGAACGCGCTCGTCATCATGAGCGCGGCGCCACTGTGCCGGCGGCGAAGCTGGCGCACGCGGCGGCGCAACTGGAACAGCGAATGTCCCTCCAGCTGGTAGACCGGCTGCGTGAGCGACCGCCAGGGAGACAGCCGCCGCCAGGTCCAGGTGAGGATGAACTGCCGCCACCACACGTCGCGCTGGTTGCGCCACAGGTCGCCGAGCGTGGTGGACTGGCCGAACGCGGCGCGCGCCAGCACGAACAGCACCGTGCGGTCGAGCCAGGGCTTGGCCCACCACAGGAAAAGCGCCGGCAACCACGTCCTCACCTCGAACAACGAAAGCGAGAGCAGGCACATCGGAATGGCCACCGCGAGGTAGCAGCGGTACACCTCGCGCGCCCGCGCCTGGCACAGGCGGATGCCGAGATCCGCGGCCTCGTGCGGCGCGCGTGGACGCATCCGCAGTGCCAGCGAATCAATCTTCATTTCGGCCCTGCCGGACCAGGTAGGTGATGACGGCCAGCCAGCACACGCCGGCCACCGAGTACTTGAGGGGCAGCGGCATCCAGCGTGCCGACGACCAGAAGGCCTCGATTGCCGCCGCGATGACCAGCATGGCGATGATGCCGTACACCATCACCATGGTTTCGCGCGCGGCCTGCGTGAGGCTCTGCAGCCGGGTCTGCCGGCCCGGCGCGAGCAACGAATGACCCAGGCGCAGGCCCGCGGCGCCCGCCAGCACGAAGGCCGTGAGCTCGAAGGCGGCGTGCGTCACCACGAAGGAGTAGAAGGTCTCGCCCAGCCCGCGTTCGGTGAGGTAGCCACCGACGGCGCCGCCGAACACCGCGTTGAGCAACATGAAGAAGATGCTGCCGACGCCGGCGAAGATACCCGAGGCATAGAAGCGGAACGCGACGCTGATGTTGTTCTCGATATAGAACCCGAACATGGCCCAGTCTGTGTCGGCGTCGCGGTTGCGGCCGATGGATTCGGCGGCGTCGGAATACATGGCCTCGTACGAGGCAGCCGTCTGTGCATCGACCACCGACAGGATGAGATCGGGGCGGTTGTAGACCAGCCAGCCCATCAGCAGCATGGGAATGAAGCTGAGCGCGGCTGCGATCCACACGTACTTCGCATGCGCGCGCACCGCGCGCGGGAAGTCGCGCGCGAACAGGCGCTTCACGCGCGCCAGGCCGAACTCGCGGCGCTGGTAGATGACCTGGTGCGCGTCGGAGGTGAGGTTCTCGAGGCGGTCGAGCAGGTAACGCGGATAGTCGCGCGCGCGAGCCAGCGCCAGGTGTTCGCAGGCGCGGCGGTACAATTCGGCGACGCGTTCGCCGCGGATCGGCTCCAGGCCGTGTTTCTGCCTGGTGCGCCCGTCGGTGATGAGCTGCAGCTGGGACTCGAGCTCGTCCCACTCCGCGCGGTAGAGATTCTCGAAATGCAGCGGGGTCATGAGCGCCTTCCCAGCAGCCACTGCGCCACCCCGAGCACGCGGCGCGTGACGTCGGAATCGTTGCCGCGCGCTTCACCCTGCACCGAGGCCGCCATGCCGGCGAGCTCGTCGAGGCGTTCGATCGTGAGCGTGGGTGCGCGCGCGGCGAGGGCGATCAGCGCCGACTGGTCGCGCGGCGACAGCGTGCGCGCCGGCGCCACCGGTACCACCATGTCCAGCGTGGCCTTGGGAGCGGGGCGTGGCAGGTGCACGACCAGGGTGCCGGCAGCCAGGTCCCCGAGCCGTTTGCCATCCGACCGCAACAACACGCAGATGATGGCGGCGCCATAGAACGCCGGCAGCAGGTCCGCGAAGCGCAGCAGGTTGCGCGTCAACGATGCCGCGGGCGTGATGGGCAGGCCGTTGTCCATGACGACCTTGAGTCCCATGGCACGCTTGCCCGGGGTCGCGCCGTTGCGGCCGAGCTCGAACACCACCGGGTAGAACCACTCGAGCGCGAAATAGAAGATGAGCCAGAAGCCCAGGCCCACGCCGCCGACGAACATGAGGACGAAGGCCGCGGCGTACAGGATCGCCATGCGGATCAGCTCGTCGATCAGGTACGCACAGAAACGCGCGCTCATGCCCGCTGGGCGCAGCTCCAGCAGGATGCCCTCCGGCGTTTCCGCCGCGACTACCGAATCGAGCACGCGCGGTCCGTTATTCGCCGTGCCCCGGGCTGAGTTGTGATGAGCGCACCAGGCGCGCGGTGTGGTCGTTCATGTGCAAGACCTGTTCTTTGAGCCGGACGCCGTGATTCTTACCTAACCACAAGCGGCTGTCGCGCCGAGAACGCCAGGAACGCGGACTGGGCCACAGGAGCCCCAGGTTGACCGCGGGCAGCGCCGCCGCCAGCATTGCCCGGCGGGCCAACCCGTACTGGACCCCGGTGCCGTCATAGACCAGAACTCGCTTGCCAGCGTCCTCGCCTGCCCACGGTGTGGCAGCGGCCCGGTTTCCCTCACCCGTGCGGGCTGGATCTGTGGCAGCTGCAGCAGCGGCTACCCGGTCATCGGCGAGATTCCCTGGTTGTTCCCCGATCCCCGCGAGGCGCTGGCCGGCTGGCGCGGCCGGTTCGGGATGCTGGCCCAGCACCTCGCCTCGGAGGCTGCCGCCATGCGCACCGCCGAGGCGGCTGCCGATGGTGCCGCGACGAAGCGGCGCCTGGCGCACACGGCCGCGGCCCATGACGACCAGATCCGCCGGCTGCGCGGGTTGCTCGCGCCGCTCGGCCTGGACGAGTCGGCCATTGCCCAGGCCACCCACCAGGGACTGGGCACGCGGCTGCCGCTCGAGCAGGGGCTTACTAACTACTACGTGAACCTGCATCGCGACTGGGCCTGGGGGGAGGAAGAGAACGCGGCGGGGCTCGCGCAGATCGTGCAGGTGCTGGGCGGCGGCGCGCGCGGCCTCGGGCGCACGCTGGTGCACGGCGCCGGCGCGGGACGGCTGGCCTACGACCTGCACGCCGCCGGCGATGCGCCGCTCACCGTGGCCACGGATTTCAATCCGCTGTTGTTGCTGGTGGCGCGCGAGATGTTCGCCGGGCGCAGCGTGGAGCTGTACGAATTCCCGATCGCGCCGCGAGGTATTGAGGATCATGCCGTCTTGCGGAAGCTGGCCTCCCCGGGTCCGGCACGCGCCGGACTCGAGCTCGTGGCGGCGGACGCATTGCAGGCGCCGTTCGCCGACGGCGTGTTCGATACCGTGATCACGCCCTGGTTCATCGACATCGTGGGCGAACCGTTCGCGCGCATCGCGGCGCGCGTCAACCTCGCGCTCAAGCCCGGCGGTCGCTGGATCAACTCCGGCTCACTGGCGTTCTCGCACGCCGCGCATGCCGAGCGCATCGGCCTCGACGAAGCGCTGGAGTTCATGCCGCAGGCGGGGTTTGGCGAGGTCAAGGTGCGCGAGACCACGATCCCCTACATGCGCTCGCCGGCGAGCCGCCATTCGCGGCTGGAAAACGTCGTGACCTGGGTGGCAACCAAGGTCGGCGCCGCTCCCGCCACGCCCCGCGCGCGTGAATTGCCGGCGTGGCTGAAGGAGCCCGACCTGCCGGTGCCGCGCACGCGCGCCTTCGAGATGCAGGCGATTTCCAGCCGCGTGCACGCATTCCTGCTGGCGCTCATCAACGGCGAGCGGTCCATGCGAGACATGGCGCGCATGCTCGTCGAACAACGCCTCATGGCCCCCGACGAAGCCGAGGCGCAGGTGCGCATCTTCCTCACCCGCCTGCACGAAGACTCCGAAAAGAGTTGATGGGGACATTCCTCCGGTGCCGGGCCGGCATTTCGGCATTACGACTTCAAACTGTGAATTGGTGAGAGACCATCAGCCGTAATGCCGAAATGCCGGCCCGGCACCGGAGGAATGTCCCCATTTTTTGCCACGATTCGTCGGCGGATCGTCCGGGAGTCGCCCGGGAGTGAGCCGGATCCCCGGTTGAAATGAACCTCGAGAGCAAAACCGCTCTCGGGTTCCAACAACTGGAGAGGGCACATGGGCACCTGGACGACGAAGTTTCGCAATCCCGCGCTGGTCGCGGGCGTGTTGGCAATCACCCTGGCGGTCAATCCGGCAATGGCGAGGGATTCGGACTCGGGTTCCAAGCGTGCCGGCGCCGGATTCACCAGTGGCGCGCTGCTGGGTGCGGCGGCTGGTGGGCCGGTGGGCATGGTGGTGGGCGCCGTGGCCGGCGGCATCCTCGGCGAGCGCAGCCACAAGAAAAACGTGGCGCTCGCCGAGCGCCAGGCTGCCGCCGACATGCTGGCAAGCGAGGTCGAATCGCTCGAAAACTCCCTGCAGTCCATCGAAGGCAAGGCCGGGCAGGTCGGCGCCACGGTGCAGTTCCGCACCGGCGAAACCGCGGTGCGCGACAACGATCGCGCGCGCCTGGCCCGTCTCGGCTCGCTGCTCGCGGGCCTGGCCGACGTGCGCGTGCGGGTTTCCGGCTTCGCCGACTCGCGCGGTGACGATGCGCTCAACCAGACCCTGTCGCAGGAGCGCGCGGAAATGGTGGCACTCGAGCTGGAGAAGGCCGGTGTGCCGAAGGAACACATGATCGTCGAAGCCTTGGGTGAACGTTTCGCCAGCTCCGAGGCGAAGCCGGATGACCAGGCCTTCGAGCGCTGCGTCGAGATACGCCTCGAATCGGCGCGTTCGCTGGCCAGCAACTGACCGCCCTGGGTGCCGGGGAGGGACTGTCGGGATTACGCTTGACCCCCCGACTTTTCCTCCCTGGCACCAACCATGACGCAACAGATCGTGGATTTCAGAACCCGGATCGACAGTGAAGCCGCGGCGCCCGCCGCCGACCGCCTGGTCAGCGGCGACCCCCGCCAGCAGATCTCCAACTACTTCAGCGATGCCACCCAGCAGTTCCACTCCGGGGTCTGGTCCAGCACCCGGGGCAAATGGCGCATCCGATACACCGAGTCCGAGTTCTGCTGCCTGACCCGGGGGCGGGTGGTTCTCGAGAACCTCGAAGGCCAACGCTGGGAATTCCGCGCCGGGGATGGGTTCGTGGTGCCCGCCGGCTTCGCCGGGACCTGGGAAGTGCTCGAGGACTGCACCAAGTTCTACGCAATTTTCGAAGCACGCACCTAATGAGTGCACAGCCGCACCTTTTGACGGCATAATCCGACACGCGCTGGTCGTTGTGTTTTTTGTGGCTACATGTAAGTCATTGATGTAGCAACAATGACGGCGAGGTTTCGGCAGGAATGGCACAACCTTTGCTTGAGTCTCCGTGCCCTTTAGCCTTCGGAGGAGAAAATGAAATCGATTAAAACCTTGGCGCTCGTGACCGGCCTCCTGGCCTTAAGCGGCGTGTCCCACGCTCAATTCAGCTCGACGTGGACCTTTGTCACTGACTACGACTTCCGCGGTTACAGCCAGAGCGCGAAGGACCCGGCCATCCAGGCCAGTGCCGACTACGCGTTCGGTGATACCGGCCTGTCCGTCGGTGTCTGGGCGTCGAATGTGGACTTCGGTGTCGACGACGACCTCGAGACCGACTACTACGTGAACTACGTCGGCACGATCAACGACACCTTCGCGTTCACCGCGGGCGTCGTGTGGTACGACTATCCGCTGGGACCGGATCTGCACGGTTCGCCGGAAGCGTACATCGGCCTCAACGCGGGCGGTTTCAGCTTCAAGCAGTGGTATTCGAACGACCAGTTCGCGTCCGAAGAGACCGGCCAATACACGGAAGCCAACTTCACGAAGGAATGGGGCGACTTCTCGCTCAACCTGCATGCGGGTTATTCGTGGGGTGACTACTGGGATCTCGCCGGTGACGAGGTGATCGACTACTCGGTGCAAGGCAACTACAGCGCCGGCAACCTGACGTTCTTCCTCAAGTTCACCGCCACGGACACCAGCGAGGAGCTCGAGGTCGAGGATGACATCGGCAACAACGAGCCGCGCTTCCTGTTCGGCGTCACCACCACGCTGCCGTGGGAATGAGCCGCGAGTCAATAAACGGCTCAGTACCAAACTGAATCGGAAAAGGGGCCAGTCGCAAGACTGGCCTTTTTTTATCATGGGGCCATGAAAGATCTATCCACCGGCTCGATACCTGGCCACATCGCCACGATGTCCGTCCAGATGGCCGTCGGCATCCTGGTGCAGACGCTGTATTTCTTCACGGACCTGTACTTCGTGTCGAAGCTCGGCGACCAGGTCATCGCCGGCGTGACCTCGGCCGGCAACGTGTGGTTCATAGTGCTGGCGCTCACGCAGATCCTGAACGTCGGCACCGTGGCGCTGGTCTCGCACGCGGTCGGCGCCAGGCAGCAGGAACGCGCCAACCTGGTGTTCAACCAGGCGCTGTCGCTGTCGCTCGCCATGGGCGCCGTGGTGTTCGTCGGCGTGTACCTGTTCTCGGGTTACTACATGAACACGGTGGCGGCGGACGATGCGACGGCGCGCGCCGGCATCGACTACCTGTACTGGTTCGCACCCGGCCTCGCGCTGCAGTTCCCGATGGTGGCGATGTTCGCGACGCTGCGCGCCACCGGCATGATGAAGCCGACGATGATCCTGCAGGTCGTCACGGTGCTGGTGAACATCGTGCTCGCGCCGATCCTCATCGTCGGCTGGATGACGGGGCATGCGATGGGTGCCGCGGGCGCCGGCCTCGCCAGTTCGATCTCGGTAGCGGTGGGCATCGTGCTGTGCGCCTACTACTTCCGCATCCACGAGAAGTACGTGGCCGTGCATCGCGGGCAGATGCGTGCCCAGGCCGCGCTCTGGGGCCGGGTGCTGCTGATCGGACTGCCGGTGGGACTCGAGTTCATGCTCATGTCGCTGGTCATGGCCATCATCTACTGGGTGATCCGCGATTTCGGCGCCGCCGCGCAGGCGGGATTCGGCGTGGGGCAGGGCGTGATGCGCATCATCATGCTGCCGGCGATGGCCGTGGCATTCGCGGCCGCGCCGATCGCCGGGCAGAATTTCGGCGCGCTTCGCCCGGAGCGCGTGCGCGAGACCTTCAAGTGGACCGTGATGTTCAGCATCCTGATCATGATGCTGCTCACCGTGGTGTGCCAGTTCGCGTCGCCGTTCTTCATGCACATCTTCACGCACGAGGAGGCGGTGGTGCTGGTCGGCGTGCAGATGCTGGTGATCACCTCGTGGAACTTCGCCGCCAACGGGGTGATCTTCAGCTGCTCGTCGATGTTCCAGGCGCTGGGCAACACCTGGCCGACGATCACCTCCAGCGCGATACGCGTGGCCATCTTCGCCGTGCCGGTACTCTGGCTATCTGCCCAGCCAGATTTCCGGATCGTCGACGTCTGGTACGTCTCCCTGGCGAGCATGTTCGTCCAGGCCGGAATTTCCTGGGCGCTCGTACGCCGCGAATTCGGCCGGAGGCTGGCGATCGCATGAATGGGGACATTCCTCGTTTCCTAGCAAACGGGGACGGGGTGGCGGTGGCGGTGATGCGGCCGGCACATGCACCTATCATGAGTGCGCTTTTCGCCGGGCCCTTCGATGGTTGTTTCGCAAGGTTAGGGCCGCCGCTCTTTGGTCCATGATTTGGGCGCAGCTTCGGCTGAGCGTTGGCACTTGCCATCACTCGGTCGGGGACGGCTCCGTGCCTTGCGAATTCGGTAGTCCCGGCCCGCGCGCTCACTGCATACCCATGGATCGGGCGCCGGGACTCCCACCCACCGCGGTACGTCCCCGTTTGCCAGCAAATGAGAAATTTCCCCGGCTTGGCTGGGAAAAGAATCGCGCCCTCGACGCCGCGCTCTTCTCTTCCCACCCCGTGGGCCGACACACCCGTTTGCCAGTGCGCGGAACCGGACTTGCAGTGACAGTGGGGCGGACGGCATATGCACCTATCATGAGTGCGCGGGCCGGGACACCAAATTCGCAAGGCACGAAGCCGTCCCCGACCGAGTGATGGCGAGTGCTAACGATCAGGCGATTCTGCGACCGAATCGTGGACCAAAGAGCGGCGGCCCTAATCTCGCGAAACAACCATCGAAGGGCCCGGCGAAAAGCGCACTCATGATAGGTGCATGTGCCGGCCGCATCACCGCCACCGCCACCCCGTCCCCGTTTGCTAGGAAACGAGGAATGTCCCCATTTCGTTCACGCCAGGTTCTTGGTGATCGGCAGCTTGCGGATGCGCTTGCCCGTCGCGGCATAGATCGCGCCCGTCACCGCCGGTGCGATCGGCGGAGTGCCGGGCTCGCCCGCGCCGCCCATGGGCTCGCCGCTGTTCACGATGGTGACGTCGATCTCCGGCGCTTCGCTGAGCCGCAGGATCTGGTAGTCATGGAAGTTGCTCTGGTCCACCTTGCCGTCGGTGAAGGTGATCTCGCCGTACAGCGCGGCGGTGAGGCCGTAGTTGATGGCGCTTTCCATCTGCGCCTTCACACCCTCGGGATGCACGGCGAAACCGCAGTCGATGGCGCACCACACCTTGTGCACGCGCACGTCGGTGCCGTCGACCGATACCTCGGCGACTTCGGCCACGATGCTGCCGAAGGAATCGTGGATGGCCACGCCGCGGCCGCGCCCCGCCGGCGCGCCGTTGGCCCACTTGCTGGCCTCGGCCACGGCGTTCAGCACGGCCAGGTGCCGCGGCTTGCGCGCCAGTAGTTTGCGGCGCAGCTCGAGCGGATCCTGGCCGCCGAGCGCGGCGAGCTCGTCCAGCGCGGAGTTCACGGTGAAGGCGGTATGCGAGTGCCCCACCGAACGCCACCACAACACCGGCACCGGCCCCACCACGTCGTGCACGTCCACCAGCAGGTTGGGAATCTCGTAGATCATGTCCGAGGCGCCTTCGGCGCTCGACGGGTCATAGGGCAGTCCCTTGGGGATGAAGGCGTCGGTCCAGCCGCCGCGCAACACGCCCTGGCTGGCGATGGTCTGCTGCCAGGCCACCGGCATGCCGGATCCATCCACGCCGCCGCGTACGCGTGACATCACGAACGGCCGGTAGGACAGGCCACGTACGTCGTCCTCGCGCGTCCAGGTCACCAGCACCGGCTTGCCCACGGCCTTCGAGGCCTGCGCCGCATCCACCGCGACCTCGGAGAAGCGCTGCGCGCGGCGGCCGAATCCACCGCCGAGGAACTGCGTGTGTACCTTCACCATCGCGGGATCGACACCCAGCGCCTGCGCCACGGCATCGCGATCGGGGCCCTGCATCTGCGTGCCCAGGTACAGGTCGCAGCCATCCGCGCGCGCGTCGGCGAGGCAGTTGAGCGGCTCCATGGGCGAATGCGCCAGGTAAGGCAGCTCGTATTCCACGTCGAACTTCTTCGCCGCGTCACGCAGCGCGGCGCGCGCGTCGCCGTGCTGGCCGGCAACGGCACCCGGAGTGTTGCACAGCCGCTGGTACTCGCGGCGCTGCGCCGCGGTGTTGAAGGACTTGTTGGGACCCTCGTCCCACTCGGTGACCAGCGCCTCGCGGCCGCGCCGCGCCGCCCAGGTATTTCTGCCGTACACGGCAATACCCGCTGGAATCTCCTTCACCTCGACCACGCCCGGCACGGCACGCGCCGCCGCGTCGTCGAGTTTCGCAAGCTTCGCGCCGATCACCGGCGGGCGCGCGATGACCGCAAACAACATGCCGGGAATGCGCACGTCGAGGCCGAACGTCGCGCTGCCATCCACCTTCATCGGCGTATCGAGGCGCTTCTGCGGCTTGCCGAGGTAGCGGAAATTCGCGGGATCCTTGAGCGTCACCGTCTCCGGCACCGCCAGCTTCGAGGCGGCATCGGCGAGATCTCCGTAGGCCAGCGACTTCGAGCCGTTCAGCACCTTGCCGTCATCCGTGCGCAGCGCCGCGGCGTCCACGTCCCAGCGTTGCGCGGCCGCGGCCAGCAGCATGGCGCGCGCCTTCGCGCCGGCTTCGCGCAGTTGTTGATAGGTGCTGTGCGTGCTCATGCTGCCGCCGGTGAATTGCAGCGGCATGCCCGGGACATTGAACGCCGGATCGGCGCCGGCCATCTCCACCTTGACGCGGGCCGGATCCACGTCGAGTTCTTCGGCCACCACCATGGCGAGCCCGGTGTACACGCCCTGGCCCATCTCGGACTTGCCGATGATCACCGTGACGGTGTCGTCGGGCGCGACGCGCACGAAGGCATTGGGTTGCAGGCTGACCCCGGCCGGCGCCGTCTTGCCGAAGCGGTGCCCGGCAAACCGGATGCCGACATACAGGCCGGCGCCGATGACGACGCCGCCAATGAGGAAGTTGCGCCGGTCGAAACGGGAAGCAGTGGTGTCGCTCATGGGAATGTCCTGGGCGAGATCGTGGTTCGGGGATGCAGCGATGTTAATGTACGCGGCGCATGCAGCTGGAATTTTTCGGTGCCGCGGGCGAAGTGACGGGCTCCTGCCACATCCTCCGGGCGGGCGGCCGGCAGCTGCTGCTGGACTGCGGCATGATCCAGGGCGGTGCAGACGCGCCCGCCCGCAACCGGCGCGCCTTTCCCTTCGATGCGTCTGATATCGACGCCGTGGTCCTGAGCCATGCCCACATAGACCACTGCGGGCGCCTTCCGTTGCTGGTGAAGCGTGGATATCGCGGTCCCATCCATACCAACCGCGCCTGTGCCGACCTGCTGCCCATCCTGCTGCGCGATTCGTCACACCTGCTGATGCGCGAGGCGGAGCGCGCCAACCGCGACCTGCGGCGCGGCGAGGAGCCCGCGCAGCCCCTGTTCGAGCTCGAGGACGTCGAGGCCGTGCTGCGCCAGGTCGCGGTGATGGCCTATGACCAACCGCGCGAAGTACTGCCGGGAATCACCGTGCGCGTGCGCGAAGCCGGGCACATCCTCGGTTCGTCCAGCGTCGAGCTGTCGGTGGCCGAGGGCGGGCAGAAGCGCAAGCTGGTGTTCTCGGGCGACCTCGGCCAGTACGACGCGCCCATCCTGCAGGACCCGCACCGTTTCGAATCCGCCGACCTGGTGCTCATGGAAAGCACCTACGGCGACCGCCTGCATCGCGGCCGCGAGGACACGGCGCGCGAGCTCGGCGAAATCCTCGCGCAGGCCGCGCGCGACGGCGGCAACGTCATCGTGCCGGCGTTCGCCATCGGCCGCAGCCAGGAGCTGCTCTATCTACTCGCGAAGAACTACGCCGAGTGGCACGTGTCGCGCTGGAAGATCTTCCTCGACAGCCCGATGGCCATCGCCGCCAGCCGCGTGTACTGGAACCACCCGGAGCGCTTCGACCAGGAGTCCGCGCGGCTGCGCGCGGGCTTCGGCGGCATGCCGCCGCTGCCCAACCTGGTGTTGTCGGAGACTCCCGACGACTCACGCGCCATCAACGAAATCCGCAGCGGCGCCATCGTCATCGCAGGTTCGGGCATGGCCAACGGCGGACGCGTACTGCATCACCTCCGGCACAACCTGCCACGGCCCGAATGCCACGTGCTCATCGTCGGCTTCCAGGCGCCGGGCACGCTCGGCCGCCAGCTGGTCGACCGCCGGACAGAGGTGCGCATCCACGGACACGACGTGCCCGTGGCGGCACAGGTGCACACCGTGGGCGGCTTGTCGGCCCATGCCGACCAGGCGCAGCTCCTGCGCTGGTACGGAAGCTTCCGCCAGCGTCCGCCGGTGTACCTGGTGCACGGCGAAGTGGAGTCGGCGCAGGCGCTGGCCGCCAAATTGCGTGAACTCGGGGCGCAGGCCACGGTCACACGTCCCGGCCTGACAATCGATCTGGCCGGCGTGAAGCCGCTGGCCCATGACTGACCCACACCCTAGAATCGGCGGCGAATGAATTCTCCCCAGGGCGCCAATGCGCCGGTCAAGAAGGCGCCCTGGTTCCCGGCCAACGGGGCCGAAGCGCGCATCTGCATCACCGGCTTCCTGCTGCTGTTCTGCGTGCTCGGCGGATATTTCGCCGTGCGCCCGGTGCGCGAGACCATTGGCACGGTGATCGGCCGCGAGGCCACGCAGAATCTCTGGTTCTTCACCGCGTTGTTCGCCATCGTCATCGTGCCGTTCTACGGCTGGCTGGTGGCACGCGTGCGGCGCGCGGTGCTGCTGCCTGCCATCTACGGCTTCATGGCGGTCGCGTTCGCGGCCACCGCTCAGATCTTCGGCAGCGGCTCGCTGGATCCCATGGTGGCGCGCGTGTTTTACGTCGCCATCAGCGTCATGAACCTGCTGCTGGTGTCGGCCTTCTGGAGCTTCATGCTCGAGATGCTGTCGAGCGATCAGTCGAAGAGATTGTTCGGATTCATCGCGGCTGGCGGGACCCTCGGCGCGTTGCTCGGGCCGGGCGCCACCGCGTTGTTCGTCAAGAACATCGGCAACGCGGGCGTCTTGTATGTCGGCGCCGGCATGTACCTGGTGGCCATCATCCTGTCGCGGGTGCTGCTCGTGCAGTGGCGCCATATCTCGCCGGCTGCCGCGTCGGGCCCGGTTCACCTGTCCGAGCGCGAGAAGGCGCTGGGCGGCAATCCCTTCGCGGGCTTCATGCTGGTGCTGCGCAATCCGTACCTGCTCGGCATCGCGCTGTTCATTGCCGGCATTTCGGCCATCAACACCTTCCTGTATTTCGAGCAGCTCGAACTCGTCGAGGAGAAGTTCGAGGAGCTGGCTGCGCGCACGCAGGTGTTCGCCAGCCTCGACGTCACCGTGCAATCGCTGGTCATCATCACGCAGCTCTCGCTGACGGGCTTCATCGCCACGCGCGTCGGCGTGATCGCGCTGCTCGCCACCGTGCCCTTCATCATGGTGTTCGGGCTCACGGTGTACGCCGTGTTCGGCACCTTCAGCGTGATGGCGGCAGCCATGGTGATTCGCCGCTGGGGTGAATACGCGCTGATCCGGCCCGGCCGCGAGATGCTCTTCAGCAAGGTGGACAAGGAGAGCAAGTACAAGGCCAAGAACGTCTGTGACGTGGCCGTGTACCGCATCGCCGACGCCGCGTTTGCGCAGATCAAGAAACTGCTCGACACCATCGGCATGGGCGGAACCGCGCAGGCGCTGATCGCCGCGGCCGTCGCCGGGCTCTGGGCCTTCAACGGCTGGTGGCTGGGCCGCCGCTTCGAGAAGGAAAAAGAAAAGACCGGAAGCGCCGCGTAGGACCCGGCCTGCATGCCGGGAACTCGCCTGGGCCGCGCTCGTCTCGCGGGTCATGCCCTCGAGCGTCATCCGCTACTTCCGGTACGACCCGGTAGACGAATATCTCGACGTGATCTTCGTGTCCGGCCGCCGCTACCGGTATCACCAGGTGCCTGAAGAAACCTATGACGGGATGCGGCGTGCCTTTTCCAAGGGCGAGTACTTCAACCAGTACATCCGCGACCAGTACCGGTTCACGCTGGTGAATTGATGGCCGCACGCGTTTCCAGATTTCCGGCGCAGCACAGCCTGTTCGAGGCGAAGCCGCCGGGACTCGGCTTTCGCGAAGAATTCGTCAGCGCTGCGGAAGAAGCGGATCTGCTGGCGTCTGTCGAACGATTGCCGTTCCAGGCGTTCCAGTTCCATGGCTGGACCGGCAATCGCGAGACCGTCTCGTTCGGCTGGCGTTACGACTTCAACCAGGCGCGCGTGGAACGCGCCCCGCCCATCCCCGGCTTCCTGTTGCCGCTGCGCGCGCGCGCCGCGGAGTTCGCCGGCCTCGAGCCGGAGGACTTCGAGCAGGGACTGGTGATCCGTTACGACGCCGGCGCCGGCATCGGCTGGCATCGCGATCGTCCGGTGTTCGACCGCGTGTTCGGACTGTCGCTTCTCTCACCGTGCGTGCTGCGCTTCCGGCGGCGCCGCCCGGGCGGCTTCGAGCGTTACGCGCTGGACGCGCCGCCGCGCTCGGCCTATCTACTTGGCGGCGAGATCCGCCACGAGTGGGAACACAGCATCACGCCGATGCGGCAACTGCGCTACTCGATCACGTTCCGCAGCCGCAGGCCGGGAAAGGGAGGGGTTTGATCAGGCCACGGCGGCGCCGCTGGCCGATTTCTCGTGCGGCAGGCTGATGCGGAAGCGCGTGTATTCGCCAGGCTTGGTGGCGATGCCGACGCGGCCGCCGGCCTTGTTCACGAGGTCGCGCACCACGTCCATGCCGATGCCGCGGACGCCCTCGCCCGCGGTGGTGAAGCCGGGCCGGAAGATGAGACTGGCGAGCTTGCGCGGGTCGATGGTGGCGGCGACGTCGGCCGTCAGCACGCCCTGGCGCACGGCCTCGGCGCGGATCTTGTCGTGGTCGAGCCCGCGGCCATCGTCCTGCACGCTGAGCTGGTAACCGTCCGGCCCGACGCGCTGGAACTGCACAGCCACGGTGCCGACTTCAGGCTTGTCCTGCACCACGCGGTCGGCGGGCGATTCCAGCCCATGTCGGATCGCGTTGTGGATGAGCTGGCCGAGGATTTTCTCGACCACGCGCCGGTAGTTGCCGGGCACGTCCTCGAGGCCCACGCAGACCAGCGACACGCGCTTGGCATACATGTCGGCCAGGAAATGCGCCATTTCCTCGAGGCTGTCCTGCGAAAGATCCGACAGGCGCTTGGCTTTCTGCGTCTCGGAGACGGGGCCGGCCATCGTCGTGCCATCCTCGGCCTTGAGCTTGGGCTGGCGGATCGTGGTGCCGGTCATGGTGGCCGAGCGCTGCGTGGCTTCCGGCGGCTCGGACAGGCCGTTCTGCACGCGCCATTCACGCAGGCGCGTGACCACTTCGCTCTGGATGGCGAGGTGGCTCAGCAGGTCGTCGAGTTTCACGGCGATCGGCAGGAAGTCGTTGCCCGACAGCGTGGGCTTGTCGCGCAGCTTGCCCAGCGCTTCTTCGAAACGGTCGGCACGTTCGCACACCGAGGCCAGGGGCAACCGCTTGGCGCGTGCGTGGATGCCGCGGATGAGTTCCAGGATGAGCACCAGCTTCTCGCGGAAGGCCTGCGGCTCACGCGCCGGCAGCTTGAGGATGGCGCGCAGCTGGCCGGCCTTGTCGCGGGCCTCGCCCAGGAAGTTCTCGAGGCGCGCGGCCTCGACGTGCATGACTTCCTTGAGCACTTCCGACAGCCGGGCATCCGGCGGATCGATGATCGAAGAAGGATCGGGCTCGGGACGCGCGGGCGGACGCGCGGCTGCCTGTGCCGTCTCGGGCGAGGTGATCGTGGTGGCGAGGTTCTGCGAATTCTCGAGCGTGTTCTCGGAGGCCGCGGCAGCCGGCGCCAGGGTGGGCTCCGCCGGCGGCAACGACAGCAGGAAATGATCGCCGGTGGGGCTGCGAAGCTCGGCCGGCGTGGGCACCGAGGCCACGGGCGTTTGAATCGCGGGCGTCTCGACCGCCGGCAACGGCGGCTGTGCGGTCTTCTGTACTTCGGGCAGCGAGTCGTCGGTGATGTCCAGGCTGCCGAGATCGACGCGAGGCGCCGGCTTCGGCGCAGTCGGCGCAACCGGTTCTGCCGCCGCGGCGGGCGTGGTGGCCGTCACCGACCGCTCGCTCTTGTCAGCGGTTTCAGCCGGTGTGACCGTGACGGGCGGAAGCACCAGCGCCGGGCGCGTGCCCGTTTCGCCGGCAAGCCGCTTGGCGAAGGTCTCTTCGTTGAGCACTGGCACTTCGATGGTGTGCGGCACGATGCGCGGCGCCGCGATGCGCTCGATCGACACGATGATGTGATCCACGCGACCGTCGACCACCAGGCGGGAGAAGCGGATCGCGAGATGGCGCGATCCCGAATGCACCGTCGCCAGCGGGTTTTGCGTGGCGTCGATGGTGGCGGTGGCCGCGGCCTGCCACATCGACTCCAGGTGCGCGACGACTTCGCGGCGCGTCCTCACGTCCACCAGTTCGGCGATGACCTGCACGAACGCGGTGCCCGTGCCGCAGGTGTGGCCGAGCAGTTCGGGCGCGGCCGCCGAGGCTTCGCCCATCAGCTTGTGCTCGCGGTCGAGGAACAACACGCCGGCCTGGCTCAGCTCGAGCATGGCGTAGGCCTGGGCCCGCGCCACCACGAGTTGTTCGTCGCGCGAGCGCAGCCGCGCGCGCTGCGAGATCGCGTACAGGGTCACGCCGATCAGGCTGACCAGCGCTGCGCCGAGGGCCACGGTGGGAAAGTTGATCAGTTCCATGACACGCCTCAGCTTCCTGCCCCGACCGAGACCAGGGTGGCCGGGTCGATGATGCCGCTGTCGTTCATGGCCTGGCGCATCTGCTCGAGCGCGTTCAGCAGGTCATCGCAGGTAGCGATGCGCTGCTCGCGCGACTTGGCCATGAGCCGCTCCAGCAACGGTTGGTAGGCGATGTACTGGCTCGGCAGCTCGGGCACCGGCGCCATGACGTGCTGCTGCAGCACGTCGATCGCCGACGCGCCGAGATAGGGTTTCTTGCCGGCCAGCATCTCGTAGAGCATCACGCCCATGCTGTAGATGTCGGTGCGGGCGTCGAGCGCCTCTCCCTGCGCCTGCTCGGGGCTCATGTAGTAAGGCGAGCCGCGCAACACGCCGGTGCGTGTGCTGCTGTCGCCCGACAGCAGGCTGCGCGCGAGGCCGAAATCGATGAGCACCACGCTGCCGTCGTCGCGCAGCATGACGTTCGGCGGCTTGAGATCGCGGTGGATGATGCCGGCTTCGTGCACCACCTTGAGCGAACGCGCGATTTCCTTGAGGAAGGCGATGGCTTCGTCCGGCGTGAGCGGATTCTGCAGGCGCGCCTTGAGGTCGCCGCAGGGGAAGTATTCCATCGCGAGGAATTCCACCCCCTCGTGGATGCCGTAGTCGAACAGGTCGATGACCGAGGGATGGTCGAGCGCCGCGATGGCCTCGAACTCGCGCTGGAACATGATGGCGCGCTGGCCGGTCTCGTTGGCGTCACCGGAGTGCTTGCGCTTGCTGATCTTCAGCGCCACGTTGCGGCCGAGATCCTCGGAGATGGCGAGGTACACGGCCGCCGCTTCGGACTCGCCGATTTTCTGCAGGATGGTGTAGCCCGGGATCTGGTGGTGGGGCGGCGCCACCGGCTTCACTTCCTTGGCCACCGCCGGGATCGATTCGGCCGCCGCGGGCAGAGACTCGGCTGCGCGGTCGCGCGTGGAGGCTTCCAGCTTGAGTGGAGCGGGTGTCGGCACCGGTGTGAGAGCCGCCCTGGCGGCGCGCGCCAGGTTGGCGCCGGCCTGCGTCGAAACGGGTGTCACGGCAGCCGGCTTCGGCGCGGTGGCGATCTGCGCGGCGCGCGCCAGCGTGGCGCCGGTGTGCGTGGAGATGGAAGAAACCGGCGCCGGCGGCACGGTCTTTTCCACGGCCGATTCCGTCTTGCGCTTCTCCGCGGCTTCCTTCTCCGCGCCGGCTTTCGCGGCCGCGGCCAGCGCCAGCCGCTCGGCGCGGCGCTGCGCTTCCTTCTCGATGGCGCGCAGCGTGAGCTTGATGGAGCGCTGCAGGCGCGGCGGCGTCAGCAGTCGCTTGGGCAGGTAGTCGGCGGCGCCGAGCCGCAGCGTGCGGATGGCCGCGAGCTCACTGCCGCCCTCGGCGACGATGATCATCTCCGGGAAGCCCGGCTGGCTGCGCAGCTTGCGGATCCAGTCGAAGCTGTCGGTGGTCGGTTCCTCGATGCCCTCGTCGAACTTGAGCGCGAGCATCACGATGTCGTAGTCGCGCACCGTCATCGCGGTGCGCACCCGCCCGAAGGAAGTCCAGTCCATGACCACGAGCGTGTCCTCGGGCCAGCCCGAGGCGGTCACGGCGTGCTGCAGCCAGGACGCGTACTGGTTGTCGTCCTCGACGATCAGGAAGCGTTTGTTGCGCGGTTCTTCCATCTATTCATCCGTGAATCTGATGCGGACGGCCGCGCGCTGCTCGACGAGCTTGCCGTTGCGCACCACGGGTTTGTAGCGCCACTTCTCGATGGCCCTGATCGCGGCGTTGTCGAAGGTCTTGCGCGGGTTGGAGTTGGTCACGACGATGTCGCCGGTGCTGCCGTCGGTGCGCACCGTGAATTCGAGCTCCACCCAGCCATCCACTTCGCGATTGCGCGTGTTGGCGGGGAATTTCGGTGCTTCGTAGTGGATGCGCGCCAGCGAGTTGGCGCCGACCACGCGTTTCTCGTCCGCGATGCGGGCGCGGGCGGCGGCGATGTCGCTCTCGGCGGTGTTGAGATCCGCGCCGCCGTAGGAAATGGTGCGCGCCTCGAGCAGCCAGCCATCGGCAGCCGCGATGTCGCCGCGCGACAGCGCGCCCCGCAATTCGCGCAGGTAGGCTCGCCCGAGGCCGGTGCGCGCGGCCGCGACCGCGGGGTTGGCCGCGTCCGTCTTGATGAGCTCGAACAGGAAATACTTGGCGCTGCCGTCCGCGGGCTGCAGCAGTTTTCCCGTGCCCAGCGCCGCGTTGAACGACTCGTTCAAGGTCGCCACCTTTCCGGTGCGCGCGCCGATGAGCGTCTCCTGGAGCAGGCGGCGGATCGAGGCGAGATCCTGGCGGCTGGCGCCCGCGCCATCGGCATTGGCCAGCCAGCGTTCGGTCTCGGCGGCATTGCCGGCCGTGGCCGCGGCCCCGGCGCGCGTCAGCAGTTCCGTCTGCAGGCTGCGCGACGCCTCGACCACGCCCGGATCGTCCGGGATGATCCGGCGCGCCGCCTCTATATAGAAGCGTGCGTTGTCCTGCGCCGGCTCGATGAGATTGCCGCTGCGCAGGCGCGCATTGGCGCGGCGCAGGTAGTTGGCGCCGCGCTCCAGCCGGTCCTGGGCCTCGCTGTCACGCTTGGCGGTCAGCGAGATGCGCTCGCGCTCCATCTCGATCTGCATCATCAGGAACGCGCCGCGCGCCGTCGCCGGCGTGAGCGTTTCGGCCACGTCGACCATCTTCTTGGCGTCTTCGGGATTGCCGGCGGTCAGCGCGCGCTCCGCGGCGCTGAGCAGGCGATCGGCAACGCGCACCAGTCCCGCCTTGGCCAGGGTGTTCGAAGGATCCAGTTCCAATGCGTCGCGGAACAGGTCGACGGCGCTGCGGCCCGGCGGGCTCGCCAGCTCGCCGCGCTGCAGGGCGGCCTCGGCCTCGGCCAGCTTCGCATCCAGGCGCTGCTGGTGGGTCAGCGGGGCGGGCGGCGGCATGGATGCGGCGGGTTCGATGGAATCCTCGATCACGCGCGGCACGTGCTGGGAAGCCACGTTGTCGGCCACGGCTTGGGCCGGGGCGGGCGTCGCGGGTGCATTCGCGGGTGGCGCGGGTGTCTCGCCGACGCTGCCGGCCTGGCGCAGCGTGTCGGCCACGCTGCGGGGGTCCTCGGCGGCCGGCTGCGGCTCCGGCGTGCTTTCGGCCACGGCCTCCGCGGGCGGAGCGGCCGATGCGAGCGGCGCGGCTTCCTGCGATTCTGCCGCGGGTTCCGTCGCGGCGGCTTCAGTGGCTGATGGCTCCGCCACGTCGGCAGCGGGCTCGCTAACTACCTGCGCGGCGTCGGCGACGCGCGGTGCCTCGCTGCGCGAGTAGAAGTACCAGGCGCCACCGGCCGCCGCCGCTGCCAGCGCCAGTCCGGCGAGGGCGATTTTCAGCGGCGCGCCGCCGCCAGTCCGCGAGGGTTCGGCCTTCGGCGTTTCGAAGCGGGAGAAGTCGGGCCGCAGCTGTTCGAGCGTGCGTTCGTCGTTCTCGATTTCATGGCGGCGCAGGGCGGCTTCGACGAACAGGCGCACGCGCGGCGCGGATACGGGCCGGTGCAGGAAGCGGTACACGACGCCCGAGGTGATCTGGCTGGCGACCTTGGACTGTTCCTCGGCCGTGCCCACCACGATGAGCACGAGGTCGGACCAGGTGTCGCGCAGGCGCTCGGCGAGGCCGGCCAGGTCGCCTTCGATGAACATGCTGTCGAGCAGCGCCACCGAGATGCGGCGGCTGTTCAGGTGCGGAACGAGCTCCGCTTCGGAGGTGACGAGGATGAGATCGTTGGAAGGATCGACGACGCTGCGCAGCAGCCCGATCAGCGCCCGATCCTGCGTAATTGCAGCGATCGCCACCGGCGCGGCAGCGCTGGCGTGCATGGGCGAATCGAATTCCGACTGCGGCAGCATGTGGATGGCGACAGGGCCCCGTAGAGCATGAAAAGCAGGGGACTCGGGCAATTTACCAAGATATGTAAGTTTATCGGGGCCGGCCGCCGGCCGGCCCTGCGCTCAATTAATCCGTGAACTGCGTCCCGCGCCACCGGTCGTGTAACGAGACGACCTTCACAGTTGGGGCCGCGATGCACCACGAGGTTATGATCGTCCGCGGCAGTTTAGGCCGGAGTGTCAAATGACCCGCAGAGCGTTGAAAAGAGCCACGAATCGAGTGTTGTGCTGCCTGCTGCTGGTGTGCGCCGCGCCGCTGGCGTTCGCGGCCGGGCCGAACGGAGCACAGGAGCGAGGCGCGGAAGAATTCCTGGCCGCGGTCGCCACCGGCAGTCCCGAGGCAGTCGCGCAGACGCTGCATCCCGACGAACTCGAGAAGCTGCGCACGCGCCTGCTCACGCTGCTGCGTGCCGAGAACTCGCAGGGGACCAATACCTATCGCTCGCGGTTGTTCGGGCCGGGCAAGTCGCTGGCGCAGCTCGAGAGCGCCACCGCGCAGAAGTTCTACGCGGCGCTCGCCGAGCGCCTGCGCCTGCGCGCGCGTGTCTACGAGAAGTTCGACTGGCTGGCCGCGATGCCGGACGGCAAGGTGGTGTACCTCGTCGGCAAGGGCATCCAGCCCAAGGAACGCGGCTCCGTGAAAGTCGTGGTCATGGTGGGACTGATGCAGTACGGCGCGCAGTGGCGCGCCATCGTGCCCACCGAGATCGAGGCGCAGCTCGACGATCTCCTCGAGGGACGCGTGCAGATGCAGTCGCCGCCGCCGGGCACCGGCGCCTCCTCCGCGGCCGCACAGCAGCAGCCTCTGGCCCCGGGCATCAGCCAGCTGCTGGCGCGTGCCGAGGCGGCGCTGGCCGCCGGCAACTGCCAGGAGTACTACGACGAATTCATGAGCCCTAACTTCAACCGCTCCACCTCGAGGAGCGCGAAGAAGACGCTGCTCAACGCCTGCACGAACAACGAGGCCACGCGCGAGACGCTGATCACCACGCTGCGCATCGTGCAGGAGCTGCGGCCGCGCTACGACCTCAACGGCACGCGCGCCATCTACGACGTCAGCGGCCAGGGCCTGCCCTACGAGCGCTTCGTGCTCGAGCGCGAGGGCGACCGCTGGTTCATCGCGGAGTAGTCAGCCAGCATGCTCACGATCCGCCCCGCCACGCGCGCCGATGCGCCGGTCATCGCCGAACTGGTGCGCGACCTCGCGATCTACGAGAAGCTGGAGCACGAGGCAAAGGCGACACCCGCCGACTTCCTGCGCGAGCTCGAGGCGCCGAATCCCGTGATCGGCGTGCTCATCGCCGAGTGGAACGGCGAGCCCGCCGGCTTCGCGCTGTATTTCTTCAACTTCTCGACCTTCGTCGGGCGGCCGGGCCTGTACCTCGAGGACCTGTTCGTCCGGCCGGCGCTGCGCTCCCACGGCATCGGGCGCGCGTTGCTGCGGGCGCTGGCGCGTATCGCACGCGAGCGCAACTGCGGGCGCATGGAGTGGGCGGTGCTCGACTGGAACGAGCCGGCGCTGCGTTTCTACCAGACCCTGGGCGCGCGCCAGATGAAAGAGTGGATCGTCCACCGCCTCACGCCCGTGGAAATCGCCAAGCTCGCCAGCGAATAAATGGGGACATTCCTCGTTTCCTAGCAAACGGGGACGGGGTGCGGTGGTGGTGATGCGGACGGCACATGCACCTATCATGAGTGCGCTTTTCGCCGGGCCCTTCGATGGTTGTTTCGCGAGATTAGGGCCGCCGCTCTTTGGTAACATGATTCGGGCGCAGAATCGGCTGATCGTCAGCACTTGCCATCACTCGGTCGGGGACGGCTTCGTGCCTTGCGAATTTGGTGTCCCGGCCCGCGCACTCATGATAGGTGCATATGCCGTCCGCCCCACTGTCACGGCAAGTCCGTGCTCGCTCACTGGTAAACGTGGGGTGTCGGCCCAGGGGGTGGGAAGAGAAGAGCGCGGCGTCTCGGTTCCGATTCTTCTCCCAGCCAAGCCAGGGACATTTCTCATTTGCTGGCAAATGGGGACGTACCGC
>DASUGK010000053.1:0-4649 GCA_036274075.1 Steroidobacteraceae bacterium | reverse complement strand
CCAGCGATCCACCTGCTGTTCCTCGGTGAGCGCCAGTCCGCCGAAGCGGATCTCGTCCAGCGAATACGCATCGCCGAAACCCTTGGGGTTGGGGATGTCGTCCGACGTGTTGAAGGTCGGAGGCGTGAGCGTGGGAGTGGGGGCCGGCGCCGGTGACTGCGCGGCGGCCAGGGTGCTCGCGCCCAGAAGGGCTGAGAGCAGTGTCGTGATCCGGGGTGCTTGGGTCTGCATGGGGCGCGCATCGTACAATGCGCGCCGCATGAACGCCGCCGCCCAAACCCTGGAAAACCCTCTGCAGGTCGATTTTTGCGGCCTCGCGCTGGCCTCGCCCATCGTGCTGCTGTCCGGCTGCGTGGGATTCGGCGAGGAATACACCCGGGTCGAGGGGTTTTCGAACCGCGACGTGGGCGCCATCGTGCTCAAGGGCACCACGGGCAAGGCGCGGCTGGGCAACAAGCCCCACCGGGTCTACGAGACGCCGGGCGGCATGCTGAACGCCATCGGCCTGCAGAATCCCGGCGCCGAACACGTGGTGCGCAGGATCCTGCCCACGCTCGACTTCAGCGAGACGCGGTTCTTCGCCAACGTGTCGGGCTCCACGATCGAGGAGTACGCGGAGGTCACGCGGCTGTTCGACGACTCACCCATCGACGCCATCGAGATCAACATCTCGTGTCCGAACGTCAAGGAAGGCGGCGTCGCCTTCGGCAACTACCCGGACATGTCGGCGCGCGTGGTCGAGGCCTGCCGCAAGGTCACGAAGAAGCCGCTGATCACCAAGCTGTCGCCGAACCAGACCGATATCCGCGAGAACGCGCGGCGTTGCATCGAGGCGGGGTCGGACGGACTTGCGGTGATCAACACGGTGATGGGCATGGCCATCGACGTGAAGTCGCGGCGGCCGGTGATCGGCAACGTGCAGGGTGGGCTGTCGGGACCGGCGATCAAACCGATCGCGCTGCTCAAGGTGCACCAGGTCTACGAAGTCGCGAAGAAGCACCACGTGCCCATCATCGGGCAGGGTGGCATCACGACGGTGAACGATGCGCTGGAGTTCCTGATCGCGGGCGCCACGACCGTGGGCCTGGGGACTGCGCTTTTCTACGATCCGCTTCTGTGCCGCAAGATCAACGCGGGCGTGGCGGACTACCTCAAGGCAAACAACCTCGGAGGCCTCGCGGACCTCACGGGCTCGCTGCGCACGGACTGATTGGTTTCAGGCCGTGCGCAACGAACGGTGAAGGTTCAGTCCTTGCCGCGGCGCATGGCGGCGTAGCGCCAGATGATGGCGGCAGCCGCGAGGACACCCACGACAACCAGAACGATGTCCGAGGTGTAGTCGTAGCGCGAACCCTGGACCACGATCTCGGGGTACTTGGTGCTCTGAACGACGATCTCTTGCATGTTTCCTCTCTTCTCCGGACTGCGAAGACATGTCCGGACCCTGATGGGACAAAGAATGGAACAAGCGCGGGACACTGGAAACAAAGGCGTTTCCGATTCGCGACGGCAATCACGTGCCCCTTCAGTTATGTCACCCCTTGTGCGAAATCCACTGAAAAAAGCGGGAAAAAGCCCCGGAACGATAGCGCTATCAACCTGCCCACCGCTCCGGCCCGGAGTGTGAACCCGTCGAACATCCGGCGGTATACGGGAGATATCTAGGTCCGCCGGCGGGTGGACACGCGCCGCCATCCTGTCCCCTGAAAGCAACGGGACAAGTGGCGGTGTCAGAGAGGGATTGTCGGGATTACGTGGTGGTTAGGCACGCTTCGGCATCCGCCAGCGGAATCCCGACAATCCCTCTCTGACACCACCGAGCGGGGTTAGGGCAACGACTCGTCGTCGGACATGCCGAGTTCTTTGAGTTTGCGGGTCAGGGTGTTGCGGCCCCAGCCGAGGACGCGGGCGGCTTCCTGGCGGTGGCCGTGCGTGCGGTTGAGCGCGACGCGAATGAGAACGCGTTCGAATTCGGGCAGCGCCTGGTCCAGCCAGGCCACGGTGCCGTCGTAGGGCTGCGCCTTGGCCCAGAGCGTCAGCGCCGCCGCCCAGTCGGTCTGCGCCGCGGGCGTGACGATGTGCATCTCGGACGGCAGGTCCTGCAGCTGGATCTCGCTGCCCGGTGCCAGCGCCGTCAGGCGGCGGCACAGGTTCACCAGCTCGCGCACGTTGCCGGGCCAGCGATAGCCCTGCAGCCGCTCGAGCGTCACCGGCGCCAGCGTCTTGGTCTCCGTGCCGAGTTCCGCCGCGGCCTGGCGCAGGTAATGCGCGAGCAGGTCGGGCACGTCCTCGGTGCGCGAGCGCAACGGCGGCAACTCGATGCGGATGACATTCAGGCGGTGATAGAGGTCCTCGCGGAAGATGCCGCGCTCGACGCGCTCTTCCAGGTTCTGGTGTGTCGCGGCGATGACGCGCACGTCCACCTTCACCGGCGTCTGTCCGCCGACGCGGTAGAACTCACCTTCCGCCAGCACGCGCAACAGGCGCGTCTGCAGCGGCGTCGACATGTCGCCGATCTCGTCGAGGAACAGCGTGCCACCATTGGCCTGTTCGAAGCGGCCGCGGCGCTGCGTGTCCGCGCCCGTGAACGATCCCTTCTCGTGCCCGAACAGCTCCGACTCGAGCAGCTCCGAGGGAATGGCCGAGGTGTTCAGCGCGATGAATGGTTTGGACGCCCGCGGGCTGTGCTCGTGCAGCGCACGCGCCACCAGTTCCTTGCCGGTGCCCGACTCGCCGGTGATCAACACCGCCACGCTGGAGCGTGACAGCCGCCCGATGGCGCGGAATACCTGCTGCATGGCCGGCGCCTTGCCGAGCAGCTCCGGGATTTCGGGCGTGTGCGTGGGTGTCTCGTCCGCGCGGCGCGCGGTCTGGCCGGCGCGGCGCACCAGCTCCACGGCCTGGTCGATGTCAAAAGGCTTGGGCAGGTATTCGAAGGCGCCGCCCTCGTACGCCGACACCGCGCTCGGCAGGTCGGAGTGCGCGGTCATGACGATCACCGGCAGCGACGGGTGCGCGGCGCGCACTTCGCGCAGCAGGTCTATCCCTGAGCTGCCCGGCATGCGGATGTCGGTGAGCAGCACGTCGGGCGCGTCGTTGCGCAACGCCGCGAGTGCCGGCTCGGCCGCGTCGAAGGCGCGCGGCACCATGCCGCTGGCGCGCAGCGCGCGCTCCAGGACCCAGCGGATCGAGGCGTCGTCTTCGACCAGCCAGACCCGCAGCGCTGGCTGGTTCATGGGAGTAGTTGGCGTGGGGTGCATAAAACTGGGATCGACGCTCATGCGTTCTCCGGTAGGGGCAGCAGGATGTTGAACACCGTGCGCCCGGGCTTGCTTTCAAATTCGATGAGCCCGCCGTGGCGTGTCACGAGATCCTGCGATACCGCGAGGCCCAGTCCCGTGCCGTTTGCGCGGCCGGTGACCAGCGGGAAGAAGATGGTGTCGGCGATTTCCGGGGGCACTCCCGGACCGTTGTCTTCCACCTGCAGACTCGCGGCGAGCTTGTGCCGCGCGGTGCCGATGCTGACGTTCGCCGCGACGCGCGTGCGTATGACGATGCGGCCGCGCTCCCCTACGGCCAGCAATGCATTACGCGCCACATTGAGCAGTGCCTGGATGACCTGGTTGCTGTCCACCTCCGCGTTGGGCAAGGAAGGGTCGTAATCGCGTTCGACGAGCACGCCGGCGCGCGCCTCGCTGCGCAGCAGCCGATAAACGTGCTCGCAGATTTCATGGATGTTGATGAGCGACTTCTGCGGCGCGCGCGACGGGCCGATCATCGAATCGACCAGCGCCGTGAGCCGGTCGGCCTCGCTGATGATCACGCCGGTGTACTCGCGCAGGTGTTCGTGCAGCTCGCGCTCGAGCAGCTGCGCCGCGCCGCGCAGTCCGCCGAGCGGATTCTTGATCTCGTGCGCCAGCTGCCGGACCATCTGCCGGCTCGAGTCGAGGCGGGCCATCAGCTCGTTCTCGCGCGTGATGCGCTGGCGCTGCGTGGCATCGGAAATTTCCAGCAGCAGGTACTTGCGTTCGAACTCGCTGTCGAGCGGCGTGATGGTCACGTCGATGACGCGGCGTTCGCGGCCCAGCGGCCCGGTCATCACCGACATCTCGCGTTCGGACAGCGTTTCACCGGTCTCGAGCGCGCGGCGCATCAGCGGGCTCAGCGAGTCGGCCTCGAGCACCAGCGAGAGGAAAGGTTTGCCGCGTGCCTGGTTCACACTGACGGCCAGCAGGTCCTGCGCGGCGACGTTGGCGTAGACCACGCACAGATCCGAATCCAGCACCAGGATGCCGGTGGCCAGCGCGCCGATGAGATCGGCGGGCTCGAAGTGAGCGATCGCGGACGGCAGGAATCGTTCAACCGCCATGCAGGCCTCCGGCCGCGCATGGCGTCGATATGATCAGTGCGGGGTCGGACGCGGCCTCACCGGACGCGCCGGCGAATTCAGCCCGGTGCGCAGCACGTGGAACGTGGTGTTCGCATCGCACACCGTCTTGCCGTAACGGTCCACGATGCGCACGGCCGCGGTGTGCGTGCCGCGATCCGGGAACGTCAGCGTTGCGCTGGTCGGCGATTGCTCGTTCGGCACCTGCGCGCCGTCCATCGAGAAAGTCACCGTGTCCCCGGCGCGCAGCGCCGGCGTCAGC
>DASUGK010000052.1:0-2919 GCA_036274075.1 Steroidobacteraceae bacterium | reverse complement strand
CAGCTGTCCCGCGACCGCGTGACCTTCGGCATGATCGTCGGCGTGCCGCTGATGCAGATCATGCTGTTCGGCTACGCCATCAACTTCGACGTGCGCAACCTCGCCACCGTCGTGCAGGACCAGGCGCACACCGCGATGTCGCGCGAGCTGATCGCGCAGCTCACCGCGACCCAGGTGGTGCAGGTGAAATACACCACCGACTCCTCCGCGGAGCTCGACCGGCTGATGCGCGAAGGGCGCGTCAGCATGGCCGTGGTGATCCCGCACGATTTCGAACGCCGGCTGCAGTCGACCACGCGGCCGGTGGTGCAGATCCTGGTCGACGGCTCGCAGCCCAGCCTCTCGGGCGTCGCGGCCGGTATCGCCACATTGCCGCTGCTCACGCGCCACGGCCTCGGCCCCTACTCCGGCGGCGAACGCATGCTGCCGCGACGCATCGAGGTGCGCACGCTCTACAACCCCGAGAAACGCACCGCCGTGCAGATCGTGCCGGCACTGATCGGCGTGATCCTGTCGATGACCATGGTGCTGTTCACCTCCGGCGCCATCGTGCGCGAACGCGAGCGCGGCAACCTCGAGCTGCTGATCGCGACGCCGCTGAGCTCGTTCGAGCTCATGGTGGGCAAACTACTGCCCTACGTCGGCATCGGCCTGATCCAGACCACCATCATCCTGCTCGTGGGATCGGCGCTGTTCCAGGTGCCGGTGGTCGGGCACCTGCTCGACCTGTACGCCGCGGCGCTGCTGTTCATCATCGCCTCGCTCGGCCTCGGCCTGTTCGTCTCGACGCTGGCGCACACCCAGTTCCAGGCCTTCCAGCTCGCCTTCGTGACCATGCTGCCGTCCATACTGCTGTCCGGTTTCATGTTCCCGTTCGAGGGCATGCCGCGCGTGGCGCAGTGGATCGCGCAGGTGCTGCCGCTGACCCACTTCAACGTGATCATCCGCGGCGTCATGCTGCGCGGCGCCGTGCTGCCGGAGCTGTGGATCCAGATCGGCAAGCTCGTGGTCTTCATCACCGTCATGATGTTGATCGCCGTCGCGCGCTTCAAAAAGCGCCTGGATTGAAGCTGGTGCCGGAGCATGCAGCCCGGCATGACGCTAGACTGTGCCCCTCATCGAGGGGACACGCATGAACGCCACCGACCAGTTGTCACGCGCCACGCGTTTTCGCGAGCTGCACGCCAGCGGCACGTTCGTCATCGCCAATGCCTGGGACGGAGGGTCGGCGCGCATCCTGAGTTCGCTGGGCTTCCCTGCCCTGGCGACCTCCAGCGGCGCCGCGGCAGGAACACTCGGTCGTCTCGATCACGGCATCACCCTGGAAGAAGCGCTTGCAAACGCGCGCCTTGTCTGCGAGTCGACTTCACTGCCCGTGTCCGCCGATCTCGAGAAGGGTTTCGGTGATGCGCCCGCCGACACCGCGCACGCCATCGTGCGCGCCGCCGAAGTCGGCCTGGTGGGCGGCTCCATCGAGGATTCTTCCGGCCGTCCCGATGCGCCCATCTTCGACCTGCCACTGGCCGCCGAACGCGTGGCCGCGGCCGCCGAAGCCGCGCGCTCGCTGCCCTTTCCCTTCACGCTCACCGCGCGCGCCGAGAACCACCTCCACAACCGTCCCGATCTCGACGACACCATCCGCCGCCTGCAGGCCTACGAGCGCGCCGGCGCCGACGTGCTGTTCGCCCCGGCGCTGCCCGATCTCGCGGCGGTACGCACCGTGTGCGCCGCGGTCGGCAAGCCGGTGAACTTCATGGTGGGCATCCGCGGCAAATCCTTTTCCGTGGCCGAGCTCGCCGCCGCCGGCGTGCGGCGCGTGAGCCTCGCCACCTCGCTGTACCGCGCGGCCATGACCGGGCTCATCGACGCCGCGAAGGAAGTCCGCGCCACCGGCACCTTCGGCTTCCTCGACGCGAGCGTGCCCTCGCCCGAGTTCGCTAACTACCTCAAGGGCAAGGCGTGAGCCATTGGAGCCGGCGCCGGGTCCTGCAGGGCGGACTCGCGGGCGCCACGCTCGCGGCCGGGCCGGGACTGCCCGTCGCCGGGCGGAGCGCGGATTCGCTCGAAGGCCTGGCTCACGCCAAGGGCATGCATTTCGGAACGGCACTCGGCACGCGCGCGCTCGCGGACCTCGGCTATGTCGAGCTGATACGCGCCGAGTGCGGGCTGCTGGTGCCCGAGAACGAGCTCAAGATGCCCTTCATCCAGCCGCAGCCCGGTGAGTTCCATTTCGAGCGTGGCGACGCACTGCTGGCCTTTGCCGATGCCAACTCCATGGCCGTGCGCGGCCATTGTTTGTTGTGGCATCACCCGCGCTGGCTGCCGCGGTGGATGGAGAGCTACGACTTCGGCGCCGAACCGGCCAGGTCCGCCGGGAAGCTGCTGGTGGACCACATTGCGCGCACCGCCACGCACTTCGGCCGCCGCATCGGCTCCTGGGACGTGGTCAACGAGGCGGTCGACAACGTCACCGGCGAGATGCGCGACACGCCGTTGTCCAAGGCGATCGGCTCAGCCGACGCCGTGCTCGAGATGGCATTCCGCGCCGCGCGCGACAATCTTCCCGAAGCCGAGCTGGTCTACAACGACTACATGGGCTGGGAATCGGACAACGGGCCGCATCGCGACGGCGTCTTGCGCCTGCTCGAGCGCTTCCGCAAGAACAAGGTGCCGGTCAACACGCTCGGCATCCAGGCGCACATCGGCGCCGGCAACCAGGACAGCAACGCGAATCGCACCTTCGATGCGCGCGACGAGAAAGCGTGGCGCAAGTTCCTCGAGGACGTGACCGGCATGGGGTACTCGCTGCTGATCACCGAGCTCGACGTGCACGACGCGCCGCTGCCGGCGGAATTCGAGGCGCGTGACAAGGCGGTGGCCGCGCTCGGTCGCGCATTCCTCGACGTGACGCTGTCGTTC
>DASUGK010000051.1:0-2838 GCA_036274075.1 Steroidobacteraceae bacterium | reverse complement strand
CGCAGCGAGGGTTGCAGGACAAAACACAGGTGCTCGAGCGCGACGGACGAGTAACCGGCGAGCGAGTCGACACTGAGTGTGAGCTGCTCGGCGGACACCGAACTTTCGGCGCAGGCCCACTCGATGCGCGCGAGATCGGCGAGCCACTGGTACTCGCTGCCCGCGAGATAGTCATCGAGGAACGTGGCGAAATCGCGGCCCGCCCAGTGGAGGTCGCCGCTGCGCGAGGGGAAGCGTTCACGGTAGTGGACACTGAGCTGGCGGAAGTAATCGTCACCCACGCGCCGGCGCAATACCGGAAACGTCAGGCCCAGCGCTTCGCGAAAAGTGATCGAACCGTTGTTGCGATACACGCCGAGGTTGGCGGGCGGCAACACGGCGCAGGTCACGGCCGGATCGCGCAGCGCCGCGGCGAACGCGCGCTGGGTTTCACGCAGCGAGGCCATGGATCTCCCCGAGAATGCCGTCGGCGCGCCGCGCCTCGGCCACCAGCACTTCGAGCGCCGGGATGTTGTTGTCCCATTCCACCAGCGTGGGCACTGCGCCGAAGCGCGCGACGGCGCGGCGATACAGCTCCCACACGTCCGCGCACACCTGCGAGCCGTGATCGTCGATGAGCAGCGCGCCGTTGCGTGCATGGCCGGCAACGTGGATCTCGCGCACGCTGCCGAGTGGCAGCGAATCGATGTATTTCCCGGCGTCCAGGCCGAGGTTCTGCGAGCTCACGTAGATGTTGTTTACGTCCAGCAGCAGCGCGCAGCCCGAACGCGAGGCCACGGCGGCCAGGAACTCCCACTCCTGCAGCCGCGAATGCTCGAAGGCCACGTACGCGGACACGTTTTCGATCAACAGCTGCACGCCGAGGAAGTCCTGCGCCTCGGCGACGTGGCGCGCCAGCACCTCGACGGCTTCCTCGGTGTAGGGCAGCGGCAGCAGGTCGTTGAAATGTTCGCCGCCGGCATGACCCCAGCAGGCGTGTTCGGACACCAGCGCCGGTTCGAAGCGCGCGATGGCGCGCTTCACGCGCTGCAGGTGTTCGCGGTCGACGCCGTCGGCGGAGCCGAGCCCCAGCCCGACGCCGTGCAGGCTCAGCGGGTAGTTAGCCCGGGCGCGCAGCAGCGCGCGCACCGCGGCGCCGCCCTCGTGGAAATAGTTCTCGGTGTGCGCCTCGATGAATCCCACCGCGGGGCGTTGCGCGAGCAGGGCATCGTGGTGCACGGACCGGAGACCGATCCCGGCGCGAGCCGGAACCGGTCCCAGCGCCACACCTCGTGGCTCGAGGTGTGTCATCGGTGCCGACATCGTGGCTTCAGGCCTCGGGCTTGGCCACCTTGCCGCCCATCTTCTCGCACTCGCCTTTCGGCACGTACTTCCACTCGGTCGGGTCCTTGTCCGTCTTGGCCTGGCCGGCGCAGGAGTGAGCCGCGTTGGCGCAGTCGTTCTTGCCCTTTTCCGCGACACCCGTGCACTTTTCCTTGGCGGGTTCCTCTCCCGCATTGGCCATACCCAGGGCCAGCAGGCTGCCCACGGCGGATGCAAGGGCGATGCTCTTCAGATTCATGAGATTCTCCGGAGTTGTTGTTGGGTAATGATCAAGCCGGTCATCAGACCCGGATCGGGACGATTTTATTTCGGGGGGCTGCCTTGGGAGCAACCGTCCGCTGAACTGCGACAGTTCCGGGCACGGCGCGGTTCCGCGGGGCCCGCGGCGTATGATCCGCCCGTCCCGAACCGGGACCGCAGTGCAACCAATCGAATGCCCGCCGCCCGCACGTGGATCATCGTCGCGCTCTCCCTGGCCTGCCTGGTGCTGGCGCACTTGGCCTTCACCGGGCGCGTCGCAGGGGCGGCAGCCGCCGCGGTGGGACTGCTGGCCGTCCTGGTGTCGCTGGCGTTTCGTGGCCCCCGGCGATGGTGGTGGCGGTGCCTGGCGCTGCTGGTGGGCGCAGTCCTCGCGGTGATGGTGGCGCGCGGCCTTCCGCCGTGGCCGTTACTGCTGCCGCCGGTGCTGATCCCGGCGTCGATCGCGATCACCTTCGGGCGCAGCCTGCGCGCGGGCCGGACCGCGCTGGTCGAACGCGTAGTGCGCGGTTTCCATGCCCCGCAGGTGCCGGATGCCGCGTCGCTGGCTTATGCACGCAAGGTCACCTGGGGCTGGACAGTGCTGCTGGCGGGCCTGGCGCTGGCCAACGCGTGGCTCGCCGCCCACCTGTCGCCCGGCGGAATGCTCGAACTACTGGGCCTCGCGCCGCGCTGGCCGGTGCCGCCGGACACCTTCGCCTGGTTCTCGAGCACCGGTACCTATCTACTCATCGGTGCCATGTTCACGGCGGAGCTGGCGCTGCGCGCCTGGCTGCTGCCGCAAGACAGGTTCCGCAACCCGCTGCGGTTCCTGCGCGAGGCGCGCACGCGGCTGCCGGGCATCCTGCGGGAGCTGCGGCATGGCTGAGCGCCCCGGCACTTTCTGCCTGCCGGCCACGCATCCCGTATTCGCCGGGCATTTTCCCGGCCGGCCCATCGTGCCGGGCGTGATGCTGCTCGAGTGGGTGCTGGAAGAGTGCGCACGCCCGCGCGGCTGCGCGACGTCCGCGCTGCGCGTCCGCGAGGCGAAGTTCTTCCGGCCACTCGGGCCCGACCAGTCCGCGCAGTTGCAGCTGGAAACCGGCCAGGGCCGCTGCGCGTTCCGCATCGTGCATGGGGATGCCACCATCGCGAGCGGCGTCGTTGAATGGGACGCCCCGTGATTGAAAGCGTCGAACCGCCCCAGCAATGGCAATTGCGTCCGGAGGCCGGTGGACGCCTCGCCCAGCGGCTGTTGCGTATCCTCGCTTTCGGTCT
>DASUGK010000050.1:0-22573 GCA_036274075.1 Steroidobacteraceae bacterium | reverse complement strand
ATGAAGAACGCGCCGCCCTTGCGCAGCAGCTTGCCGATCACCGGGATGTTGAGGTTGATGCCGGCGGCGATGTGCGGCACCGCGTAGCCCTGGTGGTAGATCACGTACGACAGCAGCAGGTAGTCCATGTGGCTGCGGTGACAGGGCACGTATACGACTTCGTTGCCCTCGGATACTTCCTTGAGTGTGCCTGCGTGGTTGAACTTCACGCCGTCGTAGACGCGGTTCCAGACGCGGCCCAGCAGCTTCTCGGCGAACTGCACGAAGGCGTGCGAGTAGTTAGCGGCGATCTCGAAGGCGTACTTGCGCGCCTGCAGCAGCCCGGGCCGGTACGTGTCGTGTTTCTCCCGCGCCTCGGCCGCCACCACGGCGCGCACCGCGCGCGCACGCAGCACCCGGGCCACGATGGTCCGGCGGTGCGAGAGATCCGGCCCGATGCGCGTGGCGCGCTGGCGGCGCAGCACGCCGCGCAGGATACGGGTCATGCGGCGCGCCTGGTCCTGCGCCGGCGCGGCATCGAGCATCGAGCGCAGCGAAATCGGCTCGCCGAATTCCACGAACACGTTGCGGCCGTTGACCAGCACGGCGAAGAACTTGCGCGCGCGCGTGGTGAGCGCCCAGTTCTCGGCGAACAGCAGCCGGAGCCAGGATCCTTCCTTCTGCGGCGCACGGCCCCAGTAGACGGCCGTGGGCACGAGCAGCATGTCGCGCACGGAATCGGCGCGCAGTTCCTCGATCACCGCCAGCAGGTAGGGCGGCGGGCGGCGTGACTGCATGGCATCCCAGAAACTGCGCCGCCGGCCGACGTCGAAATACGAACGGCGCTGCTCGACGGGCAGGCTGCCGGAGCGTTTCTCGGGATACGTGAGCCCCTGCCGCTCGGTCACGTTGCACAACACGGCCATGTCGGCCACCGAGTCGCGTTCCAGCACGTAACACACCGGCCATTGCGGCTTTGCCAGCGATGGCGGCGGCTCGGCGGGCTGCACGGCCGCCCGCACCCAGAGCCTGAAGAATCGACGCAGCAACCATCCCATTATCGCGAGCCTGGTCCCGTCTATGATGTTAGGCGGGCGAGCGTAGCAGACTCGCCCGGAGGCCCATGCATGAAGGGAAGCAGAATCATTCTTACGGGCGCGTCCGAGGGAATCGGGCGCGCGCTGGCACTTGCGCTGGCCGCGCGCGGCGCCCGCGTGGCGCTCGCGGCGCGCGACCGCGAACGGCTCGAATCACTCGCGCAGCAGTGCCGCGCGGCGGGCGGTGAGGCCATCGCCGTGCCCACCGATGTCACCAGCGAGCACGATCTCGAGTGGCTGGTGGCGGAAACGGTGAAGTCCTTCGGCGGCGTCGACGTGGTGGTGCACAACGCGGGCATCACCATGTGGAGCCGCTTCGATGCGCTGAAGGACCTGTCGATCTTCGAACGGCTCATGGAGGTGAACTATCTCGCGCCGGTGCGGCTGACGGCGCTGGCGCTGCCGCACCTCAAGGCCAGCCGCGGCCTGATCGTCGCGGTGGCGAGCCTGGCGGGACTCACCGGTGTTCCGGAGCGTTCTGCATACGCCGGCAGCAAACATGCCATGGTGGGATTCTTCGACTCGCTGCGCATCGAGCTCGCCGGCAGCGGCGTCGACGTGACCGTGATCGCGCCGGACTTCGTGGTCAGCGAAATCCACAAGCGCGCCATCGGCCCTGATGGCGAGCCGCTCGGTACGTCACCGATGCGGCAGGGCAAGATCATGACCGCCGACGAATGCGCCGTGCACATCGTGCGCGGCATCGAGAAGCGCCAGCGCCTGGTGCTCATGTCGGCGCGTGGCAAGTTCGGCCGCTGGCTCAAGCTCATCTCCCCCTCCCTCATCGACCGCATCGCCGCCCGCGCCATCCGCCAGCGCCATTAATGGGGACATTCCTCGTTTCCTAGCAAACGGGGACAGACCTAGACCGAGCGACAGCCGGGGCGCGCAGCGCAAGACACTGGTCTGTCCCCGTTTGCTAGGAAATGAGGAATGTCCCCATTTACGAGGCGTCGGTGGGGAGGTCCAGGGAGACGAGGAAGTACTCGAACAGGTACTTGAGGAAACGCACTTCGTCCTGCAGGCGGTGGTCGCTGTTGAGGATGTGCAGGGCGCAGCCGTAGCGGCGCGCGAACTCGATGCTCTGCTCCACCGGCACGACGTCGTCTTTCCAGCCGTGGACAATCGTCGTCGGGCAGTCGAGCAGCTTCTCGCGCAATGGCGGCAGGCCGGGCATGGTCAGCGCCGGCGCCATGAGGAACACGCCGCGCGCATGCAGCAGCGACGCCGCCGCGACTGACACATACCCGCCGAGGCTCGAGCCGCACAGCACCAGGTCGCCCTTGAGCTCCTTGCAGAACTCCACCAGCTTGTTGACGCGCGCACGCGGATCGTCGATGCCGCGATAATCCACCGACTCGACTTCGTAGCCTTCGCTGCGCGCATTGCCGGCGAGCGCCGTGATCTTGACGCCCCAGGGCCCGGCGTCCTTGCCATGTGAAAACACCACGTAACGGTCGGTCACGATGCCCTCACAGTTTCCACAACAACGCGTCCAGGCTGCGCGAGCCCGCCGGTACGCGCCGCGCGAAAACACGGTTGCCGCGAGTCATCACGCCTTCGCGCGCCAGGCGCGCCAGCTGCTCGCGTGCATTGGCCGAACCCGCCGGGAATGCGATGCGGCCGCCGGCGCCGGTGACGCGGTGCCACGGCAGGCGCGCCTCGTCGCCGGATTCGCGCAGCACCTGCCCCACCAGGCGCGCGCGTCCCGGAAAACCCGCGCGCCGCGCCACTTCGCCGTAGCTGGCGAAGCTGCCGCGCTTGATGGCGCGCACGGCCCTGCGAATCGCGGCCGCGCGCTGCTGCGCCGTCAACGAAATCGGACTCAACTTGACCCCCCGGTCTGTCGATCTTGTTGCCGAGCGAGATTGCGACGGACGTTCGGCAACGATTAGAGTTTCGTCCCTCATGGCCCGAGTAGCAACCGACGTTCCACAATCGGACTGGCTGACGCGGACTGACACCACGTCAGCCGGCCCGACGCTGCGTGCCTGGATGCGGGCGCAGCGAACCGCCTTCGGCCGCTGGCTGTTCGCGCGCACGGTGTCGAAGCGCGCGCCCTATTTCGGCACCATCAAGCCGAAATTCCTCGAGCTGCAGCCCAAGGTCTGCCGGGTGTGGATGCGCAAGCGCCGCGCCGTCGAGAACCACATCGGCACGGTGCATGCGCTCGCCATGGGCAACCTGTGCGAGCTCGCCGCCGGCATGTGCACCGAAGTCACCATCCCGGTGAGCATGCGCTGGATTCCGCGCGGCATGACCATCGAGTACCTCGCCAAGGCCGAGACCGACGTGACCGCCACCGCGCGCCTCGACAAGACCGAGTGGACCGGCGCGGAGAACGTGGCAGTGCCGGTGACCGTCACCGACAACAACGGCAAGGAAGTGGTGCGCGCGGTGATCTCGATGTACGTGTCGCCGCGCAAGGAAGCCTGAGTCCTTGCGCGCGGTGAGTTGCTCGCGCTTCGAACCCCGCGGACTCAGTACCCTGCTGCTCCTGGTCTCCGCCGGTGGCCAGGGCGGTGACTTGCCGCCTTTGTCCTGCCCTCCCGGGACCAAACTGGAGAAGCGTCCCCACTCGAGCGAGCCCTCGCAGGTGGAGCTGTGTCGCGATACGAAAACGGGGTCCCGCGAGGGTCCCTACCGCGAATTTTCGCGAAATGGCCGCGCCTTCGCCGAGGGAAGTTACCGCGCCGACAAGCTCCACGGCGAGTACCGCATCTACGATGACAAAGGGCAACTCACGCACATCGTCAAGTACTCCAATGGACGGGAAATCAGCACATACCTGACGCGCGCCGGCATGGAAAACACGTTTCGCAAATTGAATGAAAAAGCCAAGAAGAACGGCCAGATCATGCGGCTGGCCGTGCGTGACGAACACACCGTGGACTTCACAACAGTGACGACCACGAAGTTCAGTGACCCAGAACGCGATCAACCGGCAATGAAGGCAGGCCTCGTCGCGCAAGACAGCGTATGCAGTATGTTTGCGCACTTCTCCAACCTCCAGACGTATGTCGCGCACTACATCGATGACAGCGGCAGGGAACTTCTGGTGGTTACAATCCTGCGGGCGGATTGCGACAGGTGAGCAAGCTGACTGAGCCAGCCTCCTGATCCAACGCGCGCCGGGAAGCCTGGGGATCCCGCACCGCGCCGCTATTTTTCGCGCGGCTCCAGGAAGCGGATTTCCGCCCCTTCCACCGACCAGGTCCCCGCCTCCGTCATCACGTACACCGCCTGGCCGTGCAGCCGGCTCAGGAAGACGTGGATCTCCGTGGGTGTCGGATCCAGCAGGTGCGTCAGCATGAAAGCCACCGGCTTGCCCTTCTTCTCGTCCGGCGCCTCGATATTGAAGCAGCTCTTGGTGAAGGAGCGCTGCGACTCCAGCAATGTGCCGTCCGGCGAGAAGTCGTAACGAAAATGCCCGCCGGCGACGACGACGCCCGCTTCGGTGGTCGCCGCCAGCATGTAGACGTGGACCAGGCCATCCGGCGCCGGGTCCGGATACAGCACCACCGGGTTGTACTGCCGCGAGCACCGATCCTTGCGCTGGTCGAGTTGCTCGATGGCCAGCCCGCGCGCCGTCCAGCGCGCCTGCTGGGATTCGGTGAGCGGCAACGAGGGTTTCATCGCTTCGAATTTCAGCGCCGCGTCACCCACCGGCACTTCCACGCGATACAACACCGCCGGCTTGCCGTCGTCGGTTCCGACGAAGTCGACCACCACGAGCGAGCGATCCGGGATCACCTCGGTGAGCCAGCCCTCGAGGCGCGGGTCACGCTCGAACACCTTGCGTGCCATGAGTTCGTCGCTGGCGCGCGCCGTGGACGCATCGTGCAGGAACATGGCGATCCCGCGCTGGCTGGCGGTGGACACCGCCATGCGGTAGTCCTCGGGAATCTCGCGCGTCCTGGACTCCGCGCCCGCCGTGAGCGCCACCCCCAGGGCCGCGAGGGTCAGGCAGGCGCGACGCATCAAGGACTCGGCACCAGCCCGCGCAGGATGGACGAGGAGATTTCCTCGTCCACGCTCGGCGAGAAATTTGCGAAGCGATTCAGGCGGATGGGACGCGTGCGCGAGCCACTCATGGTGTGAGTGACGATGAAGGCGTGGTATTCGCCGGGCTTGGTGGCCGCGAAGCCGAAGGCCAGGTTGATCTTGCCCGCGCGCATGGTTTCGAAAGTGTTGATGCGCTCGTCGCAGACCGCGAAGTAACTCTCCTCCCCGGTGCGCCCGACAAAGGCGCCCTCGGCATACAACGACTCGAGGAAGGCCTCGACCTGGCTGCGCGCGAGTTTCCAGGTGGGCTCGGCATTGCGCTCGAACAGCATCCAGCGCGTGCCGCGTTCGATGCTGGTCATCACGAACAGCGCGAGCCGCCGCGCAGAAAGGTATCGCCAGTCGCTCACCGCGGCGGCGCCGCTGGCCAGTGTTCGCGGGCTGGCGGCGAACTTCGGCGCGATCCGCACCGATTGCAGCAGGTTGATGCCGGCGTTGATGAGCCGCGCGCGGTCCGCGTTCGACACGGTCCACGCGGGGCGCAGGCCCGGGCGCAGGATGGCGTCGTCGCCCTCGGCGGCCGACCACACAGGCCAGGATTCGTCGCAGCGCGCGATCATGCCGGCCGCCACGCCGCAGGGCGCGAACATCTCGAACCGGCCGCGCAGGCGATCGAAGGCCACCACGCGCGGATAGAACATGGCCGCGTCTTCGCTGCGAAACGGCCAGTGGCGCATGCCATCGAGCGCCGAGGCGGCCGAGGCCCAGTCCGAGGGCGGATCGACGATGAGCAGCGCGCGCTTCTCGCGGCAGAAGCGCCCGGCCACCAGCAGCGTGGACAGGCCGACGTCGTGCTCGCGGGTCAGCGGCGGCACGCACAGCATGTTGATGTCGGGCGCGGCCTCGAGCGCGAAGATGCCGGTGCGCGACTGGGCCGAACCGATGATGTCGTAGTCGGTGATGGGGCCGCCATCATCGCCGTCGGGATTGGAGGGCGTGTAGCCGATCACGGCGCCCGACGCGGCGGGCGGCGTGCGCGTCGGTCTTTCCGAGGGCACGCTGCCCTGCACGCGCACCAGGCGGGAATCCAGCAGCGTGTCGGCCACGAAGCGGTCCGAACCCGGCGTGATGGACAGGCGCCGGAAGATCTCCTGGTCCTCGATCTGCTCGGATCCGGCCGTGCGCACGCGTTGCACGACCAGGTTGAAGCGATCGGTTTCCTTCGGCTCGATGGCGTCGTAATCCACCGAGGCGCGCAGGAATTCGCGCGAGCCCGCGCCGACGCCGCGCAGGATGAGCTTGCCGCTGGCCGTGGGCAGCGTCAGCGTTGGCGGGCGCGCCCCGTTGACGACGCGCACGATGACGGCGCAGCGGCCGCCGTTCTCGAAGAACTGCTCGACCGCGTAACTCATCGTGGAGGGCTGCCACAGGCCGCCGAACACGCGCGTGTAGTCGGCGAAGCTGCGGATCGGCACGGGTTCGTTGACGGGACCCTTGAGAGCGCGGCCGACGAACGCCGCGATGTTGGTCGCGGCGCGCGCGATGACGCGTATAGAGCCGGGTTGTTCGGCGCTTAAGACTAGCGAGTCAATCGTCTCGGCCAAAAAGCTCCCCTGGTCGCGCGCCTCAAAGCGACCCACCAGGCGCGCAACGGTGCGCGGAATTTAGCAGCGTCTCAGTATTGCCGCCACAACGGTACGCCGCGGCGTTTGAAAAGTGTGACGAGCAGGAGGCCGGCGACGAATCCCCCGATGTGTGCGCCGAACGCGATGCGGCCTTCGCTTTGCACCGCGACGTCCCCGCTGCTCGCGACGGCCATTCCCAACTGCATCAGGAACCAGGCCGCGAGCACCCACACGGCCGGGTAACGCCCGAGCGTCACGATGAGAAAACCCACCGGCAACCCTAACAACACGCGTACGCGGGGATACAGCAGGATGTAGGCGCCGAGCACGCCCGAAATCGCGCCGCTGGCGCCGACCATGGGCACGATCGATCCGGGATTGGGCAGCACCTGGGCGAACACCGCCGCCACGCCGCACAGCACGTAGAACACGATGAAGCGCACGTGCCCCATCGCGTCCTCGATGTTGTTGCCGAAGATCCACAGGAACCACATGTTGCCGGCGAGGTGCCAGAAGCCGCCGTGCAGGAACATCGAGGTGAAGATGGTGGCCGGGGCCGGCAGCAACGCGATCTCGGGCGGCATGGGTTCGATCCCGGAGAGCACCCTCGGGATCACGCCCAGCGACCAGGCCACCTGCTCCGCGCCGGCCGGCGGCAGCAGCAGGTGCTGCACCACGTACACCAGCGCGCAGGTGATGATGATGCCGACGGTGACGTAAGGACGCGTCGTGGTCGGATTGTCGTCGTGGAGCGGCAGGACCATGGGTCGGTCGCTAGTTAGACCGCCGCCGGCGGCGGGCGGACGGGGACTGCCCCATCCGCTACTTGTTCGCGACGGGCTTGGTCGAGGGCGCGGGGGCGGGCGTCGCGGCGGCGGCCGCGGACTCCACCGAGGGTTCGCGATCGGACACCAGTTCCTGGAACGTGGCCTCGTCGACCGGCAGGTCCGACACGCCGTCCCAGGTGGCGCCGGGCGCCACCTTGTTCTGCACGACGGTGGCCGTGGCCACGATGTGATCGAGCTGGTCCGGGCCACCGGTCACGGACACCGGGATGCCGCGCGGATCGGTCGAGAGCTTGGCCACCGCCTCCCAGTCGATCTTTTCCTTGCGGGCCGCCAGTTCCTTCTTGATGCGCTCGGCCATGGCCTTGTTGAGCAGCTTGGCCTGCGCCTTCTTCCAGTCGCGCGAATCGTCTTCGAGCACGTCGAAGGCCTGGATGTGCAGCGCGCCGTCATGCAAGCCGAAGAGATACGGCTGGTTCACCACGCGCACCGGCGTACCGACCGGCGCGATCTCGAACAACACCGCGATGTCTTCGGGATACAGGCGGATGCAGCCATGGCTGGAACGCAGGCCCACGCCCGCGGGCTTGTTGGTGCCGTGGATCATGTAGCTCGGCCAGCCGAGGTAAAAAGCGAAGCGGCCGAGCGGATTGTCAGGACCGGGCCCGATCACCTTGTCGAGCTTCTCGCCGCGCTCCTCGAGATGTTCCTTGATGATGGACGGCGTCGGGCGCCAGGTCGGATCCGCCTGGCGGCGCACGATCTTGGTCGTGCCTTCCGGCGTCTTCCAGCCCACCTTGCCGATGCCGATGGGATAGGTGTGCACCACCTGCGGCTCACCCTTCTTCACCTTGGGGTAATAGAAGAGGCGCATGGCCGCGGCGTTGATGACGATGCCCTCGCGCGGCGCGTTCGGCAGGATGAACTGCGACGGGATCACGATCTCGCGGTTCTCGCCCGGCAGCCACGGATCGACGCCCGGGTTGGCGCGCACGATCTCCTCGTAGCCCACGTTGAAGCGGCGCGCGATGTCGGTGAGCGTGTCTTCCTTGGTCGCGAGCGTCTTCTGCACCACGCCGACGATGTCGGTGCTGGCGTCGATCACGAACTCGTGGGTCGGAACGGGTTCAGGCAGCGCCGGGACGACGGCAGCCTTGTCGGCGTCTTTCTTGCCGCCCCAGCTCGGGACCTTGTCGAGCAGCGAGCAACCGGAGAGGACCACGCTGGCAGATGCCAGGACCAGCAGCGCACGCGGCGCGAAGCGATTCTTCATGTTCGAATTATGACATTGCAGGGTCGAATGGGACTGTCGGCATTGTGCTACAGCAGCGCCGGCTGGTTCGGGAGTTCGTCACGGTTGTGGCCGGGCGGCGCCGGGAAATGCCGTTCTAACAAGCGTCCCACGGCCTCGACTCCCGCCAGCGAGCCTTCGCAGAAGCGCTTCTCGCGGAAATGCGCCTCCATGAGCCGGCAAACCCCTTCCCAGTCCTCCTGGCCGATGCGCTGCGCCGCGCCGCGGTCGGCGACGATCTCCACGTCCCGGTCCGCCATCAATACATAGATGAGTACGCCGTTGCGGGCTTCGGTATTCCACAGGTGCAGGTCCGAGAAGGTCTGCAGCGCCCGCTCGCGCGGCGTGACGCCGGACCACAGGTCGGCCAGGCCCAGCGAGGACTCGATCATGAAACGGATCTCGCCGCTGGTGCGCAGCTCGGCCGCGGCGATGGCGTCCTCGATGCGCTGCAGGGTCCCGGCGGAAAAACGCCGCCGCGTGCCCGAGTGCGACGTGGCCAGGTGACGCAGGATGCGCGCGAGGTCCATGCCTAACTACCAGCGGCCGGAGGCGCCGCCGCCGCCGAAGCTGCCACCGCCGCCGCTCCAGCCTCCGCCGCCGCGGCCGAACCCGCCACCGCCGAATCCGCCGATGTCGCGGAACACCCTCGGGCCGCCTCGCCCGCCGATTCCCGGCCCTCCGAAGCCGCCGAGCAACAGGACGGCGAAGAAAAGTCCGACGACGCTGGCGATCGCCAGCGCGACCCGCGAGGTGATCAGCCAGACGATGCCACCACCCGCCAGGCTGGCGAGGCCCGCACCGGCGATCCTCCCCACGAATGGCCGCAGCATGCTGCCCAGCACGATCGCGCCGATTGCGATCATGGGCCAGGGTATGCCGCCTTTGTCCGACGCCTTCCACTTCTGGTCCGGTGGAGGCAGCGCTTCGCCGTCGACGACGCGCATCATCTGGTCGAGGCCGGCGTTGATGCCGCCGTAGTAGTCGCCCTGCCTGAAAAGCGGCGCGATGATGTCGTTGATGATGCGGCTCGAGGCGATGTCCGTGAGGGCACCTTCGAGGCCACGCCCGACTTCGATGCGCATGATTCGATCGTCCTTGGCGACGATCAGGATTGCGCCATCGTCCGGCTGCTCGCGCCCCACCTTCCAGGCTTCGGCGAGCCTGATGCCGAATTGCGCGATGTCTTCGGGCTCGGTCGTCGGCAACATCAGCACCGCGATCTGCGCACCCTTGCGATCCTCGAAGGCCGCGAGCTTCTCCTCGAGCGCCGACTGCTGCGCGGCGGTCAGCGTGCCGGTGAGATCGGTGACGCGCGACTCGAGCTTGGGCAGCGGGACCTGCGCTCCGGCGCGCGGCGCCACACTCGCCAGCAGGGCGAGTGCGACCGACAACAGCGCGGCTTTCACGGTGTCAGTTCGAGGCCGGCGGCGTGGCGCGCTCGGGCTGTTCCTGCGTTTCCGGCTGCGACGGCGTCGTGGTGTCGAATTGCACCGAGGGCGCCGTGGAGATGGCCTCCTCGTTCTCCACGGTGAAGTTCGGCTTCACTTCGTAGTCGAACATCTTCGCGGTGAGGTTGGTGGGGAATTCGCGCACGGTCACGTTGTAGGCGCGCACGGCGTCGATGTACCGGTTGCGGGCCACGGTGACACGGTTCTCGGTGCCTTCCAGTTGCGCCTGCAAGTCGCGGAAGTTGGCATCCGACTTGAGCTCGGGATAGTTCTCGGTGATGGCGATCAGGCTCTTCAGCGCCTGCGTGAGCTCGCCCTGCGCGGCCTGGAATTTCGCGAACGCTGCCGGATCGTTGATGAGCTCCGGCGTGAGCTGGATGGAATTGGCCTTGGCACGCGCCTCGGTGACTCCGACCAGCACGCGCTCCTCCTGCGCCGCGAAACCCTTCACGGTCGCCACCAGGTTCGGGATGAGATCCGAACGGCGCTGGTACTGGTTGACCACTTCGGACCAGGCCGCCTTCACCGCCTCGTCCTGGTTCTGCAACTTGTTGTAACCGCAACCCGCAAGGTTCGCGCCCGCGAGCACCACGAACAGACTCAGTACCAGCTTGCGCATGTGAACCTCCGGGACTTGCCGGTTCAGCGAGGACTCACCAGATTCTGACACGCTCGTTCGGCGGCCGGTACATCCGGTCGGTGGGCTTCACGCCGAACGCATCGTAGAAAGCGTCGATGTTGCTGGTCGGCCCATTCGTACGGAACTCGCTCGGGCTGTGCGGATCGGTCACCAGCCGCTTGAGCAACTCCTCGTCGCGGTACTTGCGGCGCCAGACCTGCGCCCAGCCGAGGAAGAAGCGCTGGTCGCCGGTGAAGCCGTCGATTTCCGGCGCCGGCTTGCCTGCCAGGGACATGTGGTAGGCCTTGAGCGCCACGGCCATGCCGGAGAGGTCGCCGATGTTCTCGCCCAGCGTCAGCTCGCCGTTGAGGTGCCGGTTGTCGAGCACGCTGTAACCGGCGAACTGCTTCACCAGCTCGCCGGCGCGTTTCCTGAAGTTGTCGCCGTCGGCCGGCGTCCACCAGTCGCGCAGGTTGCCGTCGCCATCGAACTGCCGGCCCGAATCGTCGAAGCCGTGGCTGATCTCGTGGCCGATCACCGAGCCGATGCCACCGTAATTGACGGCGTCGTCCGCATTCATGTCGAAGAAGGGCGGACGCAGGATGGCCGCCGGGAAGGTGATCTCGTTGGTGGCCGAGCTGTAGTAGGCGTTCACGGTCTGCGGCGTCATGAACCATTCGCCCTTGTCGACCGGGCCGCCGGAGCGGGCGATGTGCCGCTTGCGCTCGAACTCCTCGGCGCGCATCACGTTGCCCACGAGATCGTCGGGTTTCACGACCAGCGCCGAGTAGTCGCGCCACTTGTCGGGATAACCGATCTTCACCGTGATCTTCGCGAGCTTCTTCTTCGCCTCGGCGCGCGTGGCCGCGCTCATCCACTCCAGCCCGTCGATCGAGGTGTCGAAGGCCTTCAGCAGGTTGTCGACCAGTTCCATCATGCGGCGCTTGGCTTCCGGCGGGAAATGCGCCTCGACGAACATGCGGCCGATCAACTCGCCCATCTGGTCGTCCATGGAATTCACCGCGCGCCGCCAGCGAGGCAGCGGCTCTCGGATGCCCTGCAGGGTGCGCTGGTGGAAATCGAACTCGAGGTCGGCGAACTGCGCCGACAGCAGCGGCGCAAAGTCGTCGAGCAACTGGAACTTGAAGTACAGCCGCCAGTCCGCCACCGGCACGGTCTTGATCAACTGGCCGACGCCGGTGATGTACGAAGGCTGGCTGATGTCGAGCTTCTGCACGGGTGCGCCCATGCCGTCGAAGAACGCCAGCCAGTCGAAGCCCTGCGCGAGTTTCTGGTACTCGGGCAGGCTCATCGGGTTGTAGGTCTTCACCGGGTCGCGGTTCTGGACCTTGGTCCACTGGTAGTTGGCGATGCGCGTTTCGAGCGCCGCGATGCGCGTGGCGGCCGACTTCGCGTCGCGTTCACCGGCGCGCGCCAGCATCTGCTCCACGTACGAGGCGAACTTGGCGCGGAACTGCGCGTATTTCTCGTCCGGGTTCAGGTAGTAGTCGCGGTCGGGCATGGTGAGCCCGCTCTGCGTCAGCGAGCCGATGTAGACCGCCGAATTCTTGTTGTCGGGCGTCGAGGACCAGCGGAAGGGATGCGCCACGCCGAGGCGCTGCGAATGCCCGATGTAACGCGCGACGTCCTGGGCCGAGGTTATGGCATCGATGCGCGCGAGCTCGGCCTTGAGCGGCGTGAGCCCCAGGCTTTCCACGCGGTCGGTATTCATGTAAGCGAGGTAGTAGTCACCGACCTTCTGCGCATCCGAACCCGGCGCGCGATTCGGTTGCTGCGAAGTCGCGACGATCAGCTTCCTGACTTCTTCCCGCGCCTGGTCATCGAGGATGAGGAACGTGCCGTAGTTGGAGCGGTCGGCGGGGATCTCGGTGCGCGCCAGCCAGCCGCCGCCGGCGAAGCGATACAGGTCGTCCTGCGGACGCACGCTGCGGTCGAATCCCGCCAGATCGAGACCGGAGACCAGCGGCGCAGGAGCGGGCGGTGCGGGTTGTGCGGCCGGGGCCGGCGCGACCGGTTTGGCTGCCTGTACTGAAACGGTGACGAGCAGGGCCGCGGCGGCCATGCTGAAGAATCGGTCTGCCATTGGAAGTCCCCGGATGACGATGCCGGGAGTATAAAAAAAGCCCCAAGCCTTTGGGGCTCGGGGCTGGAAGGCGGACTTTCGATGAAGGGAAAGAAGTCCGCTAGGGGATTCGGTCAGTCAGCAAAAACGGGTCAGTGCAGTCTCGCGACCTGCAGGATCTTGATGTCGTCGGCATCGATCTCGAAGTTCGCGGCCAGAAGTCGGCGCAGTTCCTTCGAATCTCGGCGTTCACCGAGCGGGTGCGTCAGCTCGATGACTCCGCTCCACTCGCTCGAATGCGCGGGCTCTGCGCTCGTCACAAAGTGCGTGTAGTACCGGGCTGCCATGGGTAGAAAGCGTAGGCCCGGAGGCCCAAAACGGCTGTGAGCCGACGCACAGAACCCCCCGGCGCGGGGTGTCCGCGACTGAGACCTTCATCACATCCCTTCACTTAAAATTCGACACGTGAGCCGTTACCGACCAGCAGAGAAACCCGGGTCCCAATTCATCACTCCGGCGGGCGCCGAACGCCTGAAACAGGAGCTGGACGCCCTGTGGCGCGTGGAGCGCCCGCGGGTCACGCAGTCCGTCTCGGAAGCCGCGGCGCAGGGCGACCGCTCCGAGAATGCCGAGTACACCTACGGGAAACGGCGCTTGCGCGAGATCGACCGGCGCGTGCGTTTCCTGCGCAAGCGCCTCGACGGCATGACCGTGGTCGACAAGCCCCCGTCGGACCGGAAACGCGTGTTCTTCGGCGCCTGGGTGACGCTCGAAGATGAACAGGGAAACTCATCCGTGCACCGCATCGTCGGCCCGGACGAATTCGACATGGCCGAGGGCTACATCAGCATGGATGCGCCACTGGCGCGCGCACTGATGCGCAAGGCGCTGGACGATGAGGTGACGGTGGAACTGCCGGGAGGCACGCGCACGCTGGTCATCGTCGATATCCGCTACGAGGACGTGTCTTCCTGAGAGGTCGCCGCGCGCTGTCCGTAAAAGCCCAGGAGGTTTTCCAGAAAATCGCCCACCAGCAGGTCGGCGACGGGGCCGGCATACCAGTTGAAATGCGTGCTGACGCGGTAGCTCATGTTCGTGGTGACCCTGGTCCCCGCGCCTTCCGCTGTCAGCTCGAAGCTCGAGCCGACCACATCGAAATACTGGCCGCCGATACGCACGTGATCGTCCAGTGCCCCCGGCGGAAAGGAGTCCGCTGAGAAACGGTAGCGCCAGCTGACGCGGTGGTTTTCCTCCCAATCGACCGCGACCTGGTCGAAGTGCACGCCGCGCCCCATGGTGATATGGCGCAGGTGTTCGCCATCCCGGAATTCGCCGGCACCCTCGGAAGGCAGCGGCACACCGATGCGGTACAGCCACGCCGATTCCAGTTCGCCCGGGCGAATGTCACGCGTGTCCACGAGTTCGCGCCACACCGCGTCGGGCGGAGCCGCCACGATCAGCTCGCGGGTCTGCGTGCGCACGCGATCCGCATTGGGCACGCGATGTTCGAAAGCACCCCCCAGCAAGGGCAACAGCGCGACGCAAGTCACCACGTTCTGCCGCGGCCACTTCGTCATGCGGCACACCGCGCCCATCGCCAGCCCGGACAGCCCGCCGAGCAAGGCGAACAACGGGATGATCACGATGGCGCAGATCCAGCCCTCGATCATCAGCGCGAGCGTGCCAACTATGTAGAGCACGGTCGCAACCACCGGCGCCACGAAGTAATACCCCCACGTCCGGCGTTCCTCGAGCTCGGCCAGATACACCGTCACGGCGCCGACCAGGATGGGTGAGCCCATGATGAAGGAGCCCAACATCGCGGAATACGGCTCGCCGGGCAGCCCCATGTATACGAGCCGCAGCAGCAGTCCCGCAAAAGCCCCGAAGCCCACCGGCCACCAGCCGCTGAACGGCAGGCGCTTTCCGCCCCGCGGCTCGCGAGGCGGCGGCTCGTTCATCGGCGCGTTGGACGTGGCGTAGTTGTTGTCCATGGCTAGGCCTCTGCCCGAGCCGGGCACCAGCGGCAATTCCTGCCCGGCATCGTGAGCGCGTGCACTTCAGGCCGGTGTGGAAGCTGCTCGGGCAGCCGCAGGTTCCACGCCAATCCCAGGCGTTCGAATCCGCGCAAAACCCACCACCCCGGATCCCATTCGCCGGCATGCAGGCCCAGACGCGCAGATCCCGGGAAGGCGTGGTGATTGTTGTGCCAGCACTCGCCCATGGTCAGAAGCGAGGTCCAGCGAATATTGCGGCCCTGCACCGCTGCACCTTCCACGACGTGGTGCATGTCACCGTGGTTGTGTGCGAAGTAGCCGATCAGCCAGTGGCCGAAGACTCCAGCGGTTACACGCGCACATACGCCCCAGAACACGAAGGCCCAACCGCCCCAGAGGTAGAAGAGCACGGCCCAGGGAATCTGCTGGGCCATCCACGTGCGCTCGAGGAATCGGTAAAAGGTGTCGCCGGCGACTCGCGCCTCGAGCACCAATACCGGCGCGCGCGCCAGTCCGAATTGGCACGCCAGCTGCCACCAGGCATCGATCCAGAAGCTGCGCCCGTGTCGCAGGTAGTCGTGACATGCCGGAAGACGCTGCGCGTAGTCGCGGAGTTCATGCTGCCGCAGCAAGCCGATCGGCCCCGCGAGACCCACCTGCACGCCCAGGTAGACCAGCAGGTATTCGAGCCACCGCGGGCACTGGAAACTGTCGTGCACCAACTTGCGATGACTGCCCAGCGAATGCCCGAACAGCAGCACGATGGCCGTGCTCACGACGAACAATGCCAGCGCCGCGGCGCTGATCGTCAACGCGCCCCCGATCATCGCAGCCGCCGCCATGGCGAAGAACCAGGTGGCCTTCACGGGCGAGAAGCGCACGACACCATGGCAGACGTCGCCGACATCCCGGTGTCGCACGCGCAGCCGGCCGAGGCTGGCGGGCAGTCCCGGTGGCGATACTTCCTGCGGTCCCGGTTCCATGAAGGTGAAGCTCGAAAAATAAGTACAAACCGACTTGCCCGTACTCTAATCCCTTCTATAATTTCTGTGAAGACAGAAATTACAGGCAGGACGATATGCACCTCACCGACACCATGCAGCGCTACATCGTCCACTGGGGCGAGATGGGCAGCCGCTGGGGCATGAACCGCTCCGTCGCCCAGATCCATGCCCTGCTCTACCTGGCCGAGCGCCCGCTCAACGCCGACGAGATCTGCGAGACGCTGGGCATCGCCCGCTCCAACGTCAGCAACGGTCTCAAGGAGCTCATGTCCTGGGAGCTGGTGCAGGTCACGCACGTGCTCGGCGACCGGCGCGACTTCTTCACCGCCCAGCACGACACCTGGGAAGTGATCCGCGTGATCATGGAAGGCCGCAAGCGCCGCGAACTCGATCCCACGCTGGCGGCGTTGCGCGAGTGCGCGGCGCAGCTCGAGAAGGACAGGGAGACGCCGCCCGCGGTACGCGAACGCATCCTCACGCAGCTCGAATTCCTCGAGACGCTCACGCGCTGGTACGACTCCGTGAAACGCCTGCCGCGCAAGACGCTGCTCAAGATGATGCGCATGGGCGAACGCATCGCGAAGGTCATCGGCGAGTAGCGCACACATGAACGACGCCCGCACCCTGCCGCAGCCTCTCGCCCGCGACGGGCTGGCGCATCCCCCGCGGCACGGGTTGCGGGCGGTCCTTGGGACAGCGGCGTGGCAGCGCCTGCCCGAGGCGGTGCGCGAGCGCTTCGCGGATCACGCAGCCAACGTCACCTACGCCGGTTCCCTCGAAGTCGTGCGCGCCAGCTGGCTCGGCCGCCTGTTCGCCTGGTGCGGCACCGTGTTCGGCATGCCGGTGACGCCGCGCACCGGCGACAACGTGGAATCGCGCGTGCAGGTGCGTCATGGCCATCGCGGTGTCACCTGGGATCGCGAGTACCTCTGGGACGACGGTTCGAGGCACCTGGTGAGTTCCACCAAGGTGGTGACATCCGACAATCAACTGGTCGAGCGCCTGCCCGCGCGGCTGTGCATGCCGCTCGACACCTACGTAGAAGGCGCAGTGCTGCATTTCGTGAGCGTGGGCTATTACTTCGATCTCGGCGCGGGCCTGCGCCTGTGGCTGCCGCAACTGCTCACGCCGGGTGTGACACATGTCGAACACATCGATCTCGGGCACGGCTGGTTCCGCTTCACCATGACCGTGACGCATCCGTTGTTCGGCGAAATGTTTTTCCAGACCGGGCGTTTCTGCGCCACCGAGGAGCACACATGACGCTGGTGTTCTCGCTGCTGACTTTCCAGACCCTGCTGGGCGCCATCGACTGCCTGTGGAACCACGAATACGCCATGCGCCTCCCGCAGCGGCGCGCCGCGCGCGTCGAGCTGGCGCTGCACGCGGCGCGCGCCTTCGCGTATGGATTCCTGTTCCTGGCGCTGGCCTGGCGCGAATGGCACGGCGCGTGGGCGGTACTGATCGCCGCGGTGCTGATCGCCGAGACGATTTTCACGATGGCGGATTTCGTGGTGGAGGACCGCACGCGTTACCTGCCCGCGTTCGAGCGCGTCCTGCACACCGTGCTCACCTTGTTGTTCGGCGTAGTGTTGATGGCGCTCGCCCCGGTGCTCATCGACTGGCTGGGCCAGCCCTCGGATGTCGTCGCCGCGGAGCACGGCGGCTTCTCCGTGCTGTTCACGGTGCTGGCCGCGGGCATGATCGTGTTCGGCATCCGCGATGGCATCGCCGCGCTCGGGCACTTCCGTCCCGCCGAGTGGGTGCGCGATCCCATCGTCGCGGCCGGGACGGCCTCGGGCCGGAATGTGCTCGTGGGCGGCGGCACGGGCTTCGTCGGCGGCCACGTGGTGCGCGCGCTGCGCCGGCGCGGCGACGCAGTATGGGTGTGGACACGGGATGCCGGCCGCGCGCTCGAGCGCTTCGGCCCGCACGTGCACGTGGTGACGTCGCTGGCGGAAATCCCGGCCGCTGTACACATCGACGCCGTCATCGCGCTGGCCGGTGCGCAGGTGATCGGCGTGCCGTGGACGCGCGCGCGCCGGCAGTTGCTGATCGACAGCCGCGTGAAAACCACGCAGGCCATCCTCGACTGGGCCGCGACGCGCACCAGCGTGCCGCGCGTGCTGGTGACGGCCAGCGCCATCGGGTTCTACGGCGGATTCCACGGCGACGCCGCCGACGCGTGGCTCACAGAATCCTCACCTCCCCAGGACGTGTTCCAGTCACGCCTGTGCGTGGAGCGCGAAGCCGCGGCCAATACCGGCGAGGCGCTGGGGATGCGCGTGGTCAACCTGCGCATCGGCCTGGTGCTGGGCCGCGACGGCGGAATCTTTCCGCGCCTCGCGCTGCCGGCGAATCTCGCGATGGCAGCAGTTATCGGCGACGGGCGGCAGTGGATGTCCTGGATCCACGTCGCCGACCTGGTGCGCGTCGTCGAACTGGCGCTCGACGAGCCGCGGATCCGCGGCCCGGTGAACGCGGTGGCACCGGCGCCGGTGCGGCAGCGCGACTTCCAGCGCGCGCTGACGCACAGCCTGCGGCGCCCGTTGTGGCTGCGTATCCCTGGCTTCGCGCTGCGCTGGCCGCTGGGCGAGATGGCCGATCTGCTGATCCAGGGCCAGCGCGTGGCGCCACGCCGCCTGTTGCAGGAAGGGTTCGAATTCCGTCACTTCACGCTCGACAGCGCGTTGCGCGATCTCGTGCCGGATCGCGCCGGCGCGCCACCGCTGCGCGCGCTCGACCGCGAATGCGAGGTCTGGTTCAACGGCGATTGCCCGGTGTGCTCGTGGGAAATCGGCAGCTACGTGCGTGCCGCCGAGCGGCGCAAGTTGCCGCTGCGTTTCCACGACTCGATGCGCGTGACGCAGCCGCTCGCCGCGTACGGGCTGCGGCGCGAACACCTGGAGCGCCGGCTCTACCTGCGCGACGAGCAGGGCCGCATCGTCAGCGGCTTCAGCGCGGCGCTCGCGATCTGGTCGCGGATTCCCGAATTGCGCTGGCTGGCGCGCGTGTTCTCCTGGCCGCCGCTGCGCCTGGTCTGCGAATCACTGTACGACCACGTCGTGGCGCCGGGGCTCGCGCGCTGGGCCCGCATCCGCCAGGCGGGAGTCGCGCGATGAGCGAGTTCACCGCCCTGTTCGCCGTTACCGCGATCTCGCTGGTGTTGAGCTCGATCACGGTGGGCGCGATCCACTCGCCGTTGCGGCGCCTGCTCGAGGTGAGTTGCCCGACGGGCAGCAGCGCGGAATTCTGGATGCGCGCCGCGATCATGGTGTTCTACCTGCTGCCGCTGTGGGCCGTGCTGGCCTTCGCGCTGCCAAGCCTGGGGCACGTGCACCTGTATTCACCCGGCGAACTGGCGCGCCGCGGACTGGCCGCTGCGTCCTTCGCGCTGGTGCTGATCGTGGTGGCGACGGGCCTTCGGCTCTCGAGCCTCAGGCCCCCGTTGCGTTGAAGACCGGCGTGCGCCTCAGACGCGCACGTTCTTGAACTGCCAGGGATCGGTCTTGTCGAGGTCTTCCGGGAACAGACGCTCGCGGTCGTGCAGCGGCGTCCAGTCGGTGTAGGCGCCGGTCACGGTGCCGAGGTACGGCATCGCGATCTCGAGGTTGCGCTTGAAATCGATTTCGTCGGGCTCGACGAGGCCGACGTTGGGATTCTCCATGGCCCAGATCATTCCCGACAGGCACGACACCGTGACCTGCAGGCTGGTGGCGTTGTTGTGCGGGCAGAGCTTGCGCGCCTCCTCGATCGAGAGCTGCGAGCCGTACCAGTAGGCATTCTTCTTGTGGCCGGCGAGCAGCACGCCGAGCTCATCGATGCCCGAGATGATTTCATCCATGAGGATGCGCTGGCGATCCTGCAGGTGCCAGTTGCGGCCGGCGAATTCGTGCACCGACACCACCGCGGAGTCGCTCGGGTGGTACGCGTAGTGGCAGGTCGGCCGGTACACCACCTCCGAGCTCTGGCGCACCGAGAGGTAGTCCGCGATCGAGATCGACTCGCCGTGCGTGATCAGGAAGCCGTGGAAATGCCCGGCCTTCGGCGTCCAGGTGCGCACGCGCGTGGCCGCGCCCGGCTGCATGAGGTAGATGGACGCACCGCCGCCGAAGTCATAACGCTTGCCGTCACGCGGGAAGTTCTTCTCGTGCGTGCCCCAGCCGAGCTCGGCGGGCTGCTGGCCCTCGCTGACGAATCCGTCCACCGACCAGGTGTTGACGAATTCATTGAACTCCTTGGGCTTCGCGGCGAGCTGCGTGTCGCGCTCGGCGATGTGGATCACCTTGACGCCGAGTTTGCGCGACAGCTGTCCCCAGTCATCGCGCGACTTCGGCGAGCCGGCGTCCACGCCGGTATCGGCCGCGATGTTGAGCAGCGCCTGCTTGACGAAGTGCGAGACCAGGCCGGGATTGGCGCCGTGCGTGAGCACCGCCGTGGGCGCGCGCTGGTTCTGCGCGCGCAGCGCCAGCGCTTCCTCGCGCAGCGCGTAGTTGGTGCGCTTGGCGTGCGGGATCGTGGCGTCGGTGTAACCGCCCGGCCACGGCTCGATGCAGGTGTCGAGGTACATGGCGCCCTTCGACCAGCAGAACTTGATCAGCGCGATCGACGACACGTCCACCGACACGTTGAGCACGAAATCGCCGCGGCCGATGTGCGGGTCGAGTTCACGGCGGTAGTTGTCGCGGGTCAGCGTGACCTTCACCACCTTGATGCCGTACTCCTCGGCTTCCTTCTTGCCGCGGTCGTCGGAGGTGATGATGGTGATGCGCTCCTTCGGAATGCCGATGTGGCGCAGTACCAGCGGCAACGTGCCCTGGCCGATGCTGCCGAATCCGATGAAGACGATGCGACCCGGAAACTCGATGTGAACCTTGTGACCCGCCATGTTTGACCCCGTAAGACTCGTCAAAAAATAGCCCGAGAGGGTATCAACCATCACCCGGTGTTGCCACCCAACACCTCGTCAGCGATCTCGTCGTCAGGAGGCGACGCGCCAGTGCGGCGGATACGTGCGGTCGTATCCTGGCAGCGCTGCGACGCGCTGCAGCCATCGGCCTAACGCAGGATAATTCGCTTCGACGGGCAGGAAACGCGACGACAACTCGCGCGCTTCCGGCAAAGCGAGCGCGCGCAGCAGCAACTGGATGCCCGGGAAGATCATGTAATCGGCGGCGCCGGGCTGGTCGCCCACGATCCACGGTCCCTTCGACAGCCGGCCTTCGATGGTGCGCGCCTCGCCCGCGATCATGTGCATCGCATACGTGCTCTCGTCGGAGTACGGATCGCCCTGGCGATTCAGCAATGCGCGCGTGATGCGCAGCACGTAGGGCTCGATGTACGCCTGGTACTCGCAGCACACGCGCATGATGACCGCGCCCTCCTCGGGCGAATCACCGAACAGCGGCTTCGCGGGATACTTGCGCTCGAGGTAGTAGAACACCGCCAGCGATTCGAACACCACGTAGTCGCCATCCTTGAGGATGGGCACGCGGCCGCGCGGGTTCATCGCCAGCATGTGCGGCGCCTTGTGCTCCTGCATCGCGAGTTGCAGCAGGTGACTGTTGTAGGGCAGTCCCTTGTGTTCGAGCGCCAGCAGCACTCGCCATGAAGGTGGGCTGCCGCTGCCCCAGTAGACGTCTATTGCCATGTGCCGGCCATGAGTACATCTCATTGTAGGATGCAGCATGCCCGCTTTCACTACCCCCGGCTGGTCGACGTTGATCGACGCCAGGTCGCTGGCCACGCGGCTCGACGACGTGACCCTGTTCGACTGCCGCAGCGATCTTGGAAATCCGCACTGGGGTGAAACCGAATATTCGCAGTCGCACCTTCCCGGCGCGCAGTTCCTGCATCTCGACCGCGACCTGTCGGGTCCGATCGTGCCGGGCAGCGGCCGTCATCCGCTGCCGGACCCGCATGCATTCGCGCGCCGGCTCGGTGAACTCGGCGCCGGCAATGGCCGGCAGATCGCCGTCTATGACCAGGGCAACGGCGCATACGCCGCGCGGCTGTGGTGGCTGCTGCGCTGGATCGGCCACCGCGACGTGGCAGTGCTCGATGGCGGCTTCGCGGAATGGAAATCCGCCGGCCTGCCGCTCGAGACCAGGCGGCAGGATCCGGTGCCACGCCAGCTCGACGTGAATCCTGATGCCGGCGCCTGGGTGGACAGCCGCACGGTCGATGAACTGCGCCAGCGTCCCGGAAACCTGCTGGTCGACGCCCGCGGCGCGGAGCGATTCGCCGGTCGCAACGAGACCATCGATCCGGTGGCCGGACACATTCCCGGCGCGCGCAATGCACCTTTCACCGGCAACCTGGCCAGCGACGGGAGATTCCTGCCGGCCGCCGCACTGCGGCGACGCTGGGAAACGCTGCTCGGATCACAACCGCCGGCCGGGTTGATCGCGATGTGCGGTTCCGGCGTCACCGCCTGCCACAACCTGCTGGCGCTGGAGCATGCGGGACTCGGCGGCGGACGCCTGTACGCCGGTTCTTGGAGCGAGTGGATTCGCGATCCGCGCCGGCCGATCGCGACCGGCTTCTGATCGAATGGTGCCGGGCCGGCATTTCGGCATTGCGCCTTGAATTTGCGAATTCCAGAGTACCGCCTCGGCCGCAATGCCGAAATGCCGGC
>DASUGK010000049.1:0-13383 GCA_036274075.1 Steroidobacteraceae bacterium | reverse complement strand
TTGGACAGTCCCAGGCGTTCGCGCCAGCGCTGTGCCGTGCCGATGCCGAAGCGCCAGTACTCGAGCTCGAACGTCGGATTGAACGTCGTCAGCGGATCGAAGTTCTCCTGCGCGGGAATCATCGGCGGGCCGAGAATGTAGCGCTGGGCCTTCTTGTCGTAGAACGGCCAGCTCGCCAGCAGGTCCGCGGTCTGGAATACGAGCTCGCTGTATTTCTCCAGCGTCGCGCGGTCCTTGCCATGCGCTATCCACAGGGTCTCGGCCAGGTAGATAGGGTGTGGCTGCTGCCACATGATGAAGGGGTTGACGGTGCTCGGGCTCTCGCGTCCCTCCGGCCCCACCATCTTGGGCCACCACGCGCCCTTCACGCCCATGGACTTGGCGCGCGCCTTGGCTTCCTCGAGGTGATCGAGGTACCAGGGCATGCTGCGCTCGAGCAATTGCGGTCGGCCCCAGACGGCGAAATGCGCGGAGTGCCAGGGATGCATCTCGAGGTGGAACTTGCCGTTCCAGCTGTTGGAGAACAGGCCCTCTTCCTGCGGCGGATATCGGCCGGCGGAGTTCACGGCGGTGAGGTACTGCGACAGCACGATGCGCCGCTCGAGCTCGTTGGCCTTGGGATGCTTGCTGCCGGTGAGGTCGACGACGCCGCCGTTCATCCAGTAGTCCTGCCACCACTTGGCCACGGCGGCGCGGGCCGATTCGGCGTCGGGCACGTGGTCGGCGGCTGGACCTTCGGTGAACTCGACTAACAAGGTGATCTGCGTCGAGCCGGGCGCGGTGAGGCGGAAGGTGTGCGCCGCGGGCGTCTGGGTATCGAGCTCGCGGTCGGAGACCAGCTTCACCGAGTAGTGAGTGTCGTCGAGCGTGCGCGTCAGCGTCAGGCCGCCGGGGCCACGCGTGACTTCCTGCGTGGAGTGTGTGTCGGGATGGTCCCAGTCCGCCGGATCGGGATTGAGCTTGCGGGAGACGCCGGGGAACTCGAGGTCGACGCCGAGCCGGCCGTCGAACAGCAGCTGCGAGCGGATGCGCACGATGAGGATGTCGCGCTCGGGGTGTACCGAGGTTTCGACTTCCGCCGGCACGCCATCGAAGGTGAAGGCGCTCGAGAGCCGGCCGCTCCACAGGTCGAGTGACTGCGACGTGTTGGCGAGGTCGGCGAAGCTCGCGGCCTTGCCCTGCGAATTCTCCAGGCGCAGCGCCAGGCGGCCGAGCGAGAAGCGATGCGGGTTCTCGCGCAGCCACTGGATGTTCTCGGCCTTGGCTTCGTCCCAGCTGGTGAGCGCGGCGTACTTGCGCGTCTTCTTGCGCACCTTGATGGGCTTGAGCGCGTCTTCGAGCTTGTAGCCCTTGGGATTGGGGAAGCTGTGCCAGGACCACTGCGCCTGCGTCATCAAGGGCACCAGCGATGAGTACTGCTCGGGGAAGGTCTGCAGTCCCGTGATGTCGGCCGTGAACGCAAAGTTGCCGTTGCCCACCATGAAGGGCGCGGACTTGTCGATGGTGGTGATCGATGGGTTGTGGCGCGTTACCAGTGCGTGGCGATCGATGGGCTTGGCCGCGTTCGCGCATAGCGGCACGACGAGCACGAGGGCGGCCAATAGACGCGGTGTTTGCATCTCGGCGGAGTATGCGACAACGCCGACCTGGTGCGCGAGGTTGAGCGATGTTGATTGAATTCGATGTATGGTGTCAGAGAGGGAATGTCGGGATTGCGTTGCTTGCCGCCGCTTGTGCGGATCGCGGGGGACGCAATCCCGACATTCCCTCTCTGACACCACTTTTCGGGGGAACGATGAGTCAATTCAGTTTCGATCGGCGGGCCGTGCTCAAGGGGGCGGGGGCCGCGGCGGTGGGGATGTCGGGCATCGTCCAGGCGGCGGCGCCGCGGCGGCGGTATGTGAATGTCGGCGTGGGGTCGCGCTCGCGCATGTACCTCACGGCGATTACCAAGACCTTTGCGCAGGGGAATGAACTCGTCGGCATCTGCGACACCAACGCGGGGCGCCTCGACACCGCGCTGAATTTCATCAAGCCGAACCTGGCCGGCGCCGGCGTCAAGGCGCCGAAGAAATACCTCGCGGCCGACTTCGACAGGATGCTCAAGGAAACGAAGCCGGACTGCGTCATCGTCACCTGCCCCGACGGCTTCCACCACGACTACATCGTGCGCTCGCTCGACGCGGGCTGCGACGTGCTCACCGAGAAGCCGCTGACCACGACGCCCGAAAAAGCCCAGCAGATCGTCGACGCCTGCAAGCGCAACAGCAAACACCTGCGCGTGTTGTTCAACTACCGCTACTCGCCGCCGCGCACGCAGGTGAAGGACCTGCTGATGAACGGCGCCATCGGCGACATCATGTCCGTGGATTTCCACTGGCTGCTGAACACGTTGCACGGCGCGGACTACTTCCGCCGCTGGCACAGCAACAAGGACATCTCCGGCGGCCTGATGATCCACAAGGCCACGCACCACTTCGACCTGGTGAACTGGTGGCTGGGCTCCGAGCCCGAGATCGTGCAGGCCTACGGCAAGCGCGAGTTCTACACGCCGAAGATGGCGCAGCGCATGGGGCTGCAAGGCTACCACGAGCGCTGCCTGACCTGCCCCGAGAAAGACAAGTGCACGTTCTATCTCGACATCGCCGCCGACAAGAACTTCAAGGACCTGTACCTCGACAACGAGAAGCACGACGGGTATTTCCGCGACCGCTGCGTGTTCCGCCCGGACATCAGCATCGAGGACACGATGAACGTCATCGTGAAGTACAAGACCGGCGCCACGCTGTCGTACTCGCTGAACGCGTTCAATGCCTGGGAGGGCTACACCATCGCCTTCAACGGCACCAAGGGGCGGCTCGAGCACCGCATCGTCGAGGGTGGCGCCGTATCGGCTGGCGCGACTAACTACCAGGGCGAGGAAGCTGACGCGGTCAGCACGCGCATCATCCCGTTGCGCGGCAAGCCGGCGAACATCGAACCCTGGACCGGCAAGGGCGGCCACGGCGGGGGTGACAACGTGATGCTCACCGAGGTGTTCGCGGCTGCCGAGCCCGACAAGTACAAGCGCGCCGCGGACGAACGGGCGGGCCTGTACTCCTGCCTCATCGGCGCCTCCGCCAACCGCAGCTTCGTCACAGGCAACGCCGTAAGAGTCGCGGACCTCGTCACCGGCCTCTCACCCCCCATCGTCACCCCCATGCCCACCCGCGACGACCCCCTCCCCATGCCCCCGAAAACCTAAATGGCTAAATGGGGTCAGACCCCAATTGCTAGGAAATGGGGTCTGACCCCATTTTCACGGCGTGGATGAAGGGGCGGAGCTTGGTGGGGTCCAGGCGGCCGGCGGTGCGGACGCCGCTGCAGATGTCGACGCCGTGGGGACGCACAGCGGCAATGGCCTCGCGCACGTTGCGGGCGTTGAGGCCGCCGGCGAGGAACAGCGGCACGGCGACCGCCTCGCGGATGCGGCGGCTGATGTTCCAGTCGTGCACGCGTCCCGTGCCGCCCAGCTCCTTGACCGCGAGTTTCTGGTTCCCAGAATCCAGCAGCAGCGCATCGACCAGCCCCGACACTTCACGCGCCTCTTCGATGGATTCCTCGCCGCCGACGTGGATCACCTGCACCAGCTTGATCCCGGGCAGCCGCACCCGCAGCTTGCGCAGCTCCGCCGGCGCGACCGTGTCCACCAGCTGCAGCGTCGACGTCCGGCACATCGCGTGCTGTTCGATGATCCCCTCCGCATCCTGGCGACAAGTCAGCAGGAACGTCGCGATGGGCGGCGGCACCGTCGCGGCGATGTCCGCGATCAACTGGTCGGCGATCGGCCCGGGCCCGCTGGGCATGGCCGACACCAGCCCGAGTGCATCGGCGCCCATCGACATGGCGAGCGCCGCCTCTTCGCGGCTCGCCATGCAGCAGATCTTCACGTACGTCTTCATGACCGGTTACTCTCCGGCGCGCATGATACGCAATGTCATCTTCGACGCGGGTGGCGTGCTGCTCGAATGGAACCCGCCGCGCGTGATCGCGCAGCTGTACCCGGACCCCGCGATCCAGGCCGGGATCCGCCAGTACATCTTCGAACATCCCGACTGGCACGAATTCGACCGCGGCACGATCACCGCCGACTCCGCCCCCGCGCATTTCGCGAAGCTCTCCGGCCGCACGCCCGACGAGGTGCGCGAGCTGCTGCGCGCCACGGCCGAGTCGCTGCAACCCATTCCCGAGACCATCCGGCTGCTCGAAGATCTCTCTGCCGCGGGAATCCACCTCTACCTGCTGTCCAACATGCCCGAGTCCACGTTCGAGGTGTTGATCCAGCGCCACGGCTTCTTCGCGCACTTCAAGCAGCTGGTCATCTCGGGAAAGATCCTGCTGCTCAAGCCCGAGCCGGCTATCTACAAGCACCTCGTCGACACCACGGGCATCGTGCCTTCCGAGAGCGTGTTCATCGACGACCTCACGCGAAACGTCATTGCCGCGCGCGAATCCGGGCTGCACGCGATCCAGTTCACTTCGCCCGAGGCCTGCCGCGCCGAGCTCCGGGCAATGCTTCCAGACATTCCACTCTGACGGAGTCCGCATGAACGCCTCGCGACGTATCTTCATGCAACAGTCCCTGGCCGCCGCCCTGCTGGCAAATGCCTCGGCGGCAAACGCGCAACAGGGCGTCACGCACGACACGGCCCCGAAGCTCTGGCTGGAAGGCAGCGATCTCGTCGCCAAGATGGAATGGTTCAATCCGCCGGCCAGCGTCACCTTCGACACGGGCGCGATCATCGCGAAGTCGCGACCCAAGACCGATTTCTGGCGCAAGACGTTCTACGGCTACGTCACCAACAACGGGCACTTCTTCCGCATCCCGGTGTTCGGCGAGTTCGCGTTCCAGGCGCGCGTCAATGGCAAGTACGCCTCGCTCTACGACCAGGCCGGCCTCATGGTGCGGCTCGACGACGCGCGCTGGATGAAATGCGGCTCGGAATTCGTCGAGGGAAAGCGCTGGGCAAGCGTGGTCTTCACGCACGAGTTCTCCGACTGGTCCACCACCGAGGACTTGTCGCAGTCCGACCCCGTGTACTGGCGCGTGGAACGCAAGAAGGACTCCATCGAAGCGCAGTACTCGAAGGACGGCACCAAGTTCACCACCATCCGCCAGGGCTACTTCCCGCCCTTCGTGGAGGTCCAGGTGGGCATCATGTGCGCCGCCCCGGAAGGGGGCGGATTCGAGGCCACGTTCGACGAACTGCGGCTCTTCAAGCCCGGAGTTCACAGTTAATTCGGCTATTTGAAACGTGATTGCGGTAACAGGGGAGCAGCGCTTGCCGCCTCCCGTGCGGCAGGTCCGCACTGGCCCGTATCCCCTTCAGTTTCCGGGCTTTTCGCCGTTACGGACGCTGTGAGCAGCCTGCCCAAAATCCCTGCCGAGTCGGTCCCCGACTGCCCCAGCTCGAACACCAGCGGCGAGCGTCGCAGCCTGCAGGACGCGCTCGCGCACGAGCGCAACGTGCTGCGCACGATGATCGACCTGATCCCGGCTTTCATCTACGCCAAGGATGCGCAGAGCCGCTTCACGGCCTGCAACAAGCTGGTCGCGGCGCGCATGGGCGTCACGCCCGAGTCCGCCGTGGGCAAGACCGATTTCGATTTCTTCCCGCGCGAGATGGCGGAGAAGTTTTTCGCCGACGAGCAGGCGTTGCTCGCCTCGGGCCAGCCGTTGGTCAATTGCGAAGAACTCGCCTTCGACAAACTGTCCGGCACCAACCGCGTCATCCTCACTTCCAAGGTGCCGCTGCACGACACGAACGGCAACGTCACCGGCCTGGTCGGCACGGGTTTCGACATCACAGAGCGCAAGGCCGCCGAGGAACGCATGGCCTCGAGCGACCGGCTCGAATCCATCGGCCGGCTCGCCGCGGGCGTGGCGCACGAGATCAACACGCCGGTGCAGTATCTCAACGACAGCCTGTCGTTCATCCGCGAAGGCGTGGGCGAACTACTCGCGTACATCGACAAGCTGCACGCCGCGCTTCCCCGGGAGGCGCCCAGGCCCGAAGGCGACGACGACATCGACTACCTGCGCGAGGAACTGCCGCCGGCGCTGACCCGCGTCGCCGATGGGCTGGCGCGCATCGCCGAGATCGTGCGCTCGATGAAGCACTTCTCGCACGTCGACCAGCGCGAGATGAGCGAAGTCGACATCAACACCTCGATCGCCAACACGCTGGTGATCGCGCGCAGTGAATACCGCGATTGGGCCGACATCGAGACCGACTACGGCCCGTTGCCACCGGTGATCTGCCACGGCGGCCAGATCAACCAGGTGGTGCTGAACCTGGTGGTGAACTCCGCTGACGCCATCGCCGACTACGTGAAGCAGCACGGTGGCCGCGGCCGCATCACCGTGCGCACGGCGCTCGAGGGCGATCACGTGCTGATCACCATCGCGGACACCGGCGGCGGCATCCCCGAGGGCATCCAGGCGCGCATCTTCGATCCGTTCTTCACCACCAAGGAAGTGGGCCGTGGCACGGGCCAGGGGCTGTCCATCGTCCGGAACACGGTGGTCAAGGGCCACGGCGGCCAGCTCGACTTCGTGAGTGAATTGGGCAAGGGCACGACTTTCTACGTGCGCCTGCCGGTCAAACCACCCGTTGGCTAGTCCGGGCCGCTAGAGATAGCTGGTGATCGGCGGCGGATGCTGCCAGTTGTCGTTCTTGCCGTCGCAGTAGCGGATGGGCGCCGCCGCCAGTTCCTCCGGGGTGGCGTTCTCCAGGCAGCCGATGTTCACGCCCACCATCTCCCCCACCTCTGGACTGTTTCCAAGGCCAAACGGGCGCACGCCGCAGGTCTTGCAGAAGTAGTGCTCGTTCTGCATGGAATTGAACAGGTACTGCTTCAATTCGTCGCGACCCTCGATCACGCGGAACTGGGCCGGTTTCACCACCGCCGCCCAGAACCGGTTCCGGCGGCAAATTGAACAGTTGCAGCGGTAGGTCGGCTGCGCCAGGTCGATGTCCGCTTCGAAGCGGACCGCCCCGCAGTGGCAGGATCCGTGATAAGTCTTCTGCATGCAGGCAGGATAACCCCGCGAAGGACATGGCAGAATCCCGCCGCGGGGGTTTCGGACCCAACAGGGTCCTGGGGTCGATCAGGGTATGGATTTCGTTCCGGGCGGCGAGCTCACTCGCCGCATTCGCGAGGGTGACGTCTCGGCCGAAGCCGAGCTCATCCGGCAATTCGAGCCGGGCCTTCGCGTCCTTTTACGCCGCCGTACCGGCGGCGATCACGGCCTGTTGCAGGACCTGGTGCAGGAAACCCTGCTCATTGTCATCCAGCGCCTACGCGGCGCCGGGATAGAAGAGCCGGAGAAGCTGGCCGCCTTCGCCGCCCAGACCGCAAGAAATCTCGCAATCGCGTCACTGAGAAAGACCGAGCGACAGAAGACAGACATAGATAGTGCGGCAGCCGAGAGGAATGCGGATACCGCACGCGGGATAGATGTACTCGCCGAGGATTTCGAGGCGGCCATGGCGGTGCGCGCGTTGCTGCGCGAACTGCCGCAATCCAGGGACAGCCTGATGCTCAAGCGCTTCTATCTCGAAGACCATGACAAGGAAGTCATTTGCCAGGAAATGCAATTGACTGAAGCGGCGTTCAACCAGGCACTGAGTCGCGCGCGGCGGCGATTCAGGCAGATCCTGGAAGAGCGCGGTTTCTCGAAACGCGACCTCCTGAACCCGGGCCCATGAACCAGCAGCTCGTCGAACAATACGTCGCCGGCAAAATGAGCGAGGCGCAAGCCGAGGCTTTCGAGGATTTCTTCGTCGCGAATCCCGAGGTCGCCCGCCAGGTGGAGCTGGAACAACGGTTGAAGGCCGGATTGGCGCTGGTCGCGTCCGGCTCGACCGAGGAGTTCGTGCGCGCCGAGAATCCCTGGGGCTGGAAGCTGGCGTTGGCGGCGAGCCTGCTGCTGTGCACCGGCACCGTGTTCTGGGTCGGCAAACACCTGTCCGGCCTGCATCCGCAGCTCCTCGCCGCGGTCACCACCGACGAGCAGCGCGCAGGCACGACCATGCGGCTCGCGCTGGTTCGCGGCGCCGACGGCATGCCGCAGCTGCCGGCGGGAAATGTGAGGGTGGAGATCGTGGGCCTGTTCGAGCCAGCGTTCCATTACACCGTGGCACTGGACCGGATCGAGCCTAACCAGAGCATAACTACCCTCTCGACACTGTACGGCGAGCACCCCACCTCCCCGGTGACGCTCGAAGTCATGATCGACGGCCGGCAGCTGGATCCGGGCGGCTACTTCCTGCGGGTGCGCAAGCAGGCCTCGGACGAAGAGGCGCTCGATTTTACTTTTGTAAAACGCTGACCGGCGCGATTGCGCGGCCCGCGCGATCGAACTACTCTGCAGTTCATGAAACGCCTGGCGCAGGGATCCGCCGCACTCATTGCCGGCCTTGCCTTGTCCGCCTGCGGAGGCGGAGGTTACGGATCGCCATCGCCGCCTCCGGCGGCCCCGACACCACCACCGCCGCCCTCGGGCATCGCCCTCACTTCGTCCAACTACCAGAACGCACTCAAGGTCTCGGTGGGCTCGTCGATTTCCGCGTTCACGAATGCGCGGATCGGCGCGTTTTACGTGGCGGACACGCTCGCGATCCCGCTCAATATCATGGGCGGGCCCTGCCCGGTCTCGGGAACTCTTTCGATCGCGTACACCGACACGAACCAGAACGGGCTCCAGGACAAGGGCGACGCCGCGACGATCCAGTGGGAGCAGTGCAACTCCGGCGGCCTCACGCAGCACGGCATCCTGCGCGTCGACATCCTGGACGTGACCCCGCTGGTGGACGGCAAGCGGCTCTCCATCAACGTTGCCACGGTCGGCCTGCAGATCACGCCTAACAACATCGCGGGCGCCAGCACCATTACCTATACCTTCCTGCTGCCGATGCGCTACACGCGCACCAGCACCTCGGACCGCTACGAGATCGCCGCGGCCTCGTTCCATTCCGCGCACCTGGCCGGCCAGGACGGACTCGAGATGTTGATCGTGGACCTGCAGCAGGACTACGCGACGAACACTTACCGGTACTCGATGAGCGGCAGCATCGACAGCGACGTCCTGGGCGGCGGGTTCCAGTTCGAAACCACCGAGGCCTTCACCGGCTTCATCGGCGAGTTCCCTTCCGCGGGCCGGCTCGTGGTCACGGGCGGCAACAATACGAAGGCGCGCCTCGCAGAAGAAGACAGCGCGCTCACCAACCCGGACACCGTCCTCGCGGCGGTGGACTCCAACGGCGATGGCATGGACGACACCGTCGAACCGGAACTGCAGTGGTCGGGCGTGTTGCCGCTCCTCCTGTTCGAATCCTTCCGCGGCTCGATCGTCGTCACCCAGCCCTGAGCGGCGCTACACCAGGCGGCGCTCGCCTTCGGCGCGGTCCTGCATCTGCTGGTGGCCGCGATGGCTGGCGCAATGCGCGCAGCAGAAGAACTCGCCTTCCGCTTCCATGCCGTGCCCGATGATGCTGCAGCCGCAGTGGCTGCACTCCGGCGCCAGTTCGTGGATGGCGCATTCGAAGCAGTCGAATATGTGGCGCCCGCCGTCGGCCGCGATCACCTCGAAGGCCTTGTCGTAGCGGTTGCCACAGACTTCGCAGGTATTTTTTTCCATCGTGGGGTCTCCTCGTGTTGCTCACGCGAAGAAGTTGCAGGTTCCGTGCCACAAGGCGCGCTGCTGACACACCGCGCGCATCTGCTGACAGGCATGCGCGCCTTCCGCCGATGAGCGCAGCGCGATCACGTTCCTATGATGGCCGTTCACCGAAGAAGTCAGCCCACAGGAGAATTCAATGACTACCGCATCTGGCCACACCTCGGCGATTCGCGCCAAGAAAGTCATCGGCACCACGGTCAAAAATACAGCCGGCCAGAAGATTGGCCAGGTGGAGGACATCGTGCTCGACAAGCAGTCGAACAGGATCATCTTCGCCGTCGTCGGCTTCGGTGGCTTCCTCGGCATGAACGAGAAGTACCACCCCGTGCCGTGGTCCGCGCTCGACTACGTGGAAAGCGAAGACAGCTACGTCGTGCCGTTCACCAAGGAGCAGCTGCAGGCTGCCCCGGCGGATTCGCTCGAAATGCTGACCCGCCAGGACGGCGCCGCCAATTACGCCACGCGCGCCGACGAGTACTACAACGTCCGCCATTGATTGATCAGCCCGCCCGCGCGGCCGCCTCGGCGGCCGCCGGGCAGGATTTATTGCGCCGGAGGATCTGGCGCTAGAGGTATTGCAGGCGCTTCAGCGCCGAGTAGTGTTCGTTGAGCCCGTTGAGCTTGGCCATGTCGGTGTGCGAAATCTCGAAATCGAACACGTTGAGATTTTCGCGCAGGTGCTGCACGTGGTTGGCCTTGGGCAGTGGCACCACGCCGAGCTGCAGGTTCCAGCGGATCAGCAGCTGCGCGGGCGTCTTGCCGTAACGCGCGGCCATCGCTCCCACTTTGTCGTCATTGAGCCGCGTGGCGCGTGTCAGCGGGCTCCACGCCTGGATGACGATTTCATTGTCGCGGCAGAAATCCAGCATGCTCGGGCTGTGCCCGAACGGGCTCCATTCGATCTGGTTGACGGCGGGCATTTCGCCGGTGCGATACACCAGGTCCTCTATGCAGGAGATCGGGTAACTGCTGACACCGATGTCGTGCACGAAGCCTTCGCGCTTGGCGCGTCGCAGTCCCTGCCAGGCCTGCTCACCCGCGCCCTGCCGCGGCGGCCGATGGATCAGCACCAGGTCGACGTAGTTGAGCTTGAGCTGCGCCAGGTTCTTGAGCGTGGCCGCGCAAGTGTCTTCCTCGGGCTCGACCTTGGTGATGACGAAGAATTCGTCGCGGTCCAGGCCGCAGGCCTTGATCGCGTCGCCGATGCCGCGCTGCGTGTGGTAGTCCGCCGCGGTGTCGATCATGCGAAAGCCGAGTTCGAAGGCTTTGCAGAGAGTTTCGACGGTGTGCGTCGTCAGGTGCCAGGTGCCGAGTCCGAGCAGCGGCATACGATTGCCTGAGGGCAGGATGCGGCAGGACTCGGGCGCGAGCAGCGAGCTTGCTCCCGGCTCCGGGACAGCGCGCAGATCCTGCTGCACGACCGCATTCATGGATCACAAGCTACGAAAGCGCGCGGCGCGCGGCCATAGGCCCTTGGTCGACCTGCCGTGTCGGGCTGGTCTGATATCCGCCGGATGGGCAGGCGATTCAGGTACTTGCGATGCGGGCGCGCACCGATTTGAACGGCTCCCGAAAACGGGCAATATCGTGCCGTGCTGGGGTGCCGCATTACCGCTTCGTTGCTGCTCGCCGTAACGACGAGTGGCGTGGCATTGGCGCAAACGCACCCGCTCGACTATTACAGCCAGCGCATCCAGTCCGTCACCAAGGTGCTGGTCGAGTCAGTACGCCCGACGCTCGACCAGCATGCCCGCAAGGTGCTCGACGACATCGAGTTCCAGTCGCCGCTCTCCTGGGAGACCAATGCAGAGGCGCGCCGCGCTTTCGGCCACAAGCGCATCGTGGAGTTCAACGCCGGTTTCCTGGCGGTCACCGACTGGCTGGCACTCGCGATGATCGCCGACTGGTCGGGGCACGTCGGCTGCCTGCGCGAATACACCGCCTATCTTTCGGAACTGGCGGGCCACAATTCGCGGCGCCTGAACAAGGGCCGGGACACGCGCCACGTACACGATTTCTACAGCTACGCCAGCGAGACGCGCGGCAATTGCGCCGGCGCGCTCGGCGATTCGATCGACGAGGAATACGAGCAGGAACTGCGCGGCGAGATCCTCGACGCGGTCATCGCCACCGTGGTGCTCCACGAGATCGGGCATCACGTCCTCGACCACGTGGGCGGGCTCGAGACAAACTTCATGCAGCGGCGCATTCGCGAGGTCATGGCGGATCGCTGGGCGTTCAACGTGGCCGTGGATGCCAACTATGAGTTGCGCCGTGCGGTGCCGCTGTTCCTTTTCATCGCTGCCACTGGTGGTGGAACGCTCGAGGATGAAATTCGCAGCAGTCACCCCTCCGGGTTACATCGCGTGCGCGACCTGCTGGTGCAGACGCGCGCACTGCTGAGCGTGAAAGACCCGGTCGGGGCCCGCCTGCTCGACGCATCCATCGAAGATCTCAACCGCAACCTGCGCTGAGGCGCCGCATGAAACGCGCGGCATACTTCGAGCATCACTCCCACGATTCTCCCGCGGGACGTTTCCGGCGCCGCATCGAGCGCCTGTTCGCCGAATGCGGCATCGACATCGACGGCCCGAATGCCTGGGACATCCAGGTGCACAACGAGGACTTCTACGCGCGGGTGCTGGCCAAGGGTTCGCTGGGCCTCGGCGAGTCGTACATGGACGGCTGGTGGGATGTGCGCGACCTCGACGGCTTCGTCTATCGGTTGCTGGCCGCCCGCGCCGACGAGCGCGCCCGGTCGTGGCGCGACGCGCTGGCCTGGCTCGGCGCGGCGCTGGTCAACCACCAGCGCGGCGCGCGCGTGTTCGAAGTGGCCCGGCGGCACTACGACCTGGGCAACGAATTCTACGAGGCCATGCTCGATCGCCGCATGATCTACAGCTGCGCGTACTGGGAAGGTGCGCACACGCTCGACGACGCGCAGGAGGCCAAGCTCGCGCTGGTGCTGGACAAGCTCGCCCCGCGGCCCGCGCAGCGCCTGCTGGACGTGGGCTGCGGCTGGGGCGGCGCGCTCAAGTTCGCGGCCGAGCGTTATGGCGTGACCGGCGTGGGCGTCACCATCGCCCGTGAACAGGCCGCCTATGCGCGGGAAAGCTGCAGGGACCTGCCGGTGGCGATCCGGCTGCAGGATTACCGCGAGATGCGCGAGAAGTTCGACCACGTGTTCTCGATCGGGATGTTCGAGCACGTCGGCGTGCGCAACTACCGCCGCTACATGAAGGTAGTCAGGCGCTGCCTGCACCCGGGTGGGCGCTTCCTGCTGCACACCATCGGCGGATTCCGCTCGACCAACCACACCGATGCGTGGATCGGGAAGTACATTTTCCCCAACTCGATGATCCCGTCGCGCGAGCAGATCGAGCGCGCCATCGACGGCATCTTCGGCATCCTGCACTGGCAGAGCATCGGCGCCAACTACGAACGCACGCTGCTGGCGTGGCGGTCGAACCTCGAACGCTCCTGGTCGCGTCTCGCCGGCCGCTACGACGAACGCTTCCGCCGCATGTGGCACTACTACCTGTCGAGCTGCGCCGCCGCCTTCCGCGCACGCAAGCTCGACGTCTGGCAAATCCTCCTCTCCCCCGAATAGTGGTGTCAGAGACGGAATCTCGGGGTTCCTCGCGCCCTCAGCGCGGCCC
>DASUGK010000048.1:0-12854 GCA_036274075.1 Steroidobacteraceae bacterium | reverse complement strand
GGCAAACGTGGGGTGTCGGCCCAGGGGGTGGAAAGAGAAGAGCGCGGCGTCGAGGTCGCGATTCTTTTCCCAGCCAAGCCGGGGAAATTTCTCATTTGCTGGCAAACGGGGACGTACCGCGGTGGGTGGGAGTCCCGGCGCACGATCCATGGGTATGCAGTGAGCGCGCGGGCCGGGATACCGAATTCGCAAGGCACGAAGCCGTCCCCGACCGAGTCATGGCAAGTGCTGACGATCAGGCGATTCTGCGCCCGAATCATGGACCAAAGAGCGGCGGCCCTGACCTTGCGCAACAACCATCGAAGGGCCCGGCGAAAAGCGCGATCACTGCATACCCATGGGTCGGGCGCCGGGACACGCGCCAACGCCACCCCGTCCCCGTTTGCCAGGAAACGAGGAATGTCCCCGTTACTTCAGGTAGTCGATGACGATCTGGGTCATCGCGCGGGTCGCGAGCGGGATGGCTTTCTCGTCGAGGTAGAACAGGGGCGAGTGGTTGGCCGGCGCGGTCGTCACGTCGGTGCCCTGCGGGGTCACGCCCACCATGAAGAAAAAGCTCGGCACGGCCTGCGCGAAGTACGCGAAGTCCTCGGCGCCGGTGATCAGCGGAATTTCCTTCACGTTGGCATCGCCCGCCACCTTGCGCAGGCTGGGCAGGACGCGCGCCGTGAGCTCGGGGTTGTTGTAGGTGACCGGGTTGCTGTAGGGATCGAGCTCGAAAGTCGCCGTCGTGCCGCTGGCTTCGGCGGTCTTCTCGACGATGCGTTTCATCGCACCGGTGACCTGCGTGTACTGCGCGGCCTCGAAGGTGCGGATGGTGCCGATCATCTCCACGCTGTCGGGAATGATGTTGTTGCGCACGCCGCCCTTGATGGCGCCCACCGAGACCACGGCGGGAATGCGCGTGATGTCGACCTGGCGGCTCACCACGGTCTGCAGCCCATTGACGATCTGCGCCGCGACGACAATCGGATCCACGCCCTGCCAGGGCCGCGAACCATGCGTCTGCCGCCCGGCGACCACCGCCTTCCAGGCCTGTGAGCCGGCCATGAACGGCCCGCTGCGATAGCCGATGCTGCCGGTATTGATCGAGGCCCACGCATGCCAGCCGAACATCACCTCCGGCTTGTACCGGTCGAAGACGCCTTCCCGCAGCATGATGGACGCGCCGCCTTCTTCCCCGGGCGGGGCGCCTTCCTCCGCCGGCTGGAACACGAACAGGATGTTGCCCCGCAGCGAATCGCGGTTCTTCGCCAGCACCTCGGCCACGCCCATGAGCACGGCGGTGTGTGAATCGTGGCCGCAGGCGTGCATGACGCCCACTTCCTCGCCGCGGTAGTTAGACTTGGCGGTGGAGCGGAACGGCACGTCGGTGCGCTCGACCACGGGCAGCGCGTCCATGTCCGCCCGCAATGCGATCGTCGGACCCGGCCGACCGGTCTTGAGGAGACCGACGACGCCGTGCATCGCGATGCCGGTTTCCACCGACATTCCCAACTTGCGCAGGTGATCGGCTACTATCTTTGCAGTCCTGGCCTCGCGGTTGGACAGCTCGGGGTTCTGGTGGAAGTCCCGGCGCCAGCTAATGACTTTCGAATCAATGGCATCGAGTGCCGCGTCGAGTTCCGCCGCCGGTGTAACACGGATCAATGTTGCCGCGAGTGCTACCCCGAGTAGCGCGCCACGGGCCGATGTGTAGGTGATCTTCGACATGGGGAACCGAGTCTGCGCCGACTGGTCGCAGTACTGCAACGCTCCGATACTCGGACTTTGACGGACGCAAGAAGAAAACCGGGACATGCACGTAGTCGATGCCACCTTGTTTTACTCGCCCACCAGCGGTGGAGTGAAACGTTACCTGCTCGCCAAGCACGAGTGGATGCGCACGCATACCAAGTGGCGGCACAGCCTGGTGGTGCCCGGTGAAACCAACACGCACGCACCCGGCGACGTCTCGATGGTCGAAGGCCGGCTGGTGCCGGGCGCCTTCAACTACCGCCTGCCACTGAACCCGTTTCGCTGGGCGCGCGCCATCGACGCGCTCGAGCCCGATCTCATCGAAGTCGGCGATGCCTTCCACCCGGTCTGGTCGGCGGCCAGCGTCGCACATCGCCGCGGCATCCCGCTGATCGGGTTCTACCATTCGAATTTTCCGGAGCTGGCCGGCCGCCGCCTCGGCAGCGCCGTGCAGAAACTCATCGAGTCGTACGTGCGGCTCGCCTACGAACGCTGCGAACAGGTGCTGGCACCGAGCCGCTACATGTGCGACTACCTGCACAGCATCGGCGTCCTGCACGCCACGCTGCAGCCGCTGGGTGTCGACGTCGACAACTTCGCGCCGGGCGGCGCGACGCGCGACCTGCGCGCGGAACTCGGCCTGCCGCAGGACACTCGTCTGCTGGTGTTCGCCGGCCGCTTCTCCGCGGAGAAGAACATCCCGGTGCTGCTCGAGGCCTTCCGCCGGCTGGGCAGCCCCTATCACCTGCTGCTCATCGGCGGCGGCGAATCGGGCCGCAGCGGCAACGTCACGCGGCTGCCGTATTGCCGTGACAACCGCGAGCTCGCCACATACATGCGCTCCGCGGACGCCTTCATCCACGCCGGCGCACACGAGACTTTTGGCCTGGTGATCCTCGAGGCGCTGGCCTGCGGTCGCCCCGTCGTCGCCATGCGCGCGGGCGCCGTGCCGGAGTTGCTGGACGAACGTGCGGGCGTGCTCGCCGAGCCGCATGCCGATGGCAACCGGGCGGCGGCCGGCATCGCCGCGGCCGTGGCGGCGCTGTACGAGCGCGACCTCGCGGCGCTCGGCCGCGCGGCGCGCGAACACGTGGTGGCCAACTACAGCTGGACGCGCGCCTTCCACGGACTCATGGCGCGTTACCAGGCCGCGGTGAGCGTGCACCAGTTGCCGGCCGTCGGCCAGGCGCTGTCGCGCGCGGGCAGCCCTAACTAGCCGACACCGGCTTCAGGCCCAGCCGGACCACTTCACCAGGTAGTCCTGAGCCCACTTCACGTCCTCCATGCCGCTTCCGACGCGCAGCTGGGCGACGAAGTTCGTGAACGTGTTCTGCAGTGCTTCCGCGCCGCCGAAGCGTTTCTCGAACTTCTCGATGATCTCGGGCGGCGCGCCCAGCACCGAGTAGCGCATTTTCGAATCGAAGATCAGGAACACGTCGACGCTCGATGCCAGCAGGCAGGTCGGGTTGGACACCAGCCGCGTCTTGATCCAGCGCGAGAGCTCTTCGTCGAGCCTTCCCGTGTGCCGGAAGTGGGGTTTCGGCGCCGAGAGATTGGCGACGTAGAACTCCCCGCCGCACACGCCGTTGAGGAATCCCATGAGGCGAGCCGCCTCGTTGAAGCTGGGATCACCCTCGGGTGGATGGATGCCCTCGGGAAAGGCGCGGCCGTCGAGCGGCGCGCGCGGCCACCAGACTTCCTGGCGCGGCTTCTTCGGGGACGGCGCGAAGCGTTTCGCGGCCAGGCCCTCGAAGCGCTGCTGGACGGTCTTGCGTTCGTCCGGCGTGAGATCGCGGAGCTCGACCATCATCGCGCGACCAGGTCGAATATCGTGAGGCGTCCCTGCTTTTCGCCCACTGCGACACGTTTGCCGTCGGGTGACCAGCGCACCGCGCTGATCTCGCCGTCGACCATCTGCACGTCGACGGGCTGCCTGGCCTTGGCCGGGCGCCACAGCGACAGGCGCCAGTCACGCCCGCCGGTGATGAAGTGCTCGCCACCCGGCTGCCAGTGGAAGCTGTCGATGCGGTCGGTGTGTCCGCTCAGCACGATGGGCCTCGTGCCCTCGGGGCCGCGTCCGGAGAAATCCCACAGCACGACGTCGTTGCCGGCGCTCGAGGCCAGGTAGCGGCTGTTGTCGCTCCAGCCCACGAGCTGGACCTTGCCGTCGTAGCCGCGCATCTGGGAATCCTTGCCCGTCGAGCGGTTCCAGAAATGCAGTGTGCCGTCGGCCATGCCGCTTGCGAGAAATCGACCATTGCCGCTGAAGTTTACCGTGAGACAGGCGGCCGGCCATTTGTAACGCCGTGTTTCGTAGCGTGATTTTTCGACGCGGTGCACAGCAATCTCACCGTTCAGGGCAACCCCGATATCGGTGCCGGGTTTGTCGAAGGCCAGTGCGACCGCGGTGCTGGCTGCGGGCGCGAAGGCATGCACCTTGTCGCCGGTGCCGGACCACAGCGACACCACCTTGCCCGCGGCGGAGGCCAGCAATTCTCCGTCCGGGGACCAGGCCAGCGATTGCGTGGCCGCGACGCCGGGCTTCCAGCGCTTGGCCTGCGCGCCGGAGGTGGCGTCCCAGAGCGCGATGTAGCCATCCTGTCCCGAGGTCGCGAAGCGCTGCGCGCGCGGCTGCCAGGCGACGGCCAGCGTGCCTAGCAAGTGTTCACCGGCATGTTGCAGCGCGACCGTCTCGCCCACGGACAGCAGGCCGACCTTGCCTTCGCCGCCGGCCACCGCGAGGCGCGTGCCGTCGGGCGACCAGGCACAGTCGGCCACGTAGTCGTCGAACGAGACCGCGGCGCGCGGCTCGAGCGCCACTGACAAGGATTGTTTGACGGCCATGGACTACCTGGCGACGGCGGACTCGAAGCCGGCTTCGAATTCGGCGCGATCCAGCCCGCGGCCGATGAACACCAGGTTGCTCACGCGCGGCGCCTGGCCCCAGGGCCGCTCGGCCTGCGCATCGAACATCATGTGCACGCCGTGGAACACCTGGCGGCGATCCTCGCCCTTGACGTTGAGTACGCCCTTCATGCGGAAGATGTCCTGGCCGCGGGTCTTGAGCAGGTAGTCGAACCACTGGTTGACCTTGGCCGGGTCGAGCGGGCGCGGGTCGCTGATGCCGATGGAAGCGATGTCGTCCTGGTGGTGGTGCGAGGCGAACTTGCGCTCGGCCGCGGGTTTCGCGCCTTGCAGGTGCAGGCCGAACTCGGCCGGGTGATGTTCGCAGAACAGTGCATACGCACCGGGCTTCGCGATCTCCAGCCGGAAGTCGGCGCCTGGGTGGGACACGTCGATGGCGTAGTGCGCGGGGACTTCCGGCAGCTCGCCGTGGCACGGCACCACCGTGGCCGGCTCGGCAAAGGCGCGCACCGCCTTCTCGATGGCGTCGTTGAGCGCGGCGGGTGTGGCGTCCGGCAGGGGCAGCAGCACCAGGTCGAGATCCTCGTGCTGGTGGCCCTCGTGGTCGTGTGCGTGGTCGTGCTCGTGGTGATGATCATGCTCATGATGATCGTGTTCACCCGCGGTCTTCAGTAGATAGTCCCCGGCCTCGAGCCGGTAGGCGCCGCCCCACTCGAACGGGTATTCGGGCTCGAGGAAGGCCTCGTCCACCGCCAGCGCGCGGTCGAGGTCGAACGCGCCGACGTTCAGCACCTTGTCGATGGCCACGTCGGCGTTCTTCGTGCGGTGGATCTTCGCGGTGCCGTTGATGCCGCGTATGCGGCTCTCGATGCGCGCCAGCGCGGCTTCGTCGACCAGGTCGGTCTTGTTGAGCAGCACCAGGTCGGCGAAGGCCACCTGCTCGGCGGGCTCCTTGAGCTCGCCGACGTGCTGCTCGAAATGTTTCGCATCCACCATGGTGACGATGGCATCGAGCTGGAACTGGTTCCTGAGCTCGTCGTCGAGGAAAAAGGTCTGCGCCACCGGGCCCGGGTCGGCCATGCCGGTGGTCTCGATGAGGATGTAGTCGAACTTGTCGCGGCGCTTCATGAGCTGGCCCAGGATGCGGATCAGGTCGCCGCGCACCGTGCAGCAGATGCAGCCGTTGTTGGTCTCGAACAGCTCCTCCTCCGCGCCGATGACCAGCTCCGAATCGACGCCCACCTCGCCGAACTCGTTTTCGATCACGGCGATGCGCTTGCCGTGCTTCTCCGAGAGGATGCGGTTGAGGAGCGTGGTTTTTCCGGAGCCAAGGAAGCCCGTGAGTACCGTGACCGGTACGCGTGAAGGTGTGACTGACATGGGGCTTGCATTATAGACGGGCCGCGGAGGGCCGCGCCGTGGGGCCGGCCCCTAACCCGTCAGGTATACCCACTCCAGCAGGGCATCGTGAGCGCCCTGCCCGCGCCCCGCGTTGGGGTGATTGATGATGGCCACGACGATGTAGCGCTTGCCGCTGGCCGCCTGCACGTAACCCGCGACGGCGCGGGTGTCCCCGAGCATGCCGGTCTTCATGTGCGCCGCGCCCGCCGGCACGTTGCGGCGCTGCATGGTCCCGTCCACGCCGGAGATCGGCAGCGACGCCATGAGCTCGCTCATCCACTGGCTGCGCCAGGCATCGGCGAGCACGTTGCCGAGCGTGGCGGCCGAGATGCGTTCGACGCGCGACAGCCCGCAGCCGTTCTCCAGCACCAGCTCGGGCGCGGCGATGCCGCGCGCCGCCAGCAGGCCGCGCACCGCGGCCGCGCCGCGTTCGGGGTTGCCGGGCTCGCCGCCGGCCGCCCCCATGGTGAGGAACAGCTGCTGGGTCATGACGTTGTTGCTGAACTTGTTGATGTCGCGGATCAGCACCGCCAGCGGCTCGGATTCCTGCACCGCTACCAGCCGCGCCGTGGCGGGCACGGCGGCCTCGCGCACCTTGCCGCTCCACGCGCCACCCTGCCGCTCCCACAACGCGCGGAACACCGCGGCGAAGTAGTTAGTGTGCCCGAGCGCGCCCAGGTAGATGGCGCGTTCGCCGCAGGCCAGCGGGTAGCTGCCGCCGAAGCGCAGGTTCATGGGATCGTTGATGTCGGCCCTGAGCCGCGAGCGCCAGTCGCCGCAACCGCCGTCGATGCCCGGCACCATGCGCGGGTACTTCATGCCCGCGACCTCGGGCACCACCATGACGCGCGCCACGCGCGCCGCGGTATCGGGCACGAAGGTCACCGCGATGGACTTGAAGTTCACCAGCAATGCGTCCGGCCCCACGTTGTAGGCGCGCCCTTCCTCACCGTCGAACTGCCCCGGATCGTGCTCCAGCGAATCGAACAGCGTCTTGTCGAGCACCAGGTCGCCGCGGATGTCGCGGATGCCGAAGCCGCGCAGGCGGTCGAGCAGCCGCCACAGGTTCTCCACGACCAGGTGCGGATCGCCGCCGCCGCGCACGTACAACTCGCCGTGCAGCACGTGGCCGGCCTGCGGGCCGTTGGCCAGCACCTCGGTGCGGAACGTGTACGCCGGGCCCAGCAGGTGCAGTGCCGAGTAGGTAGTCACGAGCTTCATCGTGCTGGCCGGATTCATCGGCTTGCCGGCATTGGCCGACCAGCGCAACGGCCCGTCGTCCACGGGCATGACCACCACGGCCGTGGCGTCCGCCGGGATGCGGGCCGCGGCGAGCCGCGCCAGGTAGTCAGCCGGCGAAGCCTGCGACGGCGCCGCGGCTGATGGAGGCGGCGACTGGGCCGCGGCGACACCCAGGAAAGCGGCGATCAGCCAGCTCGAGACACGCTGCATGCGGCAAGTGTGCCGCGGCAGCGCGGGGAATTCATGTGCCGGTGTCTTCGAACCCCGTTTCGTTGGCCGGTGCGGTGTCCTGCGGCTCCAGCGGGCGCCGGCGCAGGATGCGTGCCGGGATGCCGACGACCACGGCGCCGGGAGGCACATCGTGCAATACCACTGCATTCGCCCCGACGATGGCGCCGCGGCCGATGCGCACCGGCCCCAGCACCTTGGCGCCGACGCCGATCTCGACGTCGTCTTCGATCACCGGCACCGGCTTGTGTCCCGAACGGCCTCCGATCACCACGCCCGGATTGATCCTCACGCGGTCACCGATGATGGCCCGGCGATGGACCACCGTGCCGAGGCCGGAATGTTTGAGCACCGAGCCCTTGCCGATCCGGGTGGGAGCCGGCAGGTCCACCGAGAACAACACGCGATTGAAAAGTGAGAGCAGGCGCGGCAGCAGCGGCACATGGCGTTTCCACAGCCAATGCGCCAGCGCATGGATCTTCATCAACAAGGCTCGAGACCTCCTGAAAGTGGGACACCGTACGGTTGCTTCGGGTAGATTCCTGACACCGTCGTGGGGGGAGATTCGCTCTTGTTGCGCCCGATGCGCCACGCAGCCGTGGCCTGTTTTGCTGTTGTCGTGTTGTCCTGCCCAGGACATGCACCTGCACAGACACTGTCCCGTCCGGAAGTCCTACTCAAGAAGATGACCCTGGACGAAAAGCTCGGTCAGCTCGTCCAGCGTGCCGGCGGCCGCAGCAAGTCACTGAACTCGCGGCTCGACGACACGGAGCTGGCGCGTGCGCGTGCCGGCGGAGTGGGTTCGTACCTGCACGTGGCCGGCGCCGAGCCGCTGGGCCGGCTCCAGAAGGTGGCGGTCGAGGAGTCGCGCCTCGGCATCCCGCTGCTGTTCGCCATGGACGTGGTGCACGGCTACCGCACGATCTTCCCGGTGCCGCTCGCCATGGCGTCCACCTGGGCGCCCGAGTCGCAGGAGCGCGCGGCGCGCATCGCCGCCGAGGAAGCCACGTCGGCGGGACTGCACTGGACCTTCGCGCCCATGGTCGACATCGCGCGCGATCCGCGCTGGGGCCGCATCGTCGAGGGTGCGGGCGAGGACCCCTACCTGGGCTCGCGCATGGCCGTGGCTCAGGTGGCCGGCTACCAGGGCGGCAACACGCTGCGGCCTGGCGCGCTGATGGCCACCGCCAAGCATTTCGGCGCCTACGGCGCCGCCATCGGCGGGCGTGACTACAACAGCGCGGATCTCTCCGAGCGCACCCTGCAGGAGGTCTATCTACCGCCGTTCTACGCCGCGGCGCGCGCCGGTTCCGGCTCGTTCATGGTGGCATTCAACGACATCGCCGGCGTGCCGACCACCGCGAACCGCGAGCTGTTGCGCGGCACGCTGCGCGGCGGCTGGGGCTGGCAGGGACTCATGGTTTCCGACTGGGGCTCGATCGGCGAGCTCATCAACCACGGCGTGGCGGCGGACCGCGCGGCGGCCGCATCGCTGGCGCTCGACGCCAGCGTCGACATGGACATGGTGGGCGGCGTGTACGCCGAGGATCTCGAGGCCGTGGTGTCGAAGGACCCGGCGCGCCTGAAGCAACTCGACGAGGCCGTGCTGCGCATCCTGCGCGTCAAGGAGCAGCTCGGCCTGTTCGACAAGCCCATGCAATATCACGACGTCGAGCGCGAGGCGCGCGAGCTGCTGGCGCCCGACCATCGCGAGGCCGCGCGCGCCATCGCGCGCCAGTCGATCGTGCTGCTCAAGAACGACGGCAAACTACTGCCACTGGACGCGTCGAAGATCCGCAGCATCGCGGTGATCGGCACGCTGGCTACCGACGGGTTGTCCGAGCTGGGTTCGTGGCGCGCCCAGGGCAAGGCGGAAGACGTGGTGACCGTGCTCAAGGGCATCACCACGGCGCTGCCGGCCGGCGTCAAGGTCACCTCCGCGCCCGGCGCCGATCCGCGCAACACCGACGTTTCCGGCATTCCTGCCGCGCTCAAGGTGGCCAAGGCGGCCGACGTCATCGTGCTCATGATCGGCGAGGACTTCGACCAGTCGGGAGAGGCACGCAGCCGCTCCAGCCTGGAGCTGCCGCCGAGCCAGATGGAGCTGGCGCGGCGCGTGCTGGCGCTCGGCAAACCCGTGGTCGTACTGCTGGCCAACGGCCGGCCGCTCGCCATCCAGGAACTAACGGAAAAAGCGCCGGCAATCGTCGAGACATGGATGTTGGGCGTGGAAGCCGGCAATGCCGTGGCGGACGTGTTGTTCGGCAAGTATTCGCCTGCCGGGCGGCTGCCGGCGGCCTTCCCGCGCGCCACCGGCGCGGTGCCGTTCCACTACGCCGCCAATGCCACGGGCCGTCCGGCCGATCCTGACCTCACCAAGGACACGGTGCGATATCACGACCTGCCCATCACGCCGCTGTTCCCGTTCGGCCATGGGCTGAGCTACAGCGAATTCCGCTACGGCGATCTCGCGCAGAGCGCGCAGTCGGTCGGGCCGGGTGAGCGCATCGACATTTCGATCACCGTGGAGAACACCGGTGGCGTACCGGGCGACGAAGTCGTGCAGCTGTACGTGCGCGACCCGGTGGCGTCGGTCGCACGGCCGGTGCTCGAACTGCGCGGCTTCAAGCGCGTCGAGCTCGGTGCGGGGCAGCGCAAGCGCATCACCTTCAGCCTGACGCCGGAGCAATTCGCGTTCTGGGGTCCCAAGGGCCAGTGGCTGGTCGAGGCCGGGCGCATCGATTTCTGGATAGGCGCGTCGTCGGGGGACCTGCGCGCCAACGGTTCATTCGAGATTTCGAAAACACACCTGGGCACCGCGCCGGCGGCTGCACTGCCCACGCGAGTCATCGTTTCAGGAAGCTAGAGGGAGTCCCCATGAAGAAGGTCACTGGGCTGAATGGTCTGGGCGCGATGGCGCTGCTGGCGTTGTTGGGCGCGGCCTGCTCGAAGGCGCCGGATTCGGTTTCGCCGTCGACCAACGGACCCGCGCCCGACGCGGCGCCGGCGCCCCCGCCCGTGCCCACCAAGGTGGAAGAGGCGCGCATCGACCGCTGGGATCCGGCGATGGATGCCATCGTGCCGGTGGACTGGAAGGTCGAGAAACTCGCCGAAGGCTTCGGCTGGGCGGAAGGCCCCATCTGGGTGAAGTCGGGTGGATACCTGCTGTTCACCGACGTGCCCGGCAACAAGATGTGGAAGTGGTCGGAGGCCGGCGGCCTCGAGAAATTCCTCGATCCCTCCGGAGCGACCGCCCCGGACGAGAACGTGTGGCGCGAAGCCGGCGCCAATGGCCTGGCCATCCTCGACGACAAGAGCATCCTGGTGGCCGACACCGGCAACCGCTCCATCCAGCGGCTGGACCTCGTGACCAAGACCAAGACGCCGGTGGCCGAGAAGTTCGACGGCAAGAAGTTCTCGAGCCCCAACGACGTGGCGAAGACGAAGAGCGGCGTGATCTTCTTCACCGACCCGCCGTATGGCTTCAAGAAGTTCGATGACGCGCCGGAGAAGGAGATGCCGTTCAACGGCGTGTATCGCGCCGGCACGGACGGCACGGTCACGGTCGTCGAGAAGGAGCTGCATCGTCCGAATGGCGTGGCGCTGTCGCCCGACGAGAGCGTGCTCTACGTGGCGCAGTCCGAGCCCACCAAGGCCATCATCATGGCCTACACCCTCGACGCCGAGGGCAAGGTCACCGGCAAGAAGCTGTTCCACGACTTCACCGACCTGGTCGGCGACGACGCGCCGGGCCTGCCCGACGGCCTCACCGTGGCCGACGACGGCACCATCTTCACCTCCGGCCCCGGCGGCGTGATCGTGTTGTCGAAGGACGGCAAGCGCCTCGGCCGCATCGTCGACGGCAAACCCACCGCCAACTGCAAGTTCGGCGACGACGGCAGGACGCTGTACCTCACTTCCAAGGACATGCTGGCGCGTATCAAGTTGAACGTGCGCGGCGCCGGTTTCTGACAACTCGGCATCGCGGGGGCGCGTGATGGAACTCTGGTACGTAATCGCTTCGATCGTTCTGCTGGTGCTGCTCATCAGCTGGGGCAAGGTGCAGCCGTTCCTTGCCTTCCTGGTGGCCTCGGGGGTGGCCGCGGTGTTGCTGGGACTGCCCGTCGACAAGGTGCCCGCGGTGCTCGAGAAAGGCATCGGCGCCATCCTCGGCGGACTGCTGGGCATCGTCTGCATCGGCGCCATGTTCGGCAAGCTGGTGGCCAACAGCGGCGCGGCACAGAAGATCGCCATGGTGCTGATGCGCCTGTTCGGCGAGAAACACATCACCTGGGCCATGATGTTCACCGGCCTGCTGGTGGGCATCCCGCTGTTCTACAACGTGGGCTTCGTGCTGCTGGTGCCGCTGGTGTTCTCGGTGGTGCAGCAGACCAAGGTGCCGCCTATCTACGTCGGCATACCGATGTTCGCCTCGTTGTCGGTGACGCACGGCTTCCTGCCGCCGCATCCGGCGCCCACCGCCATGCTGCCGATGTTCGGCGCCAACCTCGGCATGACGCTGTTCTACGGGCTGATCGTCGCGCTGCCGGCGATGATCTGCGCCGGGCCGCTGTACGCGCGGCTGTTCCGCAACGTGAAGTCGAATCCGATCACGCTGTTCATCGCGCCGCTGCGGCCCGAGAACGAGCTGCCGAGCACGTTCAACTGCTTCGCGAGCGCGCTGCTGCCGGTGGCGCTGATCGCGCTGTCGCTGCTCGACTCGCTGTTCGGCGCGATCCCGGAGGACTGGCGGCCGCTGTTCAACTTCCTCACCAACCCCCTCACGGTCATGCTGCTGTCGCTGGCGGTCGCGACGTACACGCTGGGGTTGTCGCGCGGAATGAAGATCGGGCCGCTGATGGACGACTACGGCAATTCGGTGAAGGACATCGCGGTGATCCTGCTCATCATCGCGGGCGCCGGCACGCTCAAGCAGGTGTTCACCGAGACGGGAGTGGAGAAGAACATCTCCGCCGCGCTGCTCAGCGTGCCGATCGACCCGCTGCTGCTCGGCTGGCTGATCGCCGGCGTGATCCGCGTTTCACTCGGCTCGGCCACCGTGGCCGGCATGACGGCCGCCGGCCTGATGGCGCCGGTAGTCACGTCGGGCAACGTCGACCCGAACCTCATGGTGCTGGCCGTCGGCGCCGGTAGTTTGATGTTCTCGCACGTCAACGACTCGGGCTTCTGGATGGCGAAGGAGTACTTCAACCTCTCCCTCAAGGACACGCTGAAGAGCTGGACGCTCATGGAAGGCATCGTCGGCGTCGTCGGCATCCTCGGCGTCCTCGCCCTGGAAGCCGTCATCACCTGAGTGGTGTCAGAGAGGGAATGTCGGGATTACGTTCGCCGCGCGGAAGTAACGCGGCGGACGTAATCCC
>DASUGK010000047.1:0-27240 GCA_036274075.1 Steroidobacteraceae bacterium | reverse complement strand
GGTGGCGTGCGCAATGCCGCCGACCTCGCCGCGCTCGCAGCCACGGGCAGCGCCGCGGCCATCAGCGGCAAGGCGCTGCTGGAGGAAATGATCAGCCCATCGGAGTTACGCCCATTCTTGCCAAACGCATAATTCCCTGCCTCGACGTTCGCGACGGACAGGTCGTCAAGGGCATCCGCTTCCGCGATCACCAGATCGTGGGTGACATCCTGCTGCTCGCCGAGCGCTACCGGAACGAGAGCGCGGACGAAGTCGTGTTCTACGACATCACCGCCAGTCCCGAGGGCCGCTCGGTGGACCGCGAATGGGTGCGCCGCGTCGCGCAGGTGCTCGACATCCCGTTCTGCGTTGCGGGCGGCATCCGCTCGGTCGAGGACGCGGAGGCCGTGCTCAACGCCGGCGCGGAGAAGATTTCCATCAATTCGCCGGCGCTCACCAATCCCTCGCTCATCGAGGAACTGGCGGCACGTTTCGGCTCGCAGTGCGTGGTCATCGGCATCGACAGCGCCAGCCTCAAGGATGGCTACCGCGTGTTCCAGTACACCGGCGATCCGAACCGCTCGCGCAACACGGGCCGCGATACGCTCGAGTGGGCCAGGGAAGTCCAGGACCGCGGCGCCGGCGAGATCGTGCTCAACTGCATGACCAGCGACGGCGTGCGCCGCGGCTACGACGTGGCGCAGCTCAAGGCCGTGCGCGAGATCTGCCACGTGCCGCTGGTCGCCTCGGGCGGCGCCGGTGCGCCGGGACATTTCGTCGACGTGTTCGAGAAAGCCGGCGTGGACGCCGCGCTGGCCGCGAGCGTGTTCCACTCCGGCGCGATCGCCATTCCCGATCTCAAGACCACGCTGGCCGCGTCGGGCATCGAGGTGCGCCTGTGAGCCTCGACATCGACCGCATCGACTTCGCCAAGGGTGATGGCCTGGTGCCGGCCGTCGTGCAGGATGCCGGCACGGGCGCCGTGCTCATGCTGGGCTACATGAACCGCGAGGCCGTGGAGCAGACCCTGGCGCGTAAACGCGCCGTGTTCTTCAGCCGCAGCAAGCAGCGGCTGTGGGAGAAAGGCGAAACCAGCGGCGACACGCTCGACGTGGTCGACGTAGCGCTCGACTGCGACAACGACACCTTGCTGGTCACGGCTCATCCGCGCGGACCCGCCTGCCACAACGGCACCGTGACCTGCTTCGGGGATGCCACGCGCAGCGCCGCCGGCGACATCGCATTCCTCGCGAAACTGGAAACCGTCATCGCGCAGCGCGCCAGCGACAAGCCGGAAAACAGCTACACCGCGCGTCTGCTCGCCAAGGGCCTGGGCAAGGTGGCCCAGAAAGTGGGCGAAGAAGGCGTGGAGACCGCGCTCGCCGGCGCCGGCGAATCCGAACAGAAAGTCATCGAGGAATCCGCCGACCTGCTGTTCCACCTGCTGGTGCTGCTGCGCGCCCGCGGCCTCACGCTGGCGCAAGTAGTCAGGCAACTGGAATCCCGCCATCGGTGAAGCGTAGACTCGCCGGCGACATCGCCGTGCGAGGTTGTGTCTTGCGCAAGTCGTCCGTCCTGCTGGGAACACTCGCGATTGCCAGCGCGCTGAGCGCGGCGCACGCGTGGTGGCAATTGCACGCGGAACGCGCACGCGTGGCGTCTCTCGAGCAGCGGTTGGAGGCTGCCCGCACGGCTCCGCCGCCAACACCCGCCCTCACCGACGCCGTCGTCTCCGGTCAGGTGCAGCAACCCTCCACGCCGGCCATTGCGGCGCCGGAAACTGACGCCGCAGCGGCACAGGCTGCGCGGGACAAGGAATTGCGCCGGCAGATGCGCGAGGCAGCGCTACGCGAGCGCGACATGATGCGCGACCCGGCGTACCGCGAGTCACGTCAAGGCGAGTGGCGACGCCGCTATGCACAGACCCGCGCCGACGCCGTCCGCGTGCTCGGATTGACCCCCGCACAAGCCGACGCGCTGGTCGACCTGACCATCGAGCGCAACATCGCAGGCATGGAACTCATCGGGCTTCCCGGTGAACCCATGAGTGATGAAACGGCGGAAGTCATGAAACGCCTGCGCGAGCAACACGATGCGCGGCTGCGCGATCTGCTCGGTGAGCAGAAGCTCGAGCGCTGGCAGCGTTTCCAGGCCAGCACCGGCGAGCGGAGCGAAGTCGGCATGTTCCGCGCGCAGCTCTCCACCACGTCTTCCCCCTTGCCGGAAGTGCATGCCGACAGGCTCGCGGATGTGATGTACACGGAGCGGCAGCGCCGCGACCGCGAATACGAGGAGTACGCGACGGCCGCGGGCATCACCAATCGCAACATTGTCTCGCCGCAGGACCGGCAACGCTGGATCGACCTCGAAAAGGCGTCCAACCAGCGCATCCATGATTCCATGGTGGGCGTCCTGGACGCCGCGCAGCTGGCCAGCCTCGACGCGATGCTCGCGGGCAACCTCGCGCCCGTGGAGGCAGCCCTGCGGTTGCAGCTCGAAGGACGCCTGGCAAAGTCGCCGTGACTGCACATCGGCCAACCTGACCATGCGACGCACTCTCTATCTTCTCGCGCTCCTGGCCTCCGGCCTCGCGGCCGCGTCCGTCTACTTCTGGCACGAGCTCGGAAGGGAACGCACGCTGAACGCCGAATTGCGCGCGCGCCTCGACGCCGCACCCGCGCCCGTCGTTGCGCCTGTCTCCGCGCCTGTCGAATCCATGGCACCGCCGCTTGCCTCGGCTGCCACCACCCTGCCGTCGGAGTTGCCACCCGCGGCGGCTGAGCCCTCCGCGACGCCGCGCGCTTCCAGGCGCTCGGGCGACAAAGACGACTGGCAGCAAAGACAGCGCCTTGCATTGCAGGATCCGCGTTACCGCCAGGCCTGGCGCGAGCAATCCCGGCTGCAATACGCCCTGCGACGCGACAACATCATGCGGCTCCTGGGCCTCACGCAGCAGCAGGCGGACGCGGTCGTCGAGCTGCAGATCGACAACGAGCTCGCGATGATCGAGGACCCCAGGCCCATCTACCCGCAGCGTTACGAAGCGGCCGAGAGTGCGCTGCAGGCGAAGTTGCGCGATCTCCTGGGCGAGCAGAAGGCGGCCGCGCTGCAGTCATACATGGAAAGCCGCGGCAGCCGCATGCAGGTCGACCAGTTCCGCAACCAGCTCTCGGGCGCTGACATGCTGCGCGACGACCAGGTGGAACCGCTGATCGCCGCCATGCACGTCGAGAACACGCAGCTGCGGCGCGATCTCGAGGACTACCGCCTGGCGCAGGACTGGAACAACGCGTCAGATGACACGCGCCGCGAATTCGAGGAACGCCGCGCCGAGCTCACGAAGGAAGCGCACGCGCGCATGCACGACGCCGCGGCGCCCATACTCTCGAGCTCGCAGCTGCAGAAGTTCGACGCCATGCTGGCGCGCGACCGCGATCGCCGCGCGGCGAAGCAGCGCCTGGAAGGCCTGCAGGTCAAGATCGGCGGCGGCCAGGAGCCGCCGGCCGACTGACTACTGCAACACCACCTCTTCGGCCGGCGTACGCAGGTTGTAGTTGGACGCCATGGCGCGGCCATAGGCGCCGGCCGTGGCGATCAGCAACACGTCCCCCGACTGGCATTCCGGCAGCAGCCGGTCATGGCCGAGGAAATCCGAGCTCTCGCAGATCGGCCCCACCACGTGGGCGGCCAGGTTGGCCGGTTCGCCGAAGCGCGTGAGGTTCACGATGTCGTGGTGCGCGCCGTACAGCGCCGGGCGGAGCAGCGAGTTCATGCCCGTGGACACGCCGACGTAGCGGATGCCGCTCTTGACCTTGGTCTGGGTGACGCGCGTCAGCAGCACGCCGGCATTCGCCACGAAGTAACGTCCCGGCTCGATCCACAACTCCACGCCCGGCAACGCGGCCTTGACGCGCGCCAGCGCTTCGTCGAGGCGCGCGAGATCCAGCTCGCGGCCCTCGACGCGATCGGGCACGCCGAGGCCGCCGCCCACGTCGATGTACTTAACGTCGGGGAAACGCTTCACCAGGCCCACGAGCACCGAGCCCACCTGGGTCCAGTTCTCCACGTCGAACACACCGCTGCCGGCATGCGCGTGCAGGCCCTGCACGGTGACGCTGCCCTGCTTCGCGAGCCGCGCGACTTCGTCCAGTTCTTCCACCGGGATACCGAACTTGGACTGCGCACCGGCCGTCTTCACGTGGTGGTGGTGTCCACGGCCGATGCCGGTGTCGATGCGCAGGAACACGCTCTTGCCCTTGAAGGCGTCGAGCCAGTGCTGCAGCACGAACAGGTTGTCGATGGTGACGTGCACGCCCAGGGCGAGTGCGCGTTCGTACTCGGCGCGCGGCGCGAAATTGGGGGTGAACAGGATGCGATCGGGTTCGATCCCTGGCACGGCCTCGAGCACGCGCTCGATCTCGGCCAGCGACACGCAATCGAAGCCCACGCCCAGCGCGGCGACCTTGCGCAGGATGTCGGGATTCGGGTTTGCCTTGAGCGCGTACAACGCGCGGCCGACGGACTTGAGCCCGGTGATCGACTTCGCCGCGGCTTCCACCTGGGTGAGATCGTAGACGTACGCGCTGTCGCGCTTCGCCAGCGCTCCCAGCAGCGCCTCGCGCTTCGCCGACCACCAAGGCTGTGCACGGCTCACCTTGGTCGACGGCTGGTTGAACAGCTGTTCCCAGGTCGGCCCCATCACGAGGTCGCCCGGCGAAGGACGGATCAGCAAGTCGTGCAATTGCTCGACCAGCCGGTCGCCCTGGTTCTCGTCCACCACGAAAGTGAAGTTGAGGTCGTTGGCGGCCTGGCTGACGAGATAGACCTTCTGCTCCTCGAACAACGCGAACGCATCACCCAGCTTGTGCAGGATGGCGCGGATGTTGCGCCCGACCAGCGAGACGCTGGCGCAGGGCCCGATGACGCGCACGTTCGAGAGCTTCGAGAGATCCCGCTGCAGCTTGCCGAGCAATTCGCCGTCCAGCGTATTGGCAGCCGGATCGAGCGATACGGTGACGTTGGTTTCCGAGGTCGACACCAGGTCCACGGACATGCCGTGTTCCTTGAACACCGCGAAGGCGTCGGCCATGAAGCCCACCTGGTGCCACATGCCCGGGCTGTCCAGCGAGATCAGCGTGATGCCCTTGCGATTGCAGACCGCCTTCACCTGCGCGGCATCACCCTGGGACTCGCCTGTGATCAGCGTGCCTTCCACGTCCGGGGTCTGCGTGGCCAGCACATATAAAGGTATCTGGTACTGCCGCGCCGGCAGCAGGCAGCGCGGGTGCAGGACCTTGGCACCGCTGGTCGCGATTTCCTGCGCTTCGTCGTAATGCAGGGCGCGGATCAGCCGCGCGGTCGGCGTGGAGCGCGGATTGGCGCTGAACATGCCTGGCACGTCGGTCCAGATTTCGATCTGCCTGGCGCGGATCTTCGCGCCGAGATAGGCCGCAGATGTATCGGAACCGCCGCGGCCCAGCAGGCAGGTATTGCCCTCGCTGTCGCGCGCGATGAATCCCTGCGTGATGACCACGGGCGTGGCGGCGTCGAGCTTCTGCTCCAGCGCCGCGTCGGGCGCGAACGAACAGGTGGCCGACAGCACCGACGCCTTGGCGGAAGCGCCGCGGTCCTCGGCCCGGAGCATGTCGCGGGCATCCATCCAGGTGGCGTCGACACCCTGCGCCTTGAGGAAGCGTGCGCCGATCTCGGTGGCCATGAGCTCGCCGTTTGCCATCACGCGCGCGCGTGTGCGGTCGGACAGCTCGCGCACCAGCGCGATGCCATTGGCCATCTGGCGCAGTTCGCCGAAGTAGCCCTGCAGCTGCGGGCTCACGCCCACGCCGAGGTCGGTGGCCAGCTGCTTGTGGCGATCTTCGATGGCCCTGAGCGCCTCCTCGGGATTGCCCGCCTGCGCGGCGGCGAGGAGTTTCTCCAGCATGTCGGTGATCTTGGTGATCGCCGAGTGCACCACGAGCACCTTGTGCCCGGATTGCTGGCGGCGGTGGACTACCAGCGCGATGTTGCGCCAGTTGGCAAGCGAAGAGACGCTGGTGCCGCCGAACTTGACGACGACCCAACGCGATGCATTACGCGCGGACATGCGCAGAACCTCAGCCGCCCTTGGGGCGACAACTCACTGGAAATGGAAACGAGCCTCGAGAGGCTCAGTGCTCGTCGTCTTCGAAGGTGTCTTTCAGGTCTTTTTCGAGCTGACGATCCGCAAGGACTTCTTCGAGGCGGCTCCACGCGGCTTTGCCACGTTTGGGCGTCCCCGGCTGCGGGCGCACCCGCCGGTCCACTTTGTCGAGGATGCGGTCGTAGTCGGTGTTGTCTTCCGCCTCGGCCAGGAACTCTTCGTCTAAATCGAAGCTTTCGTTATCCCGTTCGGACATCATTTGCTGCCAGAAAAATCTTTCGGAAACAGTGAGTTGGAGGCCCGTAGGGCCGCCAATGAGGCTGCGAACTATAGCCGAATCGCGCCACTTATCAACTGCGCCGGAATTGGGCGCCGGGGATGGCCGGAACGGCCGAAATCGGGGCTCCGACGGCCAATCCGAGGCCCGCGGCCGCATTTCCGCGCGACCGGGCCACTTCCAGCACCTCGAAGGAATTGATGAGGCCGAGGTACTCCCCCGGGGCGGCTTCGCCATAGGTGCGCCTGAGGGGCAGCCGCAGGCCGCCCACGTGGACGGTTGGGCTGTTCAACGCCACTACGGCGGTGGCCTCGATGTTGGAGATCAGGTTGCCGAACCGGTCCACGGCCACGACCACCCCGGCCACGCCGCCATCGGCCCGGGCCGTGGTCGCCGGCCAGCCGGACTGGTCCAGGCTGTCCACTTCCTCGCCGAGGTCGACGGGATCGCAGCGGCCCGCGGCGATGGCCGCCGCCAGCGGCGCGAACACATCGCGGCCGTGGAAGGTCGCGCTCACGTCGCTCACGCCATACTGGACGAGGCGCGTCGGATCGATGCGGATGATGCGGTCGATCTTCTTGCGCACGGCGAGCGGCGCCAGCAGCCCATTGTCCGGCGCGAGCAGCACCTGCTCGTTGGCCATCGCCGCCAAGAGCGCGCGCGGCGTGCCGACGCCGGGATCCACCACGGCGACGTGCACGGTGCCGGCCGGAAAGTAGCGCAAGGCGCCCGCGAGCCAGAAGCCGGCTTCCACCGGCTGGAAAGCGCTCACGTCGTGCGCCATGTCGATGAAGCGCAGTTGTGAGGCGTGCGCCAGCATCATGCCTTTCATGATGCCGACAAAGGGTTCACGCAAACCGAAGTCGGTTGTCAACGTGACGATTCCATTGGCGCGAAAAGCTGCCATCGAACCCCTCGATCCCTTGATAGGCACTACACTGCGCGACCATGTCGGTATCCCCTCGAGCTGTCAATCAGCAACGCGCCTCGGGTCTCACCCTGTTCCTGCTGTCCGCCTGCTTCGTGCTGAGCGGCGTCGCGGCCCTCGTCTACCAGACCGCCTGGACACGGCAGTTCGCCATCGTGTTCGGCACCTCCGAACTCGCCGTGGCCACGGTGCTCGCGGCCTACATGGGCGGACTGGCGGCGGGTGCCTGGCTGGTCGAACGCTTCCTGCCGCGCGTGACGCGGCCCGTGCTCACGTATGCGCTGCTCGAACTCGGCATCGCTGCCAGCGCACTGTTCGCGGTTCCATTTCTCCTGTCGCTGGCCAATACAGGCCTCATCGCCATGTTCGGCGGCCAGCCATCGCCGCCCAACAGCGACCAGGCATCGACCACGGTGTTCTATTTATTGAGCGCCTTCGTGGCGCTGGCGATTCCGACCACGCTGATGGGAGCCACGCTGCCCATCCTGGCGCGTTACGCCGTGGCGGAAGAAAAGCAGATCGGCCGGCGCATCGGACTGCTGTACGCCATGAACACCGCGGGCGCGGTGATCGGCGCGCTGCTCACGGCCTTCGTGCTCCTGCCGCAGCTGGGCCTGAGGCAATCGACGTGGGCCGCGGCCGCGCTCAACGCCCTGGTTTTCCTGCTGGCAGCGGCGCTGGCACAGAAACTCGCCGGCAAGACGGCGCGCCGCGATCACTCGATCGACGAGTTCGTGGACGTGCCGCCGGTGCGCGTGCGCCACGAGACCTTCAAACGCTTCCCCGCTCCCGGCTGGGTGCTGCCGCTGATGCTGCTGGCCGGCGCCGTGGCGTTCTTCCAGGAAGTGCTGTGGGCGCGCATGTTGTCGCACGTCGTGGGCAGCAGCATCTACGCCTTCGGCGTGATGGTGGCGAGTTTCCTCACGGGCATTGCGCTGGGCGGCGGGCTCGGCGCAGCTTTCGCGAAGACCCGTGAACGCGCGGTGCCGGTGCTCGGCGTCGCTTTGATCGTGGCGGCCGCCGCCGGTGCGCTCGCCTACCTCGAGCTCGAGGACCTGCTGCCCGCGCAGGCCGGCCTCATGAAGATGCGCGAGGTCGGTCCGTTCACGCTGCCGTTCAATGCCCTGTTCGCGGGCCTGTTGCTGCTGCCCATGACCCTCGCCATCGGCATGACCTATCCACTCGCAGTGCGCATCCTCGCGCGCGATGCGGACGACGCGGCGCCGGCCAGCGCGCGCGTCTACGCCTGGAACACTGTCGGCGCCATCCTGGGCTCGCTGGCCGCCGGGTTCGTGCTGATTCCGCTGTTGCGATACGAAGGTTCGATCCAGGTGGCCGTTGCCGCGAGCGCGGCGCTCGGCATCGCCGCGTTGTGGGTGCTGCTGCCCGCCAACCGAATCTTCGCCGTCGGCGCCAGCGCCGTGGCCATCGCCGGCTGCGTGTTCTTCCGGCCGCAGGCGCCGATGAAACTGCTGGTGACGTCGCCGCTCAACGTGGGCACGCAGGGCCGCGTGCTGTACTACGACGTCGGCCGCAGCGCCAGCGTGGTCATGGTCACGCAGGACGGAGGCCTCGCGCTGCGCACCAACGGGCTGCCCGAAGCGCTCATCGACACGGCGGGATCGACGCCGCGCTTCAGCGGCGAATACTGGCTGTCGCCGCTGGCCGTGATCGCGCGTCCCCAGGCGCAGGACGTGCTGGTGGTCGGATTCGGCGGCGGCGTGGTGGTGGAAGCCACGCCACCGAGCGTGAAACGCATCGACGTCATCGAGCTGGAGCCGGAGGTGGTCGAGGCGAACCGGCACATCGCGCCGTTGCGCCGCCGCGACCCGATCAACGACACGCGCGTCAACCTGGTGCTCAACGACGCGCGCGGCTCGCTGCGCCTGACCACGCGCAAGTACGACGCCATCGTGTCGCAGCCCTCGCATCCCTGGACCGCGGGCGCCTCGCACCTCTACACGCGCGAGTTCATGCAGCTCGCGCACGATCACCTGAACACCGGCGGCGTGTTCGTGCAGTGGATGAACGTGATCTTCATGGACGAGGACCTGGTCCGCTCGCTCACCGCCACGCTGCTCGCGGTGTTCCCGGAGCTGCGCGTCTACCGCCCGGATCCGAACACCGTGGTGTTCCTGGCGAGCGACGAGCCGCTGGACCTCGAAGAACGGGTGGCCGCAACCGGCGTGCCGCTGCGCGAAGCGCCCATGCACTACGCGCGCTTCGGCATCAACAACGCCGAGGATCTCGCCACCGCGCTGGTGCTCGACACCGAAGGCGCAAAACGCATGGCCGTCGGTGCGCCCCTCATCACCGACGACGACAATCGCATCGCGACCTCGAGCGTGTTCGAGCTGGGGCGCGGCATGACGGGTGAAAGCACCGGCCAGGTGCTGGCCGGCTACGATCCCTGGCAGCGCCGGGACTCCGTGATATACGGCAGCCTGCGCCAGCGGCTGTCGTTTCCCTACATGGTCCGCCGCAATGGCGTGTTCGTGCTCATCGACCCGAGCGTCGCGGATCGCCTGGCGCGCATGACGCAGTTCCTCGGCAACACGCCCGATGGCGACTACGCGCGCGCGTTCTACTACCGGATGAAGCGCCAGGGCGACCGTTCCAACCAGCTGCTGCGGCTGTCCATAGACCAGTACCCGGACTATCCACCCCTGCGGCAGGAATTCCTGCGCGACTCTTTCGGGGCGCTGGCACGCGGCGATGCGCCGCCCGAGATCGTGGAAGTGGCAGCGGCCCTGCGCGGCCCGGCCGCCGACCTGCTGGTCGCCACGCAACACGCGGCCCGCGGCGAATGGCTCGAGGTGGCCCGCGCCGACCAGCGGCTCGCGGAGATCCCCTGGACCGACGCCTGGTACCCCGAGGCGCTGGAACTGCGCATCAACTGGCGCACGCGCGTCAACAACCCGGAGCAGATGCGCCGCTTCGGCGAAGAGTCGATCGCGATGATCGACCGCATGATCATCATGAACCCCACGCTCACGCTGTACGGCATGCGCACGCGTGCCGGCTTCGCCACGCAGCGCCCCGCCATCGTGGTCGAGTCGATATTCAACTATGCGCGGCTGGCGTCGCACATGGCGCGCGCCGGCGCCGTCACGCCGGAGGCCATGCGCCATGACGCCGGGCAGCTGCGCCAGCTGCTCGCGGACGCCGAGAGAATGCCGGGCGTCGACGCGGTACGGGTGGCCGAGGTGCGCGCCGAACTCGACGTGCTGATGCCGATTAGTTAGTGACCTGCGGCGGCGGCGCCGGCGTTTCCGGCTCCGCGGGCGTCGCAGGCGCCGCTGGTTCGGCAGGCGGCGGCGACTCGGGGGCCGCCGGCGCTTCGATTGCCGGGACGCCATCCACCGGGGCATCCGTGGCGGGAGACAATTCCTCCGGCAACGGCGGCGGCGGTGGCGGCACCAGGTCCGCGTCGACTTCCACGCCCACCATCTGCGGCAGGCCCGAGGCTTCCTTCAAGGTCGCGAGCACGAAATCCCAGTGGATGGCCGCGGGCGTTTCGCCCAGCGCCTCATTGGCCAGCGCGTAGAACTTCTCGATGTCCACGGTCGTGCGCTGGCCTTCGGCGTCCACGGGCGGATGCACTTCCAGCCACACCTGGCCGTTGACGCGCGCCACCTTGACGGGTTCGTTGATCAGCCACACGGGCGTATTCACCGGCACCAGCGGGAACAGCGCCTCGATGTCCTCGGGATACATGCGGATGCAGCCATGCGTGATGGCCATGCCCACGGCGATGGGATTGTTGGTGCCGTGGATGAGGTACGCGCCCGGCGTGATGCCGAGGCGCATGGCATAGGCGCCGAGCGGGTTGTCGGGCCCGGCCTTGACCACCGCGGGCAACGGGTCTCCGCGTTCGGCATGTTCCTTGCGCACCGACTCGGGCGGATACCACAGCGGGTTCTTGCGCTTGTCGACGATGCGCGTCTTGCCGAGTGGCGTGTTCCAGTCCATCTTGCCGATGCTGACCGGATAGGTGATCACGCGGGGCGTCTCGCCCTTCTTGACCTTGGGGTAATAGTAGAGACGGTGTTCCGGTAGATTGACGACGATGCCCTCGTGCGGGCCCGGCGGCAGCAGCCGCTGGCCGGGAATCACCAGTGGCGTGCCTTCTCCCGGGAGCCAAATGTCCACGCCCGGGTTGGCGCGCTGGATTTCCTCGTATCCCAGGCTGTATCGCCTGGCGAGATCCGGCAGGGTGTCCTCGGCAAACGTCGTGATCGTCTCGATGTCGCCGAACATCAGTGCATCGGGGCTGTCGAGCGGGTACTGGGTGGCGCTGGCTCCGCAGGTGATCCCGGCCAGCAGCACGGCCATCTTCAATCGCATCGGAAGTTCCTGAATTTCCTTGGTGGACACAGTCTTGCACAAATCCCTACACTCGGCCCGCCGTGAATGAGCAACAGCGCGAATTTCTCCGTCAGTCGATCCGCACCATCAAGGATTACCCCAAGGCGGGGATCCAGTTTCGCGACATCACCACGCTGCTGCGCGACGCGAAAGCCTTTGAAACCACCATCGAGGCGCTGGTCGCGCCCTGGCGCGACGTGGGCATCGACAAGGTCGCGGGCATCGAGGCTCGCGGTTTCATTCTGGGTGGAGCCGTGGCCCACGGCCTCAAGGCAGGATTCGTCCCGATCCGAAAGCGAGGCAAGCTGCCGCATGAAACGGTGCGCGTGGCCTACTCCCTCGAGTACGGCGTCGACGAGATGGAGATGCACCGGGACGCGGTCCGCAGCGGCGAAAAGGTCCTGCTGATCGACGACCTGGTCGCGACCGGCGGCACGGCCGCCGCCGCGGCGAAACTCCTCAAGGAAGCCGGCGCCGACATGGTGGCCGCCAGCTTCGTCATCGACCTTCCGGATCTGGGCGGAGCGACGCGTTTGCGCGACGCCGGCATCGAGGTGCAAGCGCTGCTGACGTTCTGATTTCATTGTCGGGGGTTCGATGACCGTGCATCTGTATCACTGGGAGCCGAACGCCAACTCCGGCAAACCCATGCTGGCGCTCGCCGAGAAAGGCGTCGACTTCGAGAGCCACTACATCGACCTGCTGAAGTTCGACCAGCACCAGCCGGAATACCTGAAGATCAATCCCGACGGCACCATCCCCGCCATGGTGCACGGCGACCTGGTGCTCACCGAGTCCACGCCGATGATGGAATACGTCGACGACGCCTTCGACGGGCCGCCGCTCAAGCCCACCGATGCCAAGGAACGCTGGCGCATGCGCTGGTGGATGCGGTTCTTCGACGCGTACTTCGGGCCGTCGCTGAGCATGATCGGCTGGAGCGTGTTCGTCGGGCCGGCCGTGCGCCAGCGGCCCAGGGATGAACTCGAGGCCGCCATCGCGCGCATCCCGCTCGAGTCGCGCCGCATCGCGTGGCGCAAGGCCATGTTCAACGAGTTCGGCGAGGCGGAGTTGACCGAGTCCCGCCGCCGCGTGCAGTTCTGCACGCGCGTGCTCGAGGAGCATCTCGCGCGGCACGAGTGGATCGCGGGTAAGACTTATTCGCTGGGCGACGTCAATGGATTCAACCTCGGTTACGCGTTGCCGCTGTCGCAGCCTGACAACTGCAACGACGCGAAGACGCCGCACATCATGGAATGGCTGCGGCGCATCTACGAGCGGCCGGCGTCGAAGAAGATCTGGGCGTTGGGGCGCACGGCCATGGCCCAGCGCGTGAAGATGCTGGAGCGCGCCGCCCATGCTTGAGCTGTATCACTCCGAGCCGAACACCTTCCACCTGAAGCCGTTGATCGCGCTGCACGAGAAGCAGGCGCGATTCGAGAGCCGCTGGTTCGACAGCGACGCGCTGGAGCAATTCTCCCTCGGGCTCGGCGGCGAGGTGGAAGCGCAGCTGCACCTGGAGCGGGAAGGCCCGCTGTTGCGGCACGATGGCACGCTGATCTCGAATTCATTTTTCATGCTGGAGTACATCGCCGAGGCGCTGCCGGGCGAGGCACTGATGCCGGAAGCCGCGTACGACCAGTATCGCGCGCGCGCCTCGGGACAGTTCCTCGGCGCGCACCTGGGCTCGCTGGTGCCGGTGCTCGGCTGCGCGCGGTATCTCGCGCCGCGCCTGGCCGCGATGGACCGGGCAGCACTCGAGGCGAAGCTGGCGGCGGTGGAGCCGGTCGAGCGGCGCCTCTCGTGGCAGTCGGTGATCGACGGCACATACACGCCGCAGATCCTCGCCACGGCGCGCGAGCGCCTCAAGTTCCCGGTGGCGCGTGTCGAGGCGCAGCTCGCGAAGGAGCCGTGGCTGGCCGGCCCTCGCTACTCCATAGCCGACATCGATGCCTACGCCATGCTGCGCGTGATGCCCGATCTCGCGCCGGAACTGGTGAACGACGAGGCCACGCCGCGCATCCATGAATACCTGGCGCGGATTTCTGCGCGGCCCGCGGTGCGCGCGGCGCTGGCCATGAGCCGCAGCGGCAAGCCGGAGCAACATTTCGTGCCGGGAGTCGAGCCGTCGCGATGGGGTTGAAGTGCGAGAGCGCCGCGCCACGCCGCGGTGATGCCGGGCGATGAAAGCCGTTCCGGTCGTGCTGCTTCCCGGGCTGGTCTGCGATGCGGCCGTCTGGGCGCATGCGCGCGCGGCGCTGGCGGAGCGCGCGCCAGTTTCCATTGCCGCGTACGGGTCGCTCGATTCGCTGCCCGACATGGCCGAGAAGGTGCTCGCCGAGTCACCGCCGCGATTCGCAGTCGCGGGCCACTCGATGGGCGGTCGCGTGGCGCTGGAAATTATCCGCCGCGCGCCGGAACGGGTGGCCGCGCTCGCGCTGCTGGATACCGGAGTGGCGCCATTACCCGCCGGCGATGCCGGCCAGCGCGAGGCTGCCGGCCGTTACGAACTGCTGAAGATCGCCCGTGACCAGGGCATGGCGGCGATGGCGGCGCGCTGGGTGCAGGGCATGGTATGGAAGCCCCGGCTCAGCGACACCGCACTGGTGAACGGCGTCATCGAGATGTTCGCGCGCAGCAGCGCGGACGTCTTCGCCGCGCAGATCCGCGCGCTGCTGGCGCGGCCCGACGCCGGCGGATTGTTAGCCAACATCCACTGCCCGACGCTGGTGCTCGCCGGCGAAGACGACAGCTGGGCCCCCGCCGCCCGTCACCGCGACATGGCCGCCCGAATCCCCGGCGCCACGCTCGAAGTAATCCCCCAATGCGGCCACATGCCCACCCTCGAACGCCCCGAAGCCGTCACCCACGCCCTCCTCACCTGGAGTGGTGGTGTCAGAGAGGGATTGTCGGGATTACTCGGCCCCAAACGCCCATCAAACGATCACAGCCGCGAGTAATCCCGACATTCCCTCTCTGACACCACCTCCGGGATTCAGAACATGGAGTTGTTGTTGGCGGATTTTTCGGGGATGGGTTGGACCACGTCCCAGTGCTCGACGATCTTGCCCTTCTCGAAGCGGAAGATGTCGACCACCGCCATGCCGCGGTCGTCGGGCTTCATGCGCACGTGTGAGTGCAGCACCACGATGTTGCCGTCCACGTAGGCGTGCTTGAACTCGTAACTCCAGCCGGGTAGCGCCTGCAGCGCCTTGCCCAGCACATCCACCGCGGCTTCCTTGCCATCCGGCGCGATCGGGTTGTGCTGGATGTACTTGTCGCCGACGTACTTGTCGAAGCCTTCCTTCACCTTCTTCTGGTTGAAGACCATGTCCATGAAGGCGATCACCTTCTGCGCCTTCGCGTTCTTGCTGATGCCGGCGCTGGCGGGTGCGGCGAGCGTGGCGGCCAGGACCGCGGCGATTACGGCGACTCTGATTTGCATGCTGCTTCTCCTCTTTGCGACGAATCCTAGCCCACGCCGCCGGGCGCGCATTGCACTCTGGGTTCATTCCCAGACCCCTTTCAGTCGAGAGCCCCCGGCACCCCAAGCGCCTCATTTCCGCCCTCGCTCATTTCCCGAGCACCCCGCACATGCGATACCTCAGCGACGACGACCTGCGCAGCCTGTCTCCCGCAGAAAGCGCAACGCTCGAGACCCCCGTGCCCACGCATATGATCTCCAACGGCGAATTCACGCCGCTGCCGCAGACGCCGGATCAGCGGCGCGTCGAGCAGGAAGTTTCGCGGCTCGCCGAGGAACTTGCGCCCCGGCACGGCATGGATCGCCGCCAGTTCCTGGCCAGCAGCGCCGGCATGTCCGCGGCGTTCCTGGCGCTGAACACCGTGTTCGGCCCGGTGTTCAACGCCTCGCGCGCCGAGGCCGCCACGCCCGGCATGGCCGAGGATCGCGCCCGCAAGCTGGCGGGCCAGTTCATCTTCGATTGCCAGACCCACTTCGTGCGCGACGACTACGGTCAGGCGGGCATCACCGGGCTCGCGCAATTCGCCAAGCAGTTCTGGAACCCGGGACTGCAGAACGAGAAGTCGCTCGACCGCATGAAGTTCGCCAACTACGTGAAGGAGGTCTACGTCGACAGCGACACCAAGGTGGCGATTCTCTCCGGCTCGCCGGTCGACGACGAGTTCAACCTGTTCCTCAGCAATGATCAGATCGCGCAGGCGCGCAACTCGATCAACACGGTGGCGCGCTCGCGCCGCATGCTGGCACATTCCATCATCCAGCCAATGAGCGACGGCTGGCTCGACGAAGTCGACCGCTGCATCGAAGTCATCAAGCCCGACAGCTGGAAGGGTTACACCATCGGCGACCCCATCTTCCTCACCAGGAAGGGATCGAACTGGCGTCTCGACGACGAAAAGCGCGTCTATCCCTTCTACGAGAAGTGCGTGAAGTCCGGCATCAACACCGTGTGCATCCACAAGGGACTGCTGCCGGCCGACTACGAGAAGAGCTGGCCCGAGGTATGGAAACACGCCACGGTGTGGGATCTCGGCAAGGCGGCGAAGGACTGGCCGCAGATCACCTTCATCATCTATCACTCGGCGCTGCGGCCGTTCATCGAACTGCCCGACGCCTCGCTCGAGCAATTCGAGGACACGGGCCGCATCGACTGGGTGACCGACCTCGCCGAGATCCCGCAGAAATTCGGCGTGAAAAACGTGCACGCCGAGCTCGGCACCTGCTTCGCCAACACCTGCGTCACGCATCCGCGCCTGGCCGCAGCCATGGTGGGCACGCTCATCAAGGGCCTGGGCGCCGACAAAGTCGTATGGGGCACCGACTCGGTGTGGTACGGCTCGCCGCAGTGGCAGATCGAGGCCATGCGCCGCCTCGAGATCCCCGAGGACATGCAGAAGAAGCATGGCTTCAAGCCGCTGGGCGCGGCCGATGGCCCCGTGAAGAGCGCGATCTTCGCGGGCAATGCCGCCAGGCATTACAAGTTCGATCCGAAGACCGCGCAGGGCGCGCTCGACCTCGACGCCATCTCGGCCATGCGCGCGCACTGGGCGGGCAACCCCAGCAACCTGCGCTACGGCTATGTCGCATGAGCGCCCCCGAACTGCTGGCGTCCTACTGGACCATCTGCGGCGCGGCCGAGCCGCACAGCGAACGCGAGTACAGCCCGTTCAGCCTGCCTGACCGCGCCGCATCGGCGGCGCGCGCGGGTTTCACCGGCATGGGCTTCTGGCATGCGGACGTCGCGCACCTGCGCCAGAAACATTCCCTGCCCGAGATGAAAAGAATCCTGGCCGACAATGGCATCAAGCACATCGAGCTCGAATTCCTCACCGACTGGTTCGTCGACGGCGACAAGCGCAAGGCCTCGGATGCCACGCGCCGCATGCTGATGGAAACGGCCGCCGCAGTCGGCGCCCGCCACATCAAGGTGGGCGACTTCTTCAAGACACCGGCGCCGATGGCGAAGCTCGTCGACGAGTTCGCCAGGCTCTGCGCCGAGGCGCGCGAACATGGCACGAGGATCGTGTTCGAGTTCATGCCCTTCTCGCGCATCGAAACGCTGCCCGAGATGATCGAGCTCGCCACCGGCGCGGCGCAGCCCAACGGCGGCATCTGCGTGGATCTCTGGCACGTGGTGAAGCTTGGCATCCCCTACGAAGCCGTGGCCGCCATTCCCAGGCCTTACCTCATGTCCATCGAGCTCAACGACGGCTATCTCGAGGCGCCGCCGGGCATGGACCTGGTCACCGAGACCACCTGCCACCGCTTCTTCTGCGGCGAGGGCGAGTTCGACGTGCGCGGCTTTGTCGACAAGCTGCGGCCGGTGTACCCCGGCCCCTGGGGCATCGAGGCGCTCAACAAGGCGCAACGCGCCTGGCCGCTGGAGGAGCTCACCACGCGCGCCTTCGCCACCACGCGGGCCATGTTCCGCGACTGACTCACGGACACCGCCGCTTCGGCGGTGTTTTCCGTCGTGGCGCGCGAGCGCCTGATAAATTGCGCGCGTGGCATCCACATTGATCCTGATACACGGCGCCTGGCATGGCGCCTGGTGCTGGCAACGGCTGGCGCCGCTGCTCGAGGCGCAGGGACGGCGCGTCGTGGCGCCCGACCTTCCCTCGATGGGCGGGGATCCGACGCCGGCATCCGAGGTCAGTCTCGACTCCTGGGCCCGTTTCGTCGCCGACCTCTGCGAACGCGAGGGCGATTGCGTGCTGGTCGGCCACAGTCGCGCCGGTGCCGTGATCAGCCGAGCCGCCGAGCTCGCGCCCGGCGCGATCCGCCGGCTGGTCTATCTATCCGCCTACCTGCTGTCCGACGGCGAGAGCGTGGCCGCCGAGGCGCGCCGCGACACCGATTCGCTGATCGCTCCCAACATGATTCCCGCGGCCCGTGGCACCTGCCTGCTGCGGCCCGAGGTGCTGCGGGAGGCCTTTTATGGCGCCTGCGACGAAGCCACTGCCACGCAGGCCATCGCGCAGCTCACGCCCGAGCCTCTGAAGGTGCTGGCGGCGCCGGTGCGGGTCTCCGCCGCCGGATTCGGCCGCGTGCCGCGCAGCTACATCGAGACGCTTCGCGACCGGGCCGTGACGCTACCGGCGCAGCGGCGCATGCAGGCTGCGCTGCCCTGCCCGCAGGTATTCACGCTGGACACCGATCACTCGGCGTTCCTGTCTCAACCCGAGGCGTTGGCGCGGATATTGATTTCGATCTGAATGCCGTCGGGATCGTGGACGAAGAGCTGGCGCAGGTCGCTGCCCGGCACCTGCGTGGCACGGTACTTCACGCCGTGCTTGTCGAAGCTCGCGATCAGCTCGTCGTAGTTGTTGGCGGCAAAGGCGATGTGATCGACGCTGCCGCTGCCATGGCGCCCGGCCACGACGCCGGCCAGCCTGCCCGTCTCCTCGTAGCTCGCCTGCCCGGCCACGTGCACTGCCGCCACGTCACCGACATAGATCCAGTAACCCTCGAAGTCGAACGGCGGCCGCGGGCCGGTGCGTAATCCCAGCACGTCGCAATAGAAGTGCCGGGTCTTCTCCAGGTCCTTGGACAGGACCATGTAGTGCTGCATCTGGGTGATTGGCATGGCGCGATCATGACGAATGGTGCCCGGCGCGTCGACTGGCGCATCGCGGCGGGTCGCTTCGTCGGAGTCAACCCCAGACGTCGCGGGCCACGTCCACGACCAGCTTGAGCTTCGCGGTCTGCTGCCCCATCTCGATGTCGTTGCCGTGGAAGCTGCTGGAGAAGCCGCATTGCGGTGACAGTGCGAGCTGGTCCAGCGGCACGTACTTCGCGGCCTCGTCGATGCGCCGCTTGATGTGGTCCTTGGATTCGAGCGCGCCGAGCTTGGTGGTGATGAGTCCCAGCACCACGATCTTGCCCTTCGGCAGGAAACGCAGCGGGCGAAAGTCGCCGCTGCGCTCGTCGTCGTATTCCAGGAAGTACGCGTCGACTTTCATTTCCGACAGCAGCGCCTCGGCGACGGGCTCGTAGCCGCCCTCCGCGGCGTGCGCGCTCTTGAAGTTGCCGCGGCACAGGTGCACGGCCAGCGTCATGCCCGCCGGCTTCTGCGCGACGACGCGGTTGATGAACTCGGCGTAGCGATGCGGCAGTTCGTTCGGGTCGTCGCCGCGCGCCCGGGCCGCGTCGCGCATTTTCATGTCGCAGAGGTACGCGAGGTTGGTGTCGTCCATCTGCACGTAGGTGCAGCCTGCCGCCGCCAGTGAGCGCAGCTCATCGCCATACGCCTGGGCGACGTCGGCATAGAACTGCTCCAGGTCGGGATAGTGTTCCTTGCTGATGCCGGCCCGGCCGCCGCGGAAATGCAGCATGGTGGGCGACGGAATGGTCACCTTCGGCGTGCGCTTCGTGTTCGCCTTGAGGAATTCGAAATCCGCGCGCTGGATGTCGCGCGCGTGGCGGACCTTGCCGACGACGCGCATCACCGGCGGCGCGAGTTCCTCGCTGCCATCCGCCTTGACCACGATCTTCGGATCGTCGGACTGCACGCCGTCGAGTTGTTTGAGGAAATCGATGTGGAAATAGGTGCGGCGGAATTCGCCGTCGGTGATGGCCTGAAGTCCCACCTCCTCCTGCATGCGGATCACCTCGGCGATCGCGCGATCCTCGACCGCGCGCAAACCCGCGGCGTCGAGTTGCTTGCGGGCAAACTGCTCACGCGCCTCCAACAAATAGCGTGGGCGCAGAAAGCTGCCGACATGATCGGCACGAGACGGAATCAATGGGGACATCAGTTCTCCTGAATCAATCACTTACGAGTTATTCCTGACGCGTCGCCGAGCCTGTGGGCCACTCGTGGCGGGCGCAAGTCTTGGACCTGCTCCACCTCGACACTCCACTTCAACTGCAATGTGTTTCGCGCGTGAGGGAACTCGACGCAGCCTCGAGGCAGTGACGCGGCGGCGCGATGTTATTCTCGCCGCGCAACAACGGTTCGGGGGAGTACCAACGATGTCGAATTACGATCCGCGCAGCGTGCTTGCCACGTCGCCCATGACCCGGCTGCAAATCACGGCGTGCATCGTCACCGTTCTCCTGAACGCGCTCGATGGCTTCGACGTCCTGGCCATCAGCTTTGCCACCCCCGGCATCCTCAAGGAGTGGAGCATCGATCGCGGAACCTTCGGCGTCGTGCTGTCGATGGAATTGTGGGGCATGGCCGTCGGCTCCTTCGTGCTCGGCGGCGTGGCGGACCAGATCGGACGGCGGAGGTCGATCCTGATCTTCCTGGTCGTCATGACCCTCGGCAGCTTCATGTGCTCGCGCGCCGACGACCTCACGGACCTGAGGATCTGGCGCTTCTTCACCGGCCTCGGCATCGGCGGCATGCTGGCGGCCATCAATGCCGCCTCGGCGGAATTCTCCAACGATCGCATGCGCAATTTCTGGGTGGCGCTGATGACCATCGGCTATCCACTCGGCAACGTGTTCTGCGCGTTGTTCGTCTCGGAATTGCTCAAGACACACAGCTGGCGCGCGGTGTTCGAATTCGCCGCGACGCTGAGCGCGGCGCTGATACCGGTGGTGTGGTTCCTGGTGCCGGAGTCGGTTTCCTGGCTGTGCCGCAAGCAGCCCGCCGGCGCGCTGGAAAAGGTCAATGCCAGCCTGAAGAAGATGGGCCGTGCCGCGATCACGGCGCTGCCGGTACTGCCGCCGCTCGATCAGCGGCCTTCCTTCCGTGACCTGTTCACGCCGCAATTGCTGCGCCTCACCATCCTGATGGTGGCGGCGTATTTCGCGCACATCACCTCGTTCTACTACATCATCAAGTGGGTCGCGCCGATCGCGTCCGACATGGGTTACTCGGGCCCGGTGGTGGCCGACGTGCTGTTGTGGGTCAGCATCGGCGGCGCCACGGGCGGCGCGTTGCTGGGGGTGCTGGCGCTGCGCTGGAACATCCGCTTCCTCACCGTCGGCGTGCTGTTGTTGAGCGCCATGACCATCACGATCTTCGGGCGAGGCCAGGACGACCTGGTCGAACTCAAGACCATCGTCTTCTGGTCCGGCTTCTTCGTGAATGCCGGCATCGTGGGCCTCTACACGCTGCTCGCCATCGCGTTTCCCACCCACCTGCGCGCCACCGGCACCGGCATCGCCATCGGTGCGGGCCGCGGAGGCGCGGCGCTGGCGCCCATCATCGCGGGCTATCTATTCAAGAACGGCATGGGCCTGCAGATGGTCTCCATCATCATGGCCAGTGGCGCCCTGATCGGCGCCATCGCCCTCCTCTTCGTCCGCTACGCCAACACCTCCGAAGCCAAGCTGGGTGGTGGTGTCAGAGAGGGAATGTCGGGATAACTCGCGCAACGGCGAACTAATCGGCCTCACGGCCCGGCGCCCCGGCTTGCCATGCTACGGCGATGCCAAGAAAGCTGCGCATCCATGTCGCGGGCGGCTTCTACCACGCCACCCTGCGCGGTAACCACAGGCAGAACATCTTTCGCCACGATGGCGAGCGGACGCTGCTCAAGACCATCGTCACACGCGCGATCGACAGGTACCAGGCCCGGGTCCACGCCTACTGCTGGATGAGCAATCACATCCACCTGCTGGTGCAGGTGGGTGAGATCCCGCTGGGTCGCGTGATGCAGAAGATCGCGTCAGAGTATGCGCGCGCGTTCCAGCAGAACCTCGACACCACCGGGCACCTGTTCGAGAACCGCTACCACGCGACGATGGTGGACACGGACGCCTACCTGCTGGAGGTCGTACGCTACGTGCATCAGAACCCGGTGCGCGCCGGGTTGACGGCCCGAGTGGGGCAATACCGGTGGTCGAGTCACGCGGCCTACGCCGGCAGCAGTTCCGAGCCCTGGGTCACGACAAACTTCGCGCTGGGCCTGCTCGCCGCCGATCGCCGTCGTGCGGTCGTGCGCTATCGCGCATTCGTCGATGAAATGCCGGCGGCGGACGTCGCGAAGGAGCTGGCGGCGCTCGAGGTGGGGTCGCCGCTGCTGGGCCGGCGGGAATTCGTGACCAGGCACTCGGGTGTTACGCGATCCGATGCAAGTCTCGCCGACCTGATCGGCCAGGCCTGCCGGCACTACGCCGTATCCCTGGCCGAGCTGCGCTCGCCGTCGAGAACGTCGCGCCTCGTAGCCGCGCGCGCGTGGGTCGCCCGGGCCGCGATCCGCGGCGGGGTTGCGACGCTGGCGGAAATCGCTCGGGAGCTCAATCGTGATGAGTCCACGATACGGGCGGCGATGCGGCGGGACGCGGATGTCCCTGGTGAGGAAGATCCCCAACTCGAGCTTGCTTCGACCGAAGCATCGAAGTGACCGCGCCCGAATAATCCCGACAATCCGTCTCTGACACCACCTCCGGGATTAACCTAACTTCAGGGCGCGGATGGCGTTTTCCTTGAGGATCAGGGGTTGGACTTCGGGTTTGAAGCCGGCTTCGGCGAAGTCCTTCATCCAGCGGTCGGGCGTGATCAGCGGGAAGTCGGAGCCGAACAGCATCTTGTGCTTGAGCTGCGTGTTGGCGTAGCGCACCAGCTCGGGCGAGAAATACTTGGGCGACCAGCCCGACAGGTCGATGTACACGTTGGGCTTGTGCAGGCACACCGACAATGCCTCGTCCTGCCACGGCCACGACGGGTGCGCGATGATCACCGTCATGTCGGGAAAATCCGCCGCCACGTCGTCGACGTGCATCGGGTTCGAATACTTGAGCTTGAGCCCGCCCCCGCCCGGCATCCCGGTGCCGATGCCCGAATGTCCCGAATGGAAGATCGCCGGTAGTTTGTGCTCGGCGATCACCTCGTAGAGCTTGTAAGCGAAGCGGTCGTTGGGGAAAAAACCCTGGCAGGTGGGATGGAACTTGAATCCCCTAATCCCGCCCTCCTCGATGAGCCGCCGCGCCTCGCGCACGCCCATCTTGCCCTTGTGCGGATCGACGCTGGCAAAGGCAACCATCATGTCGGAGTTCTCGCGCGCCGCGTCGATCACCTCCTGGTTCGGGATGCGGCGCACGCCCATCTCGAACTCGGTGTCGACCGTGAACATCACCAGGCCAATCTTGCGCTCGCGGTAGTAGGCGACGGTCTCGGGGATGGTCTTGCGCTTGTCGGCCTTGAAGTACTTGCTGGCCGCGTCGTCGTAGGGCTTGGAGGCTTCGTCGGGCTCCTGCCGGCACGACACTTCGGCGTGCGTGTGCACATCGATGGCAATCAGGTCATTGACTTTCAAGCTGCGGCCCCTTTGCCCAAGGCGACACGGCGTCCCTTGTCCCAGTCCGCAAGGGTACGGCCTTCGCGCACCAACTGCACCAGCAATGGTGCCGGCTCCCAGTGCATGGGCCCGAACCGGTCGCGGTATTTCTCCATCCCCGCGAGCAGCACCGGCAACCCGAGCGTGTCGGCATGGAACATCGGCCCGCCGCGATATCGCGGGAATCCATACCCGGCGCACCACACCACGTCGACGTCGCTGGCGCGCTGCGCGATGCCTTCCTCGAGGATGCGGATGCCCTCGTTGAGCAGCGGATAGAGGCAGCGCTCCAGGATCTCCTCGTCGCTGTGCGTCCGCTGCGGCACGCCCAGCTCGGCCGCGCGCCGCGCCAGGATGGCGCCGGCCTCGGGATCGTCGTGCCGCGCACGATCCCCCTTCTCATAGCGATAGAAACCCTTGCCGGTCTTCTGCCCGAGACGCCCCGCAGCATGCAGCGCCGCATCCGCCTGGTAGTAAGTCGGATCCGGCGGATAACGATGCGCGTTGGTGCGATGCACGTTGACGCCGACGTCAATGCCCGCCATGTCGAACACCGCCAGGATGCCCATGGCCATGCCGAACTGCTCGAGCACGGTATCCACGCGCCGCGGCGTCTCGCCTTCCAGCGCCAGCAGCAACGCCTCGCGCGCATACCCTTCCATCATGCGGTTGCCGATGAAGCCATAACACACCCGCGCCAGCACGGGCGTCTTGCGGATCACCTTGGCGAGCTCCATGGCCGTGCGGATGGCCTGGTCGGAACTTTGTTTGCCGCGCACCACTTCCAGCAGCGGCATCACGTTGGCCGGCGAGAAGAAGTGCAGCCCGATGACATCCTGCGGCCGCCTGATGGACGCGGCGAGCTCGTCGATGTCCAGCGTCGAGGTGTTGGTGGCGAGGATCGCGCCGGGCTTCGCGACCGCATCGAGCTCGGCGAACACGCGCTTCTTGAGGTCCATGCTCTCGAACACGGCTTCGATGATCACGTCGGCATTCGCCAGGTCGGCGTAGCGCACGGTGCCGCTGATGAGTTTCAGCCGGCGCGCTTTCTCGGCGGCGTCGATGCGGCCGCGCTTCACCATGCTCTCGTAGGTGCCGTCCACCACCGACAGACCGCGTGCCAGCGACTCCTCGTTGACGTCGAGGATCGTGACCGGCACGCCGGCATTGGCGAAGGCGATGGCGATTCCGCCACCCATGGTGCCCGCGCCCACCACGCCGGCGCTGGCGAGCGGGCGCGGCGCCCCGTCCGCCGGCAGTCCCTCGATCTTGCGGCTCTCGCGCTCGGCGAAGAACACGTGGATGGACGCCCGTGCCTCCACCGTCGTCTTGGTCTGGTTGGCGAGTTTCTCCTCGAACAGCAGCCCCTCGTGGAACGGCAACCGCGTGCTCGCCTGCACTGCCTCGATGGCCGTGAGCGCCGCGGTGCGGTTCGGATACAGGCGCCTGGCCTCGGCCTGCCATTTCGCCGTGAAGTCGGGCGTGAGCTCGCTGGCGTCGACCTGGCGTTCCGACGTGCGCCGCGGGCCGTCCTTCTGCGCGATGAGCTTGCGCGCATAGTGCAGCGCGCCCGTGCCGAAGTCGCCGCTGATGACCTCGTCGATGAGGCCCATCTCGCGTGCCTTGCCGGCGTCCACCGGCTTGGCGTCCAGGATCATGCGCAATGCGTTGTTGAGCCCGACCAGGCGCGGCAGGCGCTGCGTGCCGCCGGCGCCGGGAATGATGCCCAGGGTGACCTCGGGCAGCATGAACTTCGCGGTGGGTGGCGCGATGCGATAGTGGCAGGCCAGCGCGAGCTCGAGCCCGCCGCCGATCGACGAGCCGTGCATGGCCGCGATCATGGGGACGCCCAGGCCCTCGAACCTGGCCCACAGCGCGCGGTATTCCGCTTCCCTGGGCGGCCCCGAGAATTCGTTGATGTCGGCGCCGGTGAAGAAGTTGTTGCCGGCGCAGCGCAACAGCACGGCGCGGATACCCTTGTCGGCGGCGACGGTATCGAGCGCTTCGCTCATCCCGGCGCGGGCGGCCGCGGTTATCGTGTTCACAGGCGGATTGTCGACCACGATGACAGCGATGTCGTCGTGGCACTGGATCTGGACGATGGGGTTCATTTCAGGTCAGTAAGCTTACCGAGAAGTCGCAGCAATTGGTCACGACCCTCCACGCCGATGCGCTCGATGAGCCGCTGTTCGTGCGAGGTCTGGACCTCGCCGGCGCGTTGCAGGATGCGTTTGCCCTTGTTGGTGATGTGCAGCTCGTAGCTGCGCGCGTCGCTCGCGGACTTGCGGCGGATGATGAGGCCGCGGCGTTCCAGCTCGCTCATGGTCGGCACGCAATTGGCCTTCTGGATGCCGAGCGCCTCGCAGACGCCCGACTGACTGGCGCCAGGATTTTCTGACACCATGAGTAGCAACGTGAACTCGAGGGGCCTTAGCGAAATCCGTGCCAGCGCGTCGTTGAGGGTGCCGTAAACCGCTCCCTGCGCGCGCCGCAACGCGTAGCCGATTGATTCCTGTAACGGTGCCGCTCGAACCACCGCGTCCCCTCCCCTCTGCCTCGGCATGCTCAACCGGGGCCCCGGAGCGCGTCTCGACCCGGAGGGAACGTTAACTCACCTGTAGCTCGTATCAGATATAGGTCGTATCAGAATTACCGATTAGTTGGGGTCCATAACTATCCCTTATAACTATCGCCCACGTTCTGCTTGCCTTCGAGGGGGAGGTAAACATGGCATCCGTGGAATCGTTTTCGACCTATGGCCTGGACCCGCGCCGTAAGCTCGCTTACTGGAACGACCGGGCCTGTGAAACCTTCTCGCCACTGGTCTCCGACCCGGCCGACATCCGCAGCTTCAATGGCAGCATCGCCCGGGCCACCATCGGTGACCTGACGCTGGCGGAGGTCTATTCGGACGCCCAGATCGTGCGGCATTCGCGCGCACACGTGGCCCGTACCCGCTCCTCGCTGTTCTTCCTGCACCTGCAGATGGAAGGCGAAAGCGTCAACCGCCAGGACGGCCGCGAGGCTCGCCTCGGAACCGGTGACTTCACGCTTTGCGACTCGACGCGCCACTACGAGATCGCCTTCGGCGGCGCGAATCGCATGCTGGTGCTGGGCATTCCCGACGCCATCCTGCGCCGCCACATCGCCTGCCCGGAATGCCTGGTGGCGATCCCGATGGTGGCCCAGAGCGGCGTCTGCGCCCTGCTGTCGCGGTTCCTGCGCAATTTCTGGTTCGAGTACCAGAAGCAGATGGACATGCCCACGGCGGCGCGCGTCAACACGGCCATCCTGGACCTGGTGGCGGCGGCCTATGCCGACCTGCCGCAGTCGAGATCGGATCGCTCGTCGCTGGCCACGGCGCATCGCATCCGCATCATCAACTACATCGAAGCCCACCTGAACGACCCGGATCTGACGCCGACGCGCATCGCCGAGGCGTGCAAGATGACCACGCGATACCTGCATCACCTGTTCAGCGACCAGGACGAGACCGTCGCGCGTTACATCCTGCGCCGCCGGCTCGAGGCCTGCTCGCGCGCGCTGCTCTCGCCCTCGCAGCGCGGCCGCACGGTGACCGCGATCGCCTTCGACTACGGCTTCAACAGCCCGACCCACTTCGGCCGCGTGTTCCGCGCCAAGTTCGGCGCCACGCCGCGTGAATACCGGCGCGAGAAAGCGAACGTCGCCGCCTGACGATTGATTGATAGCCTGACTGCAGACTTGCGGGGCCCTCGTGGCCCCGCCTTTCTTTTCCCGCCTGGCGGTGTCAGAGAGGGATTGTCGGGATTACTCGAGGGCGCATCGGACAAGCGCTTGTCCCAGAGTAATCCC
>DASUGK010000046.1:0-19567 GCA_036274075.1 Steroidobacteraceae bacterium | reverse complement strand
CTTGGCTTATTCCGTTCTTGGCGATAACACGCGCGTGGCCATCGCGAGCCGGGGAATCGCCTTCGAAGACGAAACTGGCGTCACGCGCAATCTCACTTTCAGTGTCGCCACGAGTCTCACGCCATACGAAGAGCAGCTCTGGAGCTTTCGCACGCGGATTCTGGGCTGGTTTCTGGGGCTGACGCTTACGCTGCTTGCGACCCTCGCCGTTGTGCTGCGATGGGTTCTATCACCCGTACGCCGGCTGGAGCGAGAGATCAACGAGGTGGAGGAAGGTACTCGCGATGCATTGGGCAGCCTGTATCCGCGCGAGCTGGTAGGTGTGACCACCAATCTTAATGCCCTGCTCGCGGGGGAGCGAAAGCGCGTAGCTCGATATCGCGACACGCTGGGCAACCTCGCTCACAGCCTGAAGACGCCACTTGCCGTCATGAGGTCCACGCTTTCAGCGACCGACTCTGCTGGTGGGAGCGGAGGTAATAGCGCGGGGACTCTCAATCAGGAGATCGACCGGATGTCGGACATCATTCAGCACCAGCTGAAAAGGGCTGCAGCCTCGGGCGCCATGCTGGGCCAGGCGCCTGTCGATGTGGCTGCAACGGCCGCGGAATTACGCTCAGCGCTGCTGAAGGTTTACACCCGCAAGGACCTTTCCATTGAGCTGGTGATCGCGCCGGGCACTTATTTTCTCGGCGATCGCGGGGATCTCATGGAGGTGCTCGGAAATCTGCTCGATAACGCGTCCAAGTGGTGCCGAAGCCATGTGCGCCTCACCACCTTCGTGGAAACACAGATGAAGGCCCGTGAAAGGCTTTGCATTCACGTGGACGATGATGGTCCTGGCATCAGTGATGCCAACCGCGAACGGGTATTCGAACGGGGCGTGCGCGCGGACGAGCAAGTTCCGGGGCATGGCCTCGGGCTCGCCATGGTGCGTGACACCGTAGACCTCTACGGCGGCACGTTAACTATCAGCCGCTCAGAGCTCGGTGGCGCACGCGTGACCCTCCGATTGCCCGGACGATAACGCCACGCAAAGCGGAGACGATAACGTCAATTTCCCCTCTCAAACCTTGAACTCGAGTCCCTGCGCCAGCGGTAGCGCGCGACTCCAGTTGATGGTGTTGGTCTGGCGGCGCATGTAGGCCTTCCAGGAATCCGATCCGGACTCGCGGCCACCGCCCGTGTCCTTCTCTCCACCGAAGGCGCCACCGATCTCGGCGCCGGAGGTGCCGATGTTCACGTTGGCGATGCCGCAGTCGCTGCCCGCGGCCGAGAGGAAGGTCTCCGCGTGTTGCAGGCGGTCGGTGAAGATGGCCGACGACAGGCCATGCGCCGACGCGTTCTGCATCTCGATGGCGTCCTCGAGCGAATCGAAGGGAATCAGGTACAGAACGGGCGCGAAGGTCTCGTGCTGCACGATGGGCCAGTCGTTCCTGGCGCGCACGATGGTGGGCGCGACGAAGTTGCCCGGGCCGGGCAGCACCTTGTCTCCGGTGATCACGGAACCGCCCGCGGCGCGCGCCTCGGCGATGGCCTTCGAATATCTCTCCACCGCGCCCTTGTCGATGAGCGGTCCCATGAGCGTGCCCGGCTCCAGCGGGTTGCCGATGCGCACCTGCGCGTAGGCATGCGTGAGCTTCTTCTCGAGCTCGGCGAGCCGCGAACGATGCACCAGCACGCGCCGCGTGGTGGTGCAGCGCTGGCCGGCGGTACCCACCGCGCCGAACACGATCGACGGCACCGCGAGTTTCAGGTCCGCCGACTCGTCCACGATGATGGCGTTGTTGCCGCCGAGCTCGAGCAGCACCTTGCCGAGCCGGCGCGCCACGCGTTCCGCGACGCTGCGCCCCACGGCAGTCGAGCCGGTGAAGGACACCAGCGCCACGCGACGATCGTCGACGAAGCGCGTCGCGAGCTCCGTGCCCGCGTCGATGAACAGCTGGAAGATGGGCGGCAGCTTGTGCTCGCGCATCACCTTGTTGCAGACGTGCTGGACGGCGATGGCCGTGAGCGGCGTCTTGGGGGAGGGCTTCCACACCGAAGCATTGCCGCAGATGGCGGCGAGGAAGGAATTCCACGCCCACACGGCCACCGGGAAGTTGAAGGCCGAGATGATCCCGACCACGCCGAGCGGATGCCACTGCTCGTACATGCGGTGCTGCGGCCGCTCCGAGTGCATGGTGTAGCCGTAGAGCATGCGCGACTGGCCGACGGCGAAGTCGGCGATGTCGATCATCTCCTGGACTTCACCCAGACCTTCGGCGCGGATCTTGCCGTTCTCGAGCGTCACCAGCGCGCCCAGGTCTTCCTTGCAGGCGCGCAACGCATCGCCCAGCAGGCGCACGGCCTCGCCGCGGCGCGGCGCGGGCACCGAGCGCCACGCGGTCGCGGCCTCGACCGCGCTGCGCATCACGGCCTCGTAATCCGTGATCGTGGCGCCGCGCACCTGCGCAAGCTCCTCACCCGCGGCGGGATTCACCGAGGTGAGCAGCGCGCCGGCCGTGTCCTTGGACCAGCCCTGCGATCCCGACCACGCGCCGGCATTGATGGAGTCGATGCCGAGACGCTTGAGGATCCCGGCGACGTCGGTAGTTTGTCTGACGGCGTTCATTTCTTGCGCCTCGCTTTGGTTGCCGGCGGCTTCTTGCCACCGAGCCGGCGTTGATGCCCCGCTTCGCCCTTCACCACCACGGCGGAGGACACGTCCTTGGTGCCGCCCGGCGCGTAGTACTGGCCGAAACGGTTGTCGAGGATCTCGGGCAGGCTGAACTGTTCCTGCGCCACGAATCCCTTGAAACGCCGCGGGCTCGACAGCACCAGGTCCACGACCGCGGTGATGCCGGCGGCGGTGGTCACCTGGATCGCCGACCAGAGCCGGCCCGCGATCACCTGCGGGTAGACCTTGTTGACGTAGTTCTCTTCGCGAAGTTCACCATCCTGCTTGCCGGACACGGCGGCGTAGACGATGACCACGTCCTGCAGCGTTTGCGGCACGGCGTGCTCCAGCACGCGCTTGAGCGTGGCGCGATCCTGGTTCAGCTTGAGGTCGTTCATGAGCAGGCGCATCTGCGCGCAGTGCCCGGGATAACGCATGGTCTTGTAGTTGATCTGCTCGCACTGCCTGCCGTAGGTCTCGGCGAGCGAGCCCAGTCCGCCCGAGGTGTTGAATGCCTCGTACAAGGTGCCGTCGATCTCGATCTCCTCGAGTCCCTCGAGCGGCGCCGCCGACACGATCTTGCCGTCGACCACCGATTCGCAGGGATTGCCGTACTCGTTGATCAGGCCCTCGGTGGACCAGGTCAGGGAGTACTTGAGTACGTTGTTAGGATGCTGGGGCAGGGCGCCGACGCGCAGCTTGATGGAACGCAGCTCGTCGAAGTGCTTCGCCAGCTCGTTGGCAGCGATGCTGATGAAGCCCGGCGCCAGTCCACATTGGGGCACGAAGGCCTTCGATGCACCACGCGCGGTGCGCCGCACGGCCCTGGTGACCTCGACGTCTTCGGTCAAATCGAAGTAGTGGGCATTGCCCTTGCGGGCGGCCTTGGCGACTCCGGGATTGCAGTAATACGGCAGGCTGGAGATCACCGCGTGCGGCTTGTGCACGCTGAAATGGTGGTCGAGCGCCTGTGAATTGCCGGCATCGAGCGCCACGGCGCGCAGGTTCCTCGAACCGTGCGCCTTGACCACGGCCTCGGCCGCCCCGGCATCGACGTCGCCGAGCGTGACCTCGTAATCACCGGATTCGGCCAATAACCCACTGATGAGCGCGCCGATCTTGCCGGCGCCCAGTATCAAGACTTTGTGCATGGAAAACCTCGTTTGCCGGTAGTGTGCCGTAACCCCATGAATTAGAATAGTTCGCAACATGCGTACCCCCGACACATCACCCTGGCACCCGGCAAGCTGGACCACCCGCCCCGCACATCAACAACCGCGCTACCCGGACATCCCGAAGCTCGACCACGTGGTCGCGCAACTCGCGAAGCTGCCGCCGCTCGTCGTGTCGTGGGAAATCGAACAGCTGCGCGAGCACATCGCCGAGGCGCAGCGCGGCAACAAGTTCCTGCTGATGGGTGGTGACTGCGCCGAGACCTTCGAGGAGTGCGAGTCCGACAAGATCGCGAAGAAACTCAAGATCCTTCTGCAGATGAGCCTCGTGCTGCTGCACGGGCTCAAGAAGCCCATCATTCGCGTGGGCCGCATGGCGGGCCAGTACGCCAAGCCGCGCTCGGCGGACACGGAAACCCGCAATGGCGTGACGCTGCCGGCCTTCCGCGGCGATCTCGTGAACCGTTCCGAATTCACGCCGGAGGCGCGCGAGCCGGATCCCACCCTGCTGCTGCGCGGCTACGAACGCGCCGCGCTCACGCTGAATTTCGTGCGCGCCCTGTGCGACGGCGGCTTCGCCGACCTGCATCACCCGCAGTACTGGGACCTCGGGTTCATGCATCACTCGCCGGCCAAGGAGCAGTACCAGAAGATCGTCGACTCCATCGCCGACTCGCTGGAATTCTTCGAGCGCGTGAGCGGCGGACGCGCGCCGCACGAAGTCACCGAAGTCGACTTCTTCTGCAGCCACGAAGGCCTGCTCATGCACTACGAGCAGGCGCAGACGCGTTACATCGAGCGCCAGAAGCGCTGGTACAACCTGTCGACGCACATGCCGTGGATCGGCATGCGCACCGCAACTCTGGACGGCGCGCACGTGGAATTCTTCCGCGGCATCGCCAATCCCATGGGCGTGAAGATCAGCGCCGCGATGGACGAGGGCTGGCTGCAGGGACTCATCGCCACGCTCAACCCGCAGAATACGCCGGGACGCCTCACGCTCATCCACCGCTACGGTGCCAAGGACGTGGAGAAGGCGTTGCCCAAGGCCATCAAGGCGGTCAAGGAAACAGGCGCGCAGGTGCTGTGGGTCTGCGATCCCATGCACGGCAACACCGAGACCAGCTCGGGTGGTTTGAAGACGCGGCGCTTCGAGAACATCCTCAAGGAGCTCGAGCTGTCGTTCCAGATCCACGAGGCCAATGGTTCGTTCCTCGGCGGCGTGCACATCGAGCTCACCGGCGAAGACGTCACCGAATGCACCGGTGGTGCGCGCGGCCTTACCGATGCGGACCTGGCGCGTGCCTACCGCTCGACCGTCGATCCGCGGCTCAACTATGAGCAGGCGCTGGAACTGGCGATGCTGATCGGCCGCCACGGCCCGAAACGCTAAGCCGCGCGAATGCAGTACGAGCACATCAAGGTCCCGAAAGACGGGCAGCGCATCACCATCAACCCGGACGCTTCGCTGAACGTCCCGGACCATCCCATCATCGCGTTCATCGAGGGCGACGGGATCGGCATCGACATCACGCCCGTGATGCTCAAGGTGGTGAACGCCGCGGTGCAGAAGGCCTATGGCAACAAGCGCCACATCGCCTGGACCGAGGTGTATGCGGGCGACAAGGCCGCCAAGGTCTACGGCACGGGATTCCCGGACGAGACGCTGACGGCGTTGCGCGATTTCGTGGTCAGCATCAAGGGTCCGCTGGGAACGCCGGTGGGCGGGGGCATGCGTTCACTGAACGTCGCCATGCGCCAGAACCTGGACTTGTTCGCCTGCGTGCGGCCGATCCGCTATTTCCCCGGCGTCTCGACGCCCATGGCCGATGCCTCGCTCACCGACATGGTGGTGTTCCGCGAAAACACCGAGGACATCTACGCCGGCATCGAGTGGCCCACCGGTTCGCCCGAAGTGCAGCGGCTCATCTATTTCCTGCAGAACGAGCTCAAGGTCACCGGCATCCGCTTCCCCGCGAGCTCGGGCCTCGGCATCAAGCCGGTGTCGAAGGAGGGCAGCCAGCGCCTGGTGCGCAAGGCCATCCAGTACGCCATCGAGAACGACCGCGTGTCGGTGACGCTGGTGCACAAGGGCAACATCATGAAGTACACCGAAGGTGCCTTCATGCAGTGGGGCTATCTGCTGGCCCGGGAAGAGTTCGGCGCCAGGCCCATCGGCAACGGCCCGTGGTGCAGCTTCAAGAACCCGATCAACGGCCATGACATCGTCATCAAGGACGTGATCGCGGACAACTTCCTGCAGCAGGTGCTGCTGCGGCCCGAAGACTACGACGTGATCGCGACGCTCAACCTGAACGGCGACTACATCTCCGACGCGCTGGCGGCGCAGGTGGGCGGCATCGGCATCGCGCCGGGCGGCAACATCGGTGACGGCCTCGCGGTGTTCGAAGCCACGCACGGAACGGCGCCGGGCTTCGCCGGCAAGGACCGCGTGAATCCGGGTTCGCTGATCCTGTCGGCCGAGATGATGCTGCGTTACATCGGCTGGAAAGAAGCCGCGGACCTCATCATGCACGGCGTCGCCGAGACCATCGCCGCCAAGGAAATGACCTACGACCTCGCACGCCTGCGCGAAGCGATCCGCGCCACCAAGCGCGACATCGCCGCGCGCAAGAACGTCGAGGAGGACCTGCAGCGCCTGATCCCGGGCGCAACGCTGGTGGGGACCTCGGGGTTCGGTGACGCCATCATCCGCCGGATGAAGTGAATCCATCGCGCGCAGCGCGGAGCCCATGACAAAAGCCGCGCCGACGTTCTGCCCCGACTGCACGCTGTGCCCGCGGCTCGCGGGATTCCTCGTCAGGACGGCGCATGAGAATCCCGACTACCACAACAAGCCGGTGGCGCCCTTCGGGGATGCGAGCCCGGCGTTGCTCATCGTGGGGCTGGCGCCCGGCATGCACGGCGCCAACCGCACCGGGCGGCCGTTCACCGGGGACTACGCCGGGATCCTGCTCTACGAATCCTTGTACGCGCTCGGGCTGTCGAACGCGCCCACTTCGGTGGACCGTGGCGATGGACTGCAACTGCGCACGGTCCGCATCACCAACGCGGTAAAGTGCCTGCCGCCCGACAACAAGCCCCTGCCGGCAGAGATCAAGACCTGCAACCAGTACCTGGCCGCGGAACTGGCAACTCTTCCCTCGGTTCGGGCGGTGCTGGCGCTGGGGGTTGTGGCTCACGAGGCGGTGCTCATCGCGTCCGGCCTCAAGCGCACCGCGGCGAAGTTCGCGCACGGCGCGGAGTACGCGCTGCCCGGAGACCGGCAGCTCGTCGATTCTTACCACTGCAGCCGTTACAACACGCAGACCCGGAGACTGACGGGCGAGATGTTCAAGACGGTGCTGAGGCGCGCCGCCGTGCTGGCAGGCGCAGTGCCGGCCTGACTCACCAGGTTCCGCGGCTCGTCATTCCTTTTTCAGGAAGGCGCTGAACAACTCCAGGGGTAACGGCAGGAAGGTCGTGGTGCTGTGCTCATTGGAGATCTCGCGCATCGTCTGCAGGAAGCGCAGCTGCAGCGCGATGGGCTCCTTGCTGATCATGGCCGCTGCCTGGACCATCTTTTCGGCGGCCTGGAATTCACCTTCGGCGTTGACGATCTTGGCACGGCGCTCGCGTTCGGCCTCGGCCTGCTTGGCCATCGCGCGTTTCATGCCCTCGGGCAATGACACATCCTTGATCTCCACCGAGGACACCTTGATCCCCCACGGATCGGTCTGGCGATCGATGATTTCCTGCAAGGTCTGGTTGATCTTGTCGCGATGCGCGAGCAGGTCGTCGAGTTCCGCCTGGCCAAGCACACTGCGCAGCGTCGTCTGGGCGATGAGGGAGGTGGCCTTGAGATAGTTCTCCACCTTCACCACCGAGGCGATCGGATCGATGATGCGGAAGTACACCACCGCGTCGACACTGGCCGGCACGTTGTCACGCGTCATCACTTCCTGTCTCGGCACGTCGATGGTCACCACGCGCAGGTCTATCTTCACCATCCGATCCACGACCGGGATGAGCAGGACGAGCCCGGGGCCCTTGGAGCCGAGCAATTTGCCCAGCCGGAAAATGACGCCGCGTTCGTATTCACGCAGTACGCGCACCACCTGCGGAAGCAGGACGGCCGCGAGGGCGAAGGCCGGGATGATCCAGGCCGAGGCATTGAACAGGCCCCGTGCGAAATCGTTCATGGGTTTCTCCGCTCAGGTTTGGGTTGCACCTTCAGGGTCAGTCCTTCCAGGCCGACGATTTGAACGGACTGGCCAGGTTCGATGACGACGTCACTCACCGCGTTCCAGGATTCGCCTTCGACGAAAACCCGGCCGCCGCGGGAATCGATTCGTTCGGTCACCACGGCGGGCTGGCCGATCATGGCTTCCCTGCCGGTCTTCACGGGCAGGCGCTGTGCGCGCAGTCCGGCGCCGACCACCCACAATACGAACGCCGCCGTCAGCAGCGTTCCCGGGATGATGTACGCCAGTGACAGGCGGAAAGCCGGGTTCCCGCGATCGAAAAGCATGAGGGCGCCGAGGAAAAAGGCGATGACGCCGCCCACGCCGAGGATGCCGTGCGAAGGCACGAACACTTCCAGCACGAAAAGGCCGACGGCGAGCAGGATCAGGGCAAGGCCGGCGATGTTGAGCGGCAGAACCGCGCTCATGTACAGCACGATGATCAGCGCGATGGCGCCGACGACCCCGGGGAATATCGCGCCCGGATTGTTCAGCTCGGCGATGATGCCGTAGATCGCGACCAGCATCAGGATGAACATCACCTCGGGTCGCCACAGCATCTGGAAGAGGCGTTCGCGCGCGAGCATCGGCACAGGCACGGTCTGCGCGCCAGCCGTGTGGAGCGCCTTGCCGCGCACTTCGCGCCCATCGAGCATGCCCAGCAACTCCGGCAGGTCCGCGGCGATCAAGTCGATGACGCGCAGCTCGAGTGCCTTCTCCGCGGTGATCGAGGCGCTTTCACGAACGGCTGACTTCGCCCACTCGGCGTTGCGGCCGCGCTTCTGCGCAATGGCTTCGATGTAGCTGCTCGCGAAATTCTCGAGCTTCTGTTTCATCACGTCGTCGCCTTTGTCCGAGCCGCCCGGACCCAGGGACACGGGATGTGCCGCGCCGATGCTGGTGTTGGGCGCCATCGCCGCGATATCCGCGGCCATGGTGATGAACACGCCGGCGCTGCCCGCATTGGCGCCGGACGGGGCCACGTGCACCACCACCGGAATGGGCGCCGAGTAGAAGGTGTCGACGATTTCCTTGGTGGAGTCGAGCAGGCCGCCGGGAGTGTCGAGCTGCAACACCAGGCACACGGCCTGCTCATTCGCCGCAACGTCGATGGCGCGGGCGATGTAGCTGGCGGTCGCGGGTCCGATAGGTCCCTTGACCTGGATGGTTGCGACAGTTCCGGCCCGCAGGCCCATGGCGGCCTGCAGAAGAAGACCCGCGACCAGCATTCGCTGCCAGATTCTCATGGCGTTCCTCGCCCGGCTGCGCCAAGCCTGCACCACAAAGAGCCGAAACGCACGCGGGTTAATATGTAGGCGTGAGCGACCCGATCCCGCCATTCGATCCGAAGGATTACATCCCCAGCCTGCCGCGCAGGCCGGGCGTGTACCGCATGTATGCGGCGCCGCAAGAGGGCGGGCCGAACGACGGCAAGGGCGAGCTGCTCTACGTCGGCAAGGCGCGCAACCTGCGCGACCGCGTCGGCAATTACTTCCTGGCCAGCAACGTCGACCCGAAGGTGCAGGCGCTCATCGGGCACATCGCGCGCATCGAGGTGACGCTCACCAGCTCCGAGACCGAGGCGCTGCTGCTCGAGTACAACCTGATCAAGGAGCACAAGCCGCGCTACAACATCGTGCTGCGCGACGACAAGAGTTTCCCGTACATCTATCTACCGTCGGGACACGAGTTCCCGCGGCTGGTGTTCTACCGCGGGCCGCGTAACCTGCAGGGCCGCTACTTCGGGCCCTTCCCGAGTGCGGGCGCGGTCAAGGAGACGCTGCAGAGCATCCAGAAGATCTTCCGCATCCGGAATTGCCGCGACACGTTCTTCGAGAACCGGAGTCGTCCATGTTTGCAGCACCAGATCGGGCGCTGCTCGGCGCCGTGCGTGAAGCTCATCTCCCGCGAGGACTACGCGCGCGACATCGCCGCGGCGGTGAAAGTGCTCGAGGGCCGCAACGACGAAGTCAGCGGCGAGCTGACCCGGGCCATGGAGAAGGCAGCCGGGCAACTGCAATACGAACGCGCCGCGGCGCTGCGCGACCAACTGGCGGCGCTCAAGCAGGTCCAGGCGCAGCAGATCGTCACCGCCGAAGGCGACCGCGACATCGACGTGTTCGCGCTGGTCGGTGAGCCGGGCGAATACGCCATCTGCGTGATGATCATCCGCGGCGGCCGCAACCTGGGCGCAAGCTGCTACTTCCCGAAGGGCGGGCTGGCGGAGCCGAACGAAGCGCTGGCCTCGTTCCTCATGCAGTACTACGCGGAGACGCCGCCGCCGCCGGAGATCCTCGTGAACCTGGAACTCGCGGAGGCGGAGGCGCTGACCACCGCGCTCGGCGACCGGGCGGGCACGACGTCTCGGTTGTGGCGACCATCGCGCGCCTTGCCCGCGCGCTGGATGGCCATGACCGTGGAGAACGCCACGCAGGCACTGCGCATGCGACGCGCGCGGCGCGCCGACATCGGCGTCATGCTCGAGGAGCTCGGCAAGCTGCTGGACCTGGAACGCACGCCGGCGCGGCTCGAATGTTTCGACATCAGCCACACGGCGGGCGAGGGCACCGTGGCCTCCTGCGTGGTCTACGGGCCCGAGGGTCCGATGAAGAAGGAGTACCGGCGCTTCAACATCACGGGCGTGACGCCCGGCGATGACTACGGCGCATTGCGCCAGGCACTCCGGCGCCGTTACGAACGCGTGCGCGCCGGAGAAGTCGTGGCGCCCGACGTGCTGCTCATCGACGGCGGACTGGGGCAGATCAGCGAAGTGCACGCCGAGCTCGAACGACTCGGCTTCGGCTCGCTCAAGCTCGTGGGCGTGGCCAAGGGCGCCGACCGCAAGGCGGGGCAGGAGCGCCTGTTCGTGCATGGGGACGCCAACCCCATCATCCCCGGCCCGGACTCGCAGGCACTGCGCGTGATCCAGCGCATTCGCGACGAGGCGCATCGCTTCGCCATCACCGGCCATAGAAAACGACGGGCGCGACGGCACAACGAATCCGTGCTGGAAACCATCCCGGGCCTGGGTCCGGCCAAGCGCCGCGCGCTGCTGCGACACTTCGGCGGCATGCAGGGACTGATGCGCGCCGGCGTGAACGACCTCGAGGCCGTCAGCGGGATCGGGACAACGCTGGCGCGCACGCTTTATGATCATCTGCATCCCGGGGCGTGAGCCCTGACAAGTCCTGGTAGAGATGGTCTGGAACCTGCCCAACACGCTGACCTGGCTGCGGATCTTCGCGATCCCGCTGGTGGTCATCTTCTTCTATCTACCGTACAACTGGGCGGACCCTGCGGCCGGACTGCTGTTCGCCGTCGCCGGAATCACCGACTCGCTGGACGGCTACCTGGCGCGGCGCATGGGCCAGACGTCTCGGCTCGGCGCCTTCCTCGACCCGGTGGCCGACAAGCTCATCGTGGCCGTGGCGCTGGTGCTGCTGGTGAGCAAGGAGATGCCGCCCATCATCATCCCGGGCCTGGAAGCCATCGACGGCGGCCGCGCCACCCTGCGCGAGGCCTCGGTCAAGGTGGTGCTGGTGTTGTGCTCCATCGTGATCATCGGCCGCGAGATCGCCATCTCGGCTTTGCGCGAGTGGATGGCCGAGATCGGCCAGCGCGGCAAGGTCAAGGTGAGCCAGCTCGCCAAGCTCAAGACCATCGTGCAGATCGTGGGCCTCTCGTGCATGTTGTTCCGCTGGAACCTGCCCATCCTGCCCGGCATCTCGCTGCCGGTGTTCGAGATCGGCTTCGTGCTCACGGTCGTCGCGGCGGTGCTCACGCTGGTTTCCGCGGTGTCGTACATGCGCGCCGCCTGGCCGGACATGCGCGGGCACTCATGACCAGGTCGGTGTGCGTATTCTGCGGTTCGGCGCCCGGCGCGCGGCCTAGCTACTCGGCCGCGGCGCGCGAGCTGGGCGTGGCGCTGGCGCACAGCGGCATCACTCTGGTCTACGGGGGCGGGCGGCTGGGCCTCATGGGCATCGTGGCCGACGCGGTGTTGCAGGCCGGCGGGCGCGTCATCGGCGTGATCCCACGGATGCTCATCGAGCGCGAGCTGGCGCATCCCGGCCTCACGCGCCAGCACGTCGTCACCACCATGCACGAGCGCAAGACGCTCATGGCCGAGATGTCGGACGCCTTCGTCGGCTTGCCCGGGGGCATGGGCACCTTCGACGAGCTGGTGGAAATCGTCACCTGGGCCCAGCTCGGCCTGCACGCCAAGCCGGTGGTGCTCGCCAATATCGAGGACTACTTCCGCACGCTCAACGCCATGCTCGACAATGCCGTGGCCGAGGGTTTTGTCACGCCTAAGAGCCGGGCTTACTGGCGGAATGCCGATTCCGTCGAGTCCGTCATGCAAATCCTTGTGAAAGAAGGGCTTGCCGGTGATCCCGGCGAGGGAATTTCTTGACTTGCCGGGCCGCGGCCCTAGAATCACGCCCCTCTCCAGGACGCGGGAATAGCTCAGTTGGTAGAGCACGACCTTGCCAAGGTCGGGGTCGCGAGTTCGAGTCTCGTTTCCCGCTCCAAATTCTTCGTGGCTCGTCGTGGCCCCGTGGCTAGGTGGCAGAATGGTTATGCAGCGGCCTGCAAAGCCGTCTATGCCGGTTCGATTCCGACCCTAGCCTCCACTTAGCCTGCGTTTGCGCCGCCGCGCCTTCATCGCGATTCTCGTTGCCGCGCCGGCGACCTGCGTACTGGCCGTCCTGCTGATCAACCTCCGCTGGTTCGACGAGCCGCTGCTGCCCGAACTCGAAGCGCTGCTGAAGCCGCAGCCACGGACGCCTGAAGGCAACGCCTTCCCCTACGCGCTGGGATTCCTGGCCGCGGAGGACCGCGAGCCCCGCGCGGCAGGCATGCAGATCATCGCCGTCCTGCAGGCGCAGCGTGACCGGGGAGAGCCCGCGACGATCGGCATGGAAGAAAGGCTGGGCATCCTCGGTGGCCCCCTGGCGACCGACGGGCTCGGTGGCATTTCACGACCGGTCACCGAGCCTTCCGCGGCAACGACGTCGCTCGACCAAAAGTGTCTGCCTCGTTATCGCCTGGACTGCGCTCAGCAATTGATCGCGAACGTTGCATCGCTCGATCCGTCGCAACCGCCACTCGCAACGCTGTTCGCAAGATATGAAAACCTGCTGCGGCAGGCGCACTACGTCGAGATTCCGGCGCCCGATCCCCTGACGCCGTGGCCTCCGCTGGGGGTGATCCAGGAGGTGGGAAGGGTGCGCCTGGCCATGAGCTTTCGCACCGATTCGACCGCTGTGTTCCTGGAAAAGGCATCGCAGGAGCTGCGTTTCTGGCGCATTGCCTTGCGCGAGGGGCAGTTGCTCGGCACGAAGATGTCCGCGCTGGCGGCAATCCGCTGGGCACATGATTTCCTGTCGACAATGTTGCGTGAGCGTGAGCTCGATGCCCGGGAACTGGAGCAGCTGCGCGACTTCCTTCATCCGTTGACAGCCGAGGAGAGCAACATCGGCGACGCCTTCCTGTCGGAATCACGCATCGCGCTGCTGGGAGGCCAGCCATCCGTCACCGCCGAGGCGTCGTGGCCGGTTCGATTGCTGTTGCAGAAGAACGCCACGTTCAACCAGGAGTACCGCGAAACGATCGAACCGATGCGGCAGCGTTCGTCACTCGACGCATCGGAGTACTACGCCCGCAAGGCTCATGAGCCGCTGCGCCACGAGCTGCGCCTGTCGCCGGGCATGTTGTACAACCTGGGCGGCAAGCTGGCGTTGAGCAGGTCGACCTGGGATGTGCACCAGTTTCAGTCCCGCGTGCACGACGAACAGGGACGGATCACGCTGCTCCTGCTCGCGGCGGAGCTTGAAGAGCATCCGGACCAGGACGTGGCGACGCTCATCAGTACTTCCTCGCTGCGTAATCCCTACACCGGCGAACCCATGGAGTACGACGCGCTCTCAGGGACGATCGGATTCTCCTGTCTGCACACCGCCCACCATCCGCCAGAGCCTGCGGACCGGTGCCTGGTGGCGCTCGGCCAGCGAGCCCCGTAAATCCGCGGGGCACGGCGGGCAAGCTGTACAATGCGCGCCGTTCGGCGATTGCGGCCGGTTTCTATCCTAACGATGGCGAACTTTCGAGCGGAAACACAGGTTGCCCCGGTGGCGGAACTGGTAGACGCAACGGACTTAAAATCCGTCGGTCGCAAGGCCATGCCGGTTCGATTCCGGCCCGGGGCACCATCCCGCTGCTGCGCATGTTGAGCGTTTCCGGCCTGCACCTCTGGCGCGGCGACCGCCACGTGCTGCGCGGCGTGAGTTTCGCCGCGAACCCGGGGCAGTGCGTGTTGCTCACCGGAAAGAACGGCGCCGGCAAGACCACACTGCTCAGGGCCATCGCGGGCCTGCTGGATCCGGAAGAAGGTGAGGTGTCCTGGCGCGGAGCGCCGGCCCGCAAGACGCGCGACGAATTCCACGGCGAACTCGCCTATCTCGGCCACGAGCCACCGCTCAAGGGCGACCTGTCGGCGCGCGAAAACCTGCGCTTCTCGATCGGTATCCGCCGTGACGTCACGCGCGAGGAGATCGATGCCGCGCTGGCGCGTACCGGCGCCACCGACTTCGCCGATCGTTCGACGCGCATGTTGTCGGCCGGCCAGCGCCGGCGCGTGGCGCTGGCGGGCGTGCTGCTCAGTGGCGCAGTGTTGTGGCTGCTGGACGAGCCCACCACCAATCTCGACGCCGATGGCCAGCGTCTCGTGGCCAGCCTCATCGAGGAACAAATCGCGCGCGGCGGCATTGTAGTTGCAGCGGTCCATCACGAACTCACGCTCTCGGCCGGCGAAGTCGTCGGCCTGGACCTGGGGGTTGCGTGAAAACCGGCGCCGTGGCCGTGGCGCGACTGGTCGCCGCCCGTGACCTGCGCCTGGCATTCCGCAAGCCCTCGCAACTGCTGCAACCGCTGCTGTTCTTCATGATCGTGGCGACGCTGTTCCCTTTGACATTGAGCCCGGAACTGTCGCGGCTCCGAGACGCCGCGCCGGGTGTCCTGTGGATCGGCGCGTTGTTATCCTCGCTGCTGGCGCTCGAGTTCCTGTTCCGCGACGACGCGCAAGACGGGACGCTGGAGCAGTTCGCCTTGTCGGGCCAGTCGCTGACATGGATGTTGTTCGCGAAGACCTGCACGCACTGGCTGCTGAGTGGACTTCCGCTGGCGTCGTCCGCGCCGATCGCGGCGCTGGCGCTGGGCGTGCCGGGCGAGGCCCTGTGGAGCATGGTGGCGTCGCTGGCGCTCGGGAGTTTCGCGCTGAGCCTGCTGGGCGCGATCGCGGCCGGGCTCACGCTGGGGGCGCGGCGCGGCGGCGTATTGCTGTCGCTGCTGACGTTGCCGTTGTCGGTGCCGGTGCTGGTCTTCGGCGCGGACGCCACGCAGCGGGCGATCGACGGCGCGGCGATTGCCCCGCCCATGTACATGCTGGGCGCCATCGCGGTGCTGGGCGTGACGCTGGCGCCACTCGCGGCCGCGGCAGCGGTGCGCATCGGATTGGAGTAGCGTTGCAGACATGAACTGGACCTGGTTCCATCGACTCGGATCGCCGCCGCACGTGTACGGCTTCGCGACGCGCTGGACGCCGTGGTTCGGCGGCGCGGCGGCCATCGCCATCGTCGTCGCCCTGTTTGGCGGACTGGTGCTGGCGCCCGAGGACTACCAGCAGAAGGACGCGTTCCGCATGGTGTACGTGCACGCGCCGTCCGCGTGGTTGTCGCTGATGGCGTACTCGACCATGGCCGTGGCCGCCGCCGTCGGCCTGATCTGGCGCATGAAAGTCGCCCACTCGGTAGCCGCCGCCTGCGCACCCATCGGCGCGTGGTTCACGGTCGCGGCCCTGGGTACCGGCATGCTCTGGGGCAAGCCGATGTGGGGCACGTACTGGGTCTGGGATCCGCGGCTCACCTCGGAGCTGCTGCTGCTGTTCCTGTACTTCGGTTACATGGGCCTGCGCGCCGCCATCGAGGATCCGCAGAAGGCGGACAAGGCGAGCGCGGTGCTGGCCATCGTCGGGGTGGTCAACGTGCCCATCATCAAGTTCTCGGTGACCTGGTGGAACTCGCTGCACCAGGAAGCCACCGTCATGCGCATGGGCAAGCCCACGATGAATTTCGACATGCTCTGGCCGCTGCTGCTGATGTTCCTCGGCTTCGCGTTGTACTTCGCCGCGGTGGTGCTGATCCGCCTGCGCGCCGAGTTGCTGCGCCGTGAACGCGGCGCGAGCTGGGTACGCGAGGTGCTGGCATGAGCGATTTCGTGTCCATGGGCGGCTACGGCGTCTATCTCTGGCCGTCGTTCGCACTCGGCATCGGCGTCATCGTGCTGAACGTGGTCTTGGCGCGCCGTTCGCTGGCCGCGGCCAAGCTGGAAGCGCGCCGGCGCCTGGAGATGCAGGCGTCATGATGCCGCGGCACAAACGCATGTTCATGGTCGGCGGAATCGTGCTGGGCGTGGGCCTGGCCGTATGGCTGGGCACGCTGGCCTTCCAGGCCAACGTGAACCTGTTCTTCCAGCCCACGGACATTTCCGCGGGCAAGGCGGCCGATGGTGCCGTCGTGCGGCTCGGCGGCATGGTGCAGAAGGGCAGCATCCAGCGCACCGCGGGATCGCTCGACGTGAAATTCCTGGTCACCGACTTCAAGCACACGGTGCCGGTGACGTATTCGGGCGTGTTGCCCGACCTGTTCCGTGACGGGCAGGGCGTGGTCGCGCGCGGCCGCATGGTGAACGGCGTGTTCGTGGCGGATGAAATCCTCGCCAAGCACGACGAGAAATACATGCCGCCGCAGGTGGCCGAATCGCTCAAGAACAATCCGCCGCCGCCGGACCCGCCGCCCTCCGGAGGCTGACATGATTCCCGAACTCGGACATTTCGCGCTGGTGCTCGCCTTGCTGCTGTCCGCCGCGCAGTCGGTGTTCGGCCTCGCCGGCGCGTACCGCGGCAATGCGCGCTGGATGGCGGTGGTGCGGCCTGCGGTCGCCGGCCAGTTCGTGCTGGTGAGCGCCGCGGTCGCCGTGTTGATCAATGCCTTCGTGGGCTACGACTTCTCGCTGATGTACGTCGCCAGCAATTCCAACTCGGCGCTGCCCACGTTCTACCGCGTGGCTGCGATGTGGGGCGCGCACGAAGGTTCGCTGCTCCTGTGGGCCTGGATCCTGGTGTTGTGGACGCTGGCCGTGGCGATCTTCAGCCGCAACCTGCCGGCGAGTTTCGCGAGCCGCGTCATGGGCGTGCTCGGCATCGTGAGCTTCGGCTTCCTGCTGTTCCTGCTGGTCACCTCGAATCCCTTCGAGCGGCTGCTGCCCGAGCAGATCCCGGCCGATGGCCGCGACCTCAATCCCGTCCTGCAGGACCCGGCGCTCGCCATCCATCCGCCGCTGCTCTACACCGGATACGTCGGGTTCGCCGTGGCCTTCGCTTTCGCCTGCGCGGCCATGCTCGAGGGCAAGCTCGACCAGGCCTGGGCGCGCTGGACGCGGCCGTGGACCACGCTCGCGTGGTGTTTCCTCTCCATCGGCATCGCCCTCGGCAGCTGGTGGGCCTACTACGAACTCGGCTGGGGCGGCTACTGGTTCTGGGATCCGGTGGAAAACGCCTCGTTCATGCCCTGGCTGGTGGGCACGGCGCTGATCCATTCGCTGGCCGTGACCGAGAAGCGCGGCCTGTTCAAGAGCTGGACGCTGCTGCTGGCCATCCTGGCGTTCTCGCTGAGCTTGTTAGGGACCTTCCTGGTGCGCTCGGGCGTGCTGGTGTCGGTGCATTCGTTCGCCGCGGATCCGGAACGCGGCATGTTCATCCTGGCCTTCCTCGTGATCATGATCGGCGGCGCACTTTCGCTGTACAGCTGGCGGGCGCCCCTGCTCAAGTCGTCGGCGGGATTCGCACCCACGGCGCGCGAAGCCTTCCTGCTCTACAACAACATCCTGCTGGTGATCGCCGCGCTGGTGGTGTTCATCGGCACGCTGGCGCCGCTGGTCAACGATGCGCTGAACCTGCAGGCGATCTCCGTCGGGCCCGGCTGGTTCACGATCTCGTTCCCCATCCTGGCGCTGGCGCTGGCCATCATGGTTTCCATCGGCATCCATTCCTCGTGGAAACGCGGGCAGCTCGGCCAGTACCGGCGGAGGCTGTACATGGGTGCCGGCATCGCCATGCTGATCGGCCTCGTGGTGGTGCTCGTTGTCTATGGCGCCGGCCCGTGGCGCTCGGTGATCGGCATCGTGCTGGGGTCGTGGATCATCGTTTCCTCGCTGTTCGATCCCATCGACCGCTGGCGGCGCAAGTTGTCGCTGCCGCCGGCCATCGTCGGCATGACCCTCGCGCACATCGGCCTCGGTGTGAGCGTGATCGCCGTGTCGACCGTGGAGGCTTACACCATCGAACGTGACGTGGCGCTGGGTCCGGGTGAGACGGTTGCCTTCGGCCGCCATGCCTATCGCTTCGACAAGATCGAAGGCATCGAGGGGCCAAACTACGACGGCGTACGCGCGCAGATCACGGTATTGCGCGATGGCCGGCCGATCGCGGTGCTGCACCCGGAGAAGCGCAACTACTGGGTGTCGCGCTCGGTCATGACCGAGGCCGGCATCTCCTCGCATTGGAACATGGACCTGTTCGTCGCGCTGGGCGAGGACCTGGGAGCGGGGCGCTGGAGCATTCGCGCGCAGCTGCGTCCGCTCATCGACTACGTGTGGCTGGGTGCCGGCCTCATGGCGTTGGGTGGCGCGCTGGCGGCCAGCGACCGCCGTTATCGCGCGCGCCGCGCTGCGACGGATCCCGCCGCCGTTCCCGCCAACGCTGCCGAGGCCACTTGAACCGCTTCTGGCTACCCATCGCGGTGTTCGTGCTGCTGGCCGTTGTGCTGTACATCGGCGTGAAGCACTCGCCCGACAAGAGCACCATGGTATCGGCGCTGCTGGGCAAACCCGCGCCCGCCATCGAACTACCCGTGCTGGGCGACGCCACGCGCAAGTTCAGGTCCGGCGATCTCGCCGGCCGCCCGTGGGTTCTCAACGTCTGGGGCACCTGGTGCGTGGAATGCCGCGTCGAGCACGAAGCGCTGCTCGGCATTGCGAGGCAGGGCGGCGTGCCCATCGTCGGCCTCAACTGGCGCGACGAGGACGCGCTGGCGATCGAATGGCTGCAGCAACTCGGCAATCCGTATTCCGTGGTCGCGGTGGATGGGGAAGGCCGCACGGCCATCGATTTCGGCGTCTATGGCGCGCCGGAGACTTTCCTGATCGATGCGAACGGACTGGTGCAGTACCGGCACGTGGGTCCGATGACCTGGGAGGTCTGGGAACACGAATTCGCGTCCCGGCTGCCCAAGGGTGGACTGCCATGAGTTCGCGTCGCCTGGTCCTGCTCGCCGCGATTCCGTTCCTGCTGCTCGCGCTGCGCGCCGCTGCCATCGACATCACGGTGTTGCCGACCCCGGAACTCCAGGCGCGTTACGAAAAACTCACGCACGAGT
>DASUGK010000045.1:0-40706 GCA_036274075.1 Steroidobacteraceae bacterium | reverse complement strand
GCTCCGTCAGCACGCCCGCTTTTTCGCACGCGCGCTTGAAACGGCGCAGGGCGGCATCGAAATATTCGTTTTCACGCACTCGAACGCTCGGCATCGAAACCTCAACCCTTTGATCTGTCTGGAGTTTTGCCACGACCTGCCTGGGGCAGGGGTGGCGATTCTATAGAACGGCCCCTAAAAATCAAAGTGCAGGCAAAGTCCGGCATTTGGGCGCGAAGTCCCACTCTTAATACATGCGCATCCTGGCCCTCGAATCCTCCTGTGACGAGTCCGCGGTCGCCGTCTACGACGACCGCGCGGGTCTGCTCGCCCACGAGATCCACAGCCAGGTCGACCTGCACCGGGTCTACGGCGGCGTGGTGCCGGAACTCGCCTCGCGCGATCACGTCCGGCGGCTGTTGCCACTGGTGCGCACCGCCATGGCCGACGCGAACACCACGCCGGACCAGCTGCACGGAGTGGCCTACACCGCGGGACCCGGACTCATCGGCGCCTTGCTGACCGGCGCAGCCCTGGGCCGCTCGCTGGCCTATGCCTGGAAGCTCCCGGCCGTCGGGGTACACCACCTCGAAGGCCACTTGCTGGCGCCGTTGCTCGAGGACCAGCCGCCGCCGTTCCCGCACCTGGCGCTGCTGGTGTCGGGCGGCCACACCATGCTCATCGACGTGGCCGCGCCCGGCCACTACGCCGTGTTGGGCGAGACGCGCGACGACGCGGCGGGCGAGGCCTTCGACAAGTCGGCCAAGTTGTTAGGCCTGCCGTATCCCGGCGGCCCGGAGCTCGCGAAGCTCGCGGGCTCGGGCAATGTCGCGCGCTTCGATTTCCCGCGGCCCATGCTCGATCGCGCCGGGCTCGAGTTCAGCTTCTCGGGACTCAAGACCGCGGTGTCGCTGGCGGTGCGCGACCGCGCGGCCGCGAATGCCGGCGCGCTCGACGCGCAGACGCGCGCCGACATCGCCGCGGGAGTGCAACAGGCCATCGTCGACACGCTGGTCACCAAGACGATGCGCGCTCTCGAGGAGACGGGCTACGAGGCGGTGGTCGTGGCCGGCGGCGTGGGCGCCAACCTGGCACTGCGTTCGCGCCTCGACGCCGCGGCGGCGCGCCAGGGGGCGAAAGTCTTTTACCCGCGCATCGAGTTTTGCACCGACAATGCGGCCATGATCGCCGTCGCCGGGCTGGCCCGGCTCAAGGCGGGTGCACTGGAGACCGCGGCGATCCGGGCGCGGGCAAACTGGTCGCTGGCGGAGCTGGGGCCGCTCGAGGAAACATCGATTCATGGCGCGTGACAAGGTGAGCAGCGGACCCAAGACGGTCACGATCCCGAGCGCGGGCGACAAGGGCGACCGCATCTTCCTGCACGGCCTCGCGGTGGAATGCATCATCGGTTTCATCGAGTGGGAACGGCGCATCAAGCAGACCATCGTGCTGGACGTGGAGATGCCCGTGGATTGCGCGCGCGCCGCCGCCACCGACGAGGTCGCCGACACGCTCGACTACAAGCGTGTGGCCAAGCGGCTCATCGCCTTCGTCAGCACGTCCGAGTTCAAGCTGGTCGAGACGCTGGCGCATCGCGCCGCCATGCTCATCCTCGAGGAATTCGACGTCGAGTGGGTGAGGCTGTCGGTCAACAAGCCCGGCGCCATCCGCCACAGCAAGGACGTGGGCGTGGCGGTGCTGCGCACGCGCGCCGATCTCGCCGCCGGCGCCGGCAAATGAAGCCGCCCAAGCCCGGACACGTGCGCGTGTTCGTCGCGGCCGGCAGCAACGTGGAGCCGGAGAAAAACCTCGCGCGCGCCTGCGCCGAGATCGCGCACACCTGGCCGGACGCGTATTTCTCGCGCGCCTACCGGAACGTGGCCGTGGGTTTCGAAGGCCCCGACTTCATCAACCTCGTGATCGGCTTCTCCGCCGCGCAGCCGCTGCACTCCGTGATCGAAAAGCTGCGCGGCATCGAAACCAACTGCGGCCGGCCGCGTTATGCGCCCAAGTGGGCTTCGCGCACCATGGACCTCGACGTATTGCTGTTCGATGACCTGGTCGAGAAGACCGCCGACTACACCCTGCCGCGGCCCGACCTGCTCAAGCGTCCTTACATGCTGGGTCCGCTGTCCGAGATCGCGCCCGACATCGTGCATCCCACCGAACACCGCACCATCGGTGAACTGTGGGCGGCATTCGATGGCAACGGCCACCGCATGACGCCGGTGCACATCGACCTCCCGGAAGCGCGCGCCTAACAACCTGCGGCGCCGCGCGGGCGCCACAGGCGGGCCTCGTTGCACGATCGCCGCAAGCGCTTACATTCCCGCGGCACGACCCGCGTCCCACTTGCGACCCAGCCGGGCTTCCACTTCGTCCCGCCAATCATCCGTTCCGTCAAATTGCGCTTCGTCCGCGCGCCGGCGTTTCGCATGCTGGTGTCGCGCGAATCACACAGTGTGATTTCGCATACGCGGAGGAGCGTACGCAATGAAACTAGCTACCGGGGGGGACGGGTTGGCATCGAAGGTGTTGTTCACGATCGTGGGCGGCGCCGTGCTGATCAATCCCGTATTTGCACAGGAACAGGCGAGCGAAGAGCTCGAAGAGGTCGTGGTCACCGGCCTGCGCGGAAGCCTCAAGGCTTCCATGGAGACCAAGCGCGACGCGCTGGGCGTGGTCGACGCGATCAATGCCGAGGACATCGGCAAGTTTCCGGATACCAACCTGGCCGAATCCCTGCAACGCATCACCGGCATCTCGATCGATCGCCGCAACGGCGAGGGTGCGCAGGTCACGGCGCGCGGCTTCGGGCCGCAGTTCAACCTGGTCACGCTGAACGGCCGGCAGATGCCGTCGGCGGACGCGTTCGGCAATGGCCAGCTGGATATCGGCGGCGTCGGCGGCCAGGGCCGCTCGTTCAATTTCGCCAACCTCGCCTCGGAGGCGATCAGCGGCGTCGAGGTCTACAAGACCGCGCGCGCCGACATCGCCTCGGGCGGCATCGGCGCCACGGTGAACATCCGCACTGCGCGGCCGATGGACAACGATGGCCTGGTGCTCAACGCCGGCGTGAAGGGCGTGTACGACGAGTCGGCGCCGTTCAGCAGCGACCTCACGCCCGAGGTGTCGGGCATCTTCAGTTACGCCAACGAGGACAAGACCTGGGGCGTGGGCCTCACGGCCAGCTACCAGGAGCGCCAGAGCGGCGGCATCGAGTCCACCGTCAACGAGTGGGTGATCCGCGCCTGGGATCCGAACACGCTGCCGGGCGCATTCAATCCTTCCACCACGATCCAGAACGCGCCGCAGGCGGGCCAGCTCTACGGCATCCCGAACGACGTCCGGTACGCGTTCTCGAGCGTCGAACGCGAGCGCATCAATGCGCAGGCGGTGCTGCAGTTCGCGCCCAGCGACAGCCTGAGCTTCACGCTCGACTACACGCTGGCGCGCAACGAGATCGCCCAGGATCGCGGCGAGCAGACCATGTGGGCCCAGCAGGGCAGCACCTTCGACGAGGTTCGCTTCGACACCGGCCACGAAGTCGCGACGCCAATCTACATCTACGAGATGACGGCCAACGGCTACGGCAACAAGGACTTCGGCTACGAGCAGCAACGCAACGAGCAGAAGAACGAGCTCGATTCGCTCGGCTTCAATGCGCGCTGGCAGGTCACCGACAGCTTCAGCCTGGCGCTCGATGCGCACAACTCCGAGGCCAAGAGCCTGCCCAATGACCCGGTGACCGGCGGCAGCGCCACGTTCCTGAGCTTCGCCGGCGTGCCGCTGTGCGCCGGCACGGGCGCGAACCTCACCGACATCCCGAACACCACGGGCGGCTGCGCCGGTTTCGTCGCGCAGGAGTACCAGTTCGACGGCGACCTGCCGGTTTCCAGCCGCTGGGTGTATCCGGACCAGGCGGCCGCGCAGGCGCGCAGTGGCGGCGAGAGCCAGTACGCCTTCGACGCCAACCACATCGGCTCGCAGATCCTGCGCGTGTTCGTGCAGGAGCAGACCAGCGAGATCAACGAGTACCGCCTCGGCGGCTCGCTGGACTTCGAGGACTCGCGCTTCAACTTCGGCATCGAGACGCGCGAGATGGAATTCCACCTGCGCTCGTCGACCAACCAGATGAACCTCGGCAACTGGGGTGCCACCGACGCCGGCACGCCGGTGGGCGCGAGCATGGCCAGCCTGCTCACGCCGTTCAGCCTGGTCGGCCTGTTCGACGATTTCAATTCGGGCACGGCGCCGGCCGCCGCCTGGCGCGGCAATGCCACGGAACTCGCGCAGTGGGCGCTGGCCAATGGTTACACGCAGTGGAACGCGGGCAGCGGCACGCCCGACGGCGTATTGTCGTACAACCCGATCTGGGGCAACGACAACATCGTCAACGAAGACGTGAACGCGGCGTACGCGCAGTTCGTGCTCAAGGGCGAACTGGCGAGCAAGCCCTACAACCTGTCGCTGGGATTGCGCTACGAGGACACGGACGTCACCTCGACTTCGTTCATCGCCATTCCGCAGGCGGTGCGCTGGGAGGCCAACAACGACTTCAGCATTCCGCGCTCGGCAACCATCGAGCCGTACGCCGAAACGGCGCAGTACGACAACCTGTTGCCCAGCGTCGACTTCGACGTGGCGCTCACCGACGCGTTGAAGGCGCGCGCCTCGTGGGGCAAGACCATCGCGAGGGCGCCGGTGGTGAACCTCGTGTCCGGGTCGTCGCCGGGCAATCCCAACCCCGGCGGCTCCACGCTGCTGAACCCGGCGCTGCGCGGCGGCGGCAACGCCAACAACCCGTCGCTGATCCCGCTGGAGTCCAGCAACATCGACCTGTCGATCGAGTACTACTTCTCGGACACGGGTTACGTGTCGATCGGTTACTGGGACAAGCGCGTCAAGAATTTCGTCGGCAATTCCATCGTCGAGATGGATCTCTACGGGCTCACGGATCCGACGGCCGGCCCCGACGCGCAGGCGGGCCTGGCCTTCCTGCAGGCCAATGGCTACAACGCGGACGACACCACGCTGTTCGTCGCCACGGCCCTGCAGCGTTACGCCACGCTGAACACCACGACCTTCGATGCGGCCATGGCCGACCTGCAGAACGTCGAGAACCTGTACGACCTCGAAGGCGCCAGCGACGATCCGCTGTATACCTTCAACGTCAACCGGCCGATCAACCAGGAAGAAGCGCGGATCCACGGCTGGGAGATCGGCGGACAATACTTCTTCGGTGACAGCGGCTTCGGCGTGCTGGCCAACTACACCAAGGTGAACGGCGACGTGGCCTTCGACGACGCCGGCCCGACCAACGTGGACCAGTTCGCGCTCACCGGCCTCAGCGACACGGCCAACGCCGTGCTGATGTTCGAGAAGTTCGGCATCAGCGCGCGCCTGGCATGGAACTGGCGCGACGAGTTCCTGTCGGCGGCCAACCTCGGCAACTCGCGCAACCCGCGCTACGTCGAGGCCTACCAGCAGTTCGACCTGAGCGTGGGATACGACTTCAACGACCACCTGTCGGTGTCGCTCGAGGCCATCAATCTCACGGGTGAGGACATCCGCTGGCACGGGCGCTCGGACAACCAGATGTTCCGGCTCGAGGACCAGTCGGCGCGTTACGCGCTCGGAGCCCGCTACAAGTTCTAATTGTCAGTCTCTGCACTCCAGGCCGCCTTCGGGCGGCCTCTTTTTTCCGAGTGCTACCAGGCCACGCTGCGGCCGCCGTCCACGGCCAGGACCTGGCCCGTGATGAACGGCGCGTACGCCGCGAAGAACAGCGCGGTGCGGGCGATGTCGGCCGGCGTGCCCATGCGCTTGAGGATGGTGCGCTCGATGATCTTCGCGCGTGTGCCGGTGTCGCTCTGTCCCTCGGGCCACAACACCGGGCCGGGTGCGATGCCGTTCACGCGGATCTCGGGGCCGAGTTCCTTGGCCAGCGAACGCGTGAGCATGTGCAGGCCGGCCTTGGCGGCGCAGTACACGGTGTGATGCCGCAGCGGGCGCAGCGCGTGGATGTCGACGAGGTTGAGGATCAGGCCGCCGGACTTGCGCAGCGCCGGCACCGCGGCCTGCGACAGGAACAGCGGCGCCTTGAGATTGGTGCCAAAAAGGTCGTCCCAGTCCGCCGCCGTGATCTCGCCCACCTTGGTGGGATGGAAGGTCGAGGCATTGTTCACCAGCACGTCCAGCCCGCCGAAGCTGCGCACCGCGAACTTCACCAGCTCGGGCAGCTTTGAGAGGTCCAGCAGGTCCGCCTGCACCGTGGCCGCCGAGCGCGGACGAGAGGTGTTGAGCTCCACGGCCAGCGCCTCGGCATCGCTGGCGGACTTGCGGTAATGGATGGCGATGTCGGCGCCGGCAGCATGCAACTCGCGCGCGATGGCGGCGCCCACCCGGCGCGCGCCGCCCGTGATCAGCACGGTCTTGCCCGCTAGACTCTCGTTGCTCATTTACGATGCACTCTATGACTTCTCCCGCATCCGTCACAACCCTGCCGCCGCTGGGTGCCGCGGAACGCGCGCATTCGCAGCGCGTCGCGGCGCACATCCGCGAATTTGTGGCGGCGCAGGGAGGCGTGATCGGCTTCGATGCCTACATGCGGCTGGCGCTGTATTCGCCGGGGCTGGGGTACTACAGCGCCGGCGCCTCCAAGTTGGGCGGCGCCGGGGATTTCGTGACCGCGCCGGAGGTGTCCAGCCTGTACTCACGCTGCCTGGCCCGGCAGGCGGCACAGATCCTGCGGGTAACCGGCGGAGACATCCTCGAACTGGGCGCCGGACTCGGCACCATGGCGGCCGACATCCTGCTGGAGCTCGCGGCGCTGGAATGCCTGCCGGGGCGTTATCGCATCCTCGAGGTGAGCGCGGACCTCGCCGAGCGCCAGCGCGCGCGCATCGCGCAGCTGCCGCCGGAGCTGGCGCAGCGGGTCGAGTGGTTAGACCGCTGGCCGGAGCGCGCCATGCGCGGCGTGGTGCTGGCCAACGAAGTGCTGGACGCCATGCCGGTGAAGCGCTTCGTGCTGCGCGGACCGCCCGGCGCGCAGCGCGTGCGCAGCCTCGGTGTGAGCGCGGCGGATGATGGCTTCACCTGGTGCGAGTCCGATGCCTCGCCGGAACTCCAGCACGCGGTCCACAGCATCCTCGAGTCCCTGCCGGCGCCGCTGCCCGATGGTTACGTGTCCGAAGTGTGCCTGGCATTCCAGCCGTGGATCGCAAGCCTCGCGGCGCAGCTCGAGCAGGGCGTGGCGCTGCTCATCGACTACGGGCTGCCGCGTGCGCATCTGTACCACCCGGAGCGTTCGGCCGGCACGCTGCGCTGCCATTTCCGCCACCGCGCGCACGACGATCCCTTCGTCAACGTGGGCCTGCAGGACATCACCGCCTGGGTGGATTTCACGCGCGTGGCGGAGGCGGCCGACAGCGCCGGCCTCGAGGTGCTGGGCTTCGCGACGCAGGCGGCATTCCTGATCGGCGCCGGCATGGAGTCGTTGCTGACCGGCGAGATGCAGCAGGCCGGCGATGACCTGCCGCGCCAGGCGCGCCTGGCGGGCGAGGCGCGCCGGCTCATGTTGCCGGGCGAGATGGGCGAGGTGTTCAAGGTGATCGCGCTGGGCCGCGGCTACGAGCCGGCGCTCGCCGGCTTCAGCACCCAGCTCCTGCCGCTCTAACTAACACGCCGCGCCACCGCGCCCGAAGCCGGGGCGGGGAATACCTGCCGGGTTCGCGGAAGTTCCACCGCTTCGTCAATGGTTTCGGCCGCTTCGTCAAACAGGCTTTCCGCCGCGCCTGCCGATGGGCTATCTGGTGTCCATGAGACTTCCATTGTCCCGGCAAGCCATGTGGCTCGCGGCCGTGCTGGCCATCACCAGCGTGCCGGCCGCGGAAGGCGGCCGGCCGTATTACCCCGAGGGCTACCGGCAGTGGACCCTGACGCGCTTCCGGCTGCAGGGTCCCGAGCATCCCAATTTCGAGAAGCAGGGCGGCTTCCGGCATTACTACGCCAACGATGCCGCGCTGGAGAGTTGGGGTCGGTTCCGCGACGGCGCCGTGATCGTCGACGAGCGCGCGCACGCACGCCTCAACGAGCAGAAGACCTGGGAGGAGGCCGGCCTCGCGCACGTGGCAGTGATGCGCAAGGACCGCGAACATTACCCGGACACCGGCGGCTGGTACTTCAATATCTTCGTCGACGGCGACACCATGGCGGGCCTGGCCCCCGGGCAGGCAAAAGCCCGCTGTTTCGACGCCTGTCACCGTACGCAGGAAGCGCGCGACTTCGTTTTCAGCGATCCGCGCCGCTGAGGCGTTAAGCTTTCGCCCGCCGTCATGAACCTGCGCAAGATCAGGCCCTGGGTCTTCTACTTCCTCGCCTGGACGCTGGTCGGCCTCATCTATTTCGCGCAGAACGTCACGCGGCGTTTCTACTGGGAGGACCCGAACCCCTGGCAGGACCTGCGCTACTGGAGCGCCAACATCTACATCTCGGCGCTGCTCACGCCGCTGATCGTATGGGCGGGGCGGCGCTGGCCGCTGGAGAGGCAGCAGATTGGCCGGCTGCTCGCATTGCACTTCGCACTGAGCATTGCCTGGGCGCTGTCGCGATTGTCGCTGGAGGCCGCGTTCCACCTGACGTGGAACGAGTTCTGGCCCATACAGCCGCCCGTGACTTTCAAGAGCGAGATCTCGCTGCTCTTCATATTCGGTTTCCACACGGCGGTGGTGGCGTACTGGGTGGTGTTGTCCATCCAGACCGCGATCCGCAATGAATCACTCTTCCAGGAGCGCGCGCAGGCGGCGTTGCGTTCGGACCTGCGCGCCTCGCAGCTGGAAACGCAGGTGGCGCAGGCGCGCCTCGGCGCGCTCAAGGCGCAGCTGCAGCCGCATTTCCTGTTCAACACGCTGAATGCCATCGTGGTGCTGGTTCGGCAGCAGAAGGGCCAGCAGGCCGAGGAGACGCTGGCGCGTTTCTCCGACCTGCTGCGTGCGGTGCTGGCGGACATGGACGCGCAGGAAGTGACGCTGCAACGCGAGCTCGAATACCTGCGCTTGTACCTGTCCATCGAGCAGCTGCGCTTCTCGGACCGCCTGCGCGTGGACATCGACGTCGATCCGGAGCTGCTCGACGCCGCCGTGCCGCACATGGCGCTGCAACCCATCGTCGAGAACGCCATACGCCACGGCATCGGCGCGCGCGCCTCACCCGGCGTCATCCGCATCCACGCCAAACGCGTCGCCCATGCATCGGGCGACCGCCTGCACATCACCGTCCACGACGACGGCCCCGGCTTCAACCCCGCAATTGGTGTCAGAGAAGGATTGTCGGGGTTGTCTGGCAATGGCGATCGTCGCGAGTCGCCGGCGATCCGCCCGAGAAATCCCGACAATCCCTCTCTGACACCGCCAGTCGGCATGGGGTTGGGGTTGGCGAATACGCGGGCGCGGCTCAAGCAGCTGTATGGAGAGGGGGCCGAGTTGCGGGCCGAGTCGCCGGCCGGGGGTGGTGCGTTGGTCACGCTGGTATTGCCATTCCGGGAAATACGATGAACGTGCTCATCGTCGATGACGAACCGCTGGCGCGCGAAGGCATGCAGCTGCTGCTCAAGGACGAGCCGTCGGTGACCTCCACCAGCGAGGCGCGCAACGGCGCCGAGGCCGTGCGCATGATCCGCGAGAAGCGTCCGGACATCGTGTTCCTCGACGTGCAGATGCCCGAGATGGACGGCTTCGGCGTGTTGCGCAACATCGGCGCCGAGAACATGCCGCCGGTGATCTTCGTCACGGCACACGATCGCTACGCCATCCAGGCCTTCGAAGTGAACGCCATCGACTACCTGCTCAAGCCCGCCACGCGCGAGCGTTGCTCGCAGGCGCTGGCGCGCGTGCGGGAGCGCATCGCCACGCAGGGCGCCGACAACCGCCACGTGTTGTCGCTGCTGCAGCAGCTCGCGGCACCGCCGAAATACCTGGCGCGCGTGGCGCTGCGTTCCTCGGGCAAGATTGCCTTCGTGGACGTCGAGGACATCCAGTACGTGCAGGCCGCGGAGAACTACGTGCAGCTGCACCTCAAGAACGCGCGCCACATGCTGCACGTCCCCATCGTCACCTTCGAGAGCTCGCTGGATCCGCAGATGTTCCTGCGCATCCACCGCTCGTTCATCGTCAACGTGAAACACATCCACGAGCTGGAGACCGGCGCGCACGGCGAATTCGTCGTGGTATTGCGCGGTGGCGGCAGGCTGCAGGCGAGCCGCAGCTACCACGAGAAGATCAAGACCTGGGCGTCGAACCCGTTCTGAGACTCACGCGGTGCGCGCGCGGCGCGCCGCCACCAGCGAGATCGCCGGTCCCACCAACAGGATGTGCGGAGCCAGCGCGCGGATGGAGCTCACCAGGGTCGGCGGGTGGAAGCCGATGGCCGACAGCGGCACCACGATGAAATTCATCACCACGTACAGCACCAGCCCGTACGACACGCCCATGAGGATCGGACGAGACAGCAACACGGGCAGGCGCCGGCTGGCGAGCACGTACACCAGCGCCATGACGAAGGCGATGAAGAAATGCAGCGCCAGTCCCAGCGCCGCGGTGGCGTTGCCGCCGTCGAAGGCCGCCTTGCCCAGCAAGCCGGACGCCACGGATTGCCACACGCCGGCGGGGTTGCTGCCGAGGATGACGCCCCACGTCACCGTGGCGTAGATGGCGTCGAGCAGGCCACCGATACCGCCGCCGATGGCGGCGGTGACCAGGTGGCGTTTCATCTCAGGCGGGCACGGCGCCGTTCGTGAACGTCATGCGGTCGTCGACGTTCCGGCCCGCAGCCGGGGCAGGGGCCTCGGCGCAGACGAAATCCGCGGGGTTGAGCCCGGCCCACCAGGCAAGCGCCGCGAGCCCGTCCGCGTCGGGCCGCTTGTTCTGCGCCATGCGCGCCAGCGTGGATTTGCCGACTCCGATCTCGCGGGCAACCTGCCGCCAGGAGGCGGAACGGGCAGTGCGCTTGGCGTTGACTGCCTGGTAGAACTTTTCGAATTCGAACTTCATGGGGTTCGAGTTTCGGGACGTTGCGTGCCCCGGTGAAGGGATTTTTGACGAAGTGGCGTAAATCGGGGACGAACCGCGGGTTACCAGCGGACCAGGCCGGTCCAGGCAGTGACCAGGATGATGACGCCGAACACGATGCGGTACCACGCGAACGCCGCGAAGGAGTGCCGGCTCACGAAGCGGATCAGGAATTTCACCGCCAGCAGCGCGCTCACGAACGAGACCACGCAGGCCAGCAGCAGCGGCGCGGTGTCGAACTGCGCGATGGCCTCGCGCTCCTTCCACAATTCGTAGACGGTCGCGGACAACAGCACCGGGATGGCCACGAAGAAGGAAAACTCCGCCGCGGTCTTGCGCGACAGGCCGCACAGGAGGCCACCGATAATGGTGGCGCCCGAGCGGCTGGTGCCCGGGATCAATGACAGCGCCTGGAACGCGCCGAGCTTCAACGCGTCGACCCAGGTGAGCTGGTCCACGTCCTGCACGCGTTCGCTGTGCTTGCGGCGCTCCGCCCACAGGATGATGACGCCGCCGACCACCAGCGCGATGGCCACGGTCACCGGCTTGAACAGCACCTCCTTGATCGCGTCGCCGAACAGCAGCGCCAGCACCGCCACCGGCAGGAACACGAGAGCCAGGTTGACGACGAAGCGCCGCGAGGTGGGTTCGTTGTGCAGACTGAACGCCGTGTGCAGCAGTTTCTGCCGGAACTCCCAGCACACCGCGAGGATGGCCGGCCCCTGGATGAAGATGAGCAGCGCCTCGATCGCCGGCCCATGCAGGCCGAGCAGCGATTGCGCGAGGATCAGGTGGCCGGTACTCGAGATCGGGAGGAATTCGGTGATGCCTTCAACCAGTCCGAGGATGATCGCGTCGAGCCAGCCCATGTGCGCCCTTGGTGAAACGTGGCGCGCCAGTGTACAGAAGCTTCAGTGCCCGCGGCTGGTCAGGCTGCGCCGCAGGTCACCGAAGCGGCGGCGGTATTGCACGGGTGTCAGGCACACCTTGCGGCGGAACAGCCGCGAGAAGAAGCCGGCATCCTCGTAGCCGACTTCGTTGGCGATGGCTTCCACCGGATCCTCGGTGGTCTCCAGCATGTGCTTGGCTTCCTCGAGGCGCAGCGTGTGCACGTATTCGAGCGGCGCCATGCCTGTGGCCTGCTGGAAGCGGCGCGTGAAGGAACGCTGCGCGAGGCCCGACAGCCGCGTCATTTGCGCGACTGGCTGCTGCGCGGCGTAGTTCTGCGCGATCCACTCCTGGCAACGCGCGACCACGGCGTCGTCCGCCTGGCGCGAACGCGCCAGGCGCGCGAACGGTTGCTGGCCGACGTCGTGCCAGTCGATGAGATTGAGGCGCGCCACCTGCATGGCCGCCTCGACGCCCGCCAGCCGTGCGATGAGATACAGCGCGAGATCCAGCCACGAGGTGCCGCCACCCGCCATCACCAGGCGTTGCTCGTCGCCCGACACCACCAGCGCACGCTGGGCGTGCACGCGGATGCGCGGATATCGCCGCGCCAGGAAATCGCAGTAGGCCCAGTGCGTGGTCGCGTCGTGGCCATCGAGCAGGCCGGCCTCGGCGAGCAGCAATGCACCGGAGCAGGCGGTGGCGATGAGCGAACCTCCCGCGTAGCAGCGCCGCAGGAACTCCACTTCGGCGGGGAACCGGCCATCGAGCGGCTCGCCGGGAGGGATCAACACCTCCGGTACGCAGACCACGTCCGGCTGGCCTGCGTCGTCGAAGGAAGCTTCCGGATGGATGGTGATGCCGTTTCCCGCGGCGAACGGCTCGCGCACTGCCGCGACCACGCGCGGCAGGATCACGGGCTCACCGGGGCGACCGTCGACGATCAGTCCCCAGTCCCGGCCCGCGGACATGAACATGTCGTAAATGCCGTACACGGTGGACACGCCCACTTCGGGCAGCGCCACGATGGCGGCACTCCTGGCTGCGGTTTTTTCACCCATGGCGAATTCGTCAGGTTAGTGGCCGTAACGGCTTGGGTCTTCCAGAGGCCGGAACTCTACCCTGCGCGCCCCTGGATTCAACCTGCAAGGAGCAACCACATGCCGTCCCCCATCGAACTGCTGCTCGACCCCCTGACTCTTTCCGTGATCGGCATCTTTGCCGCGCTGGCGCTGTGGGAAGCGCTGTTTCCCGCGCGCGTGCTGCCGCGCGTGCGTGGCTGGCGTATCAAAGGACTGCTGGCCTTTGCCGCCTTCCTCGCGATCTCGTCCTATCTTCCGTTCTTATGGGCCGACTGGCTGGCGCCGCTGCAGCTCGCCGACCTCTCGTCGCTTGGGACGCTGCCCGGCGCGGCCCTGGGCGTGCTGCTGTACGAGGCGGGCGTCTGGGCCTGGCACCGCAGCCTGCATGGCTCCGGCACGTTGTGGCGCTACCTGCACCAGTGGCATCACAGCGCCGAGCGCCTCGATACCTGGGGCGCGTTCTGGTTCAGCCCGCTGGACATGGTGGGTTGGACCGCGCTGTTCAGCCTGGCGCTGACGCTCGTGGGACTTTCGGCGACGGCGGTCTTCGCCACGGTGTGCACCACCACGTTCCTGTCGGTGATCCAGCACGCCAACGTGCGCACGCCGCGGTGGTTAGGCCTGATCGTGCAGCGCCCGGAGAGCCATTCCTGGCACCACGCGCGCGGCGTGCACGGCGGCAACTACTCGGACCTGCCGCTGTTCGACATCCTGCTCGGCACCTGGAACAACCCGCGCGATTTCGCTCCGGAGCAGGGCTTCCATCCCGGCGCCTCGTCGGAATACGCGGCGATGCTGCTGGGACGCGACGTCGCCTCCCGTGCCGACGCCGGCCTCAGTGCGCCTTCACGAGCCACCATCCTTGGAGAATCCCGATGAGCAAGTACCGTCATCACCTGCCGCAACTGCGCAACTCGCTGTTCCTCACCGACGGCGGGCTCGAGACCACGCTGGTATTCCACGAGCAGGTGGAGCTGCCGTGTTTCGCGGCCTTCACGCTGCTGCGGACCGCGGAAGGCACCGAGCGCCTGCGCAACTACTTCCGCACCTACACGCGCATCGCGCGTGAACGCGGTGTCGGCATCGTGCTGGAGGCGCCGACCTGGCGTGCCAATCCCGACTGGGCGGCGAAGCTGGGTTACGACGCCGCCGCGCTGGCCGATGCCAACCGCCTCGGCGTCGGGCTGCTGCTCGAAGTGCGCGAGGAACTGGAGACGCCGGAGACGCCCGTCGTCGTCAGCGGCAACATCGGCCCGCGCGGCGACGGGTACAAGCCGGAAGCCCGCATGACCGAGGCCGAGGCGCGCAACTACCATGCGCAGCAGATCGGGACATTCGCGGCCACCGATGCCGACATGCTCGGTGCCTTCACCATGAACTACCTGGAGGAAGCGGTGGGCATCGCATTGGCCGCGCGCGACGCCCGCATGCCGCTGGCGCTGTCGTTCACGCTCGAGACCGACGGCAAACTACCGTCGGGTCAGCCGCTGGTCGAGGCCATCGAACGCGTGGACGAAGTGACCGATGACTACCCGGCTTACTACATGATCAACTGCGCGCACCCGACGCACTTCGAGGACATGCTGGATGAGCTGGGCAACAAGCTCAGGCGCGTCCGCGGCCTGCGGGCCAATGCCTCGCGGCGCAGCCACGCGGAGCTCGATGCGTCGACGGATCTCGACGCGGGCGATCCCGCGCAGCTGGGACGCGAGTACCGCCGGTTGTCGCGCAAACTGCCGGCGCTGAACGTGGTGGGTGGTTGCTGCGGCACCGATCATCGGCACGTGGCGGAGATCGCCCACGCGTTGCAAGCCTAGTTGCTGCCAAACACACCCGTGAGCTTGCCGGCGCCCTCGCGCCGGCAGCTCACGGGCGTGCCCTGGATCACCTCAGGCCGCCGGCAACGTCGCCTTCAACGATTCGATGGCGGCGATGCGCCGCCGCCGCAGCTCCTGGCCGATCTGTTCGCCGGATAGATCACGGCGCTCTTCCTCGGTCGGCGCCACGGCGGCCGCGCGTTCGCGCGCCGCGGCGAAGTAATTGCGCTGCGGATAGTCGCGCTGTTCGAATCCCTTGCGGCCGCGCGCGTCCGCCTCGCAGGCCAGCAGGAAGTCGGCGAAGCGTTCCGGACGGCGAAAGGCGTCGCAGCTTTCCAGCGTCTTCAGCACGGTGTCGGGGCGCAGCTCGAAGGCGCGGTGCACGTGGGTGTGATACCGCGCGGTGATCAGCGCCAGCTCGCGCAGGTGATTCGGCACGCGCAGGCGCGCGGCCAGCCGCTCGACCAGCGCCACGCCGGCGTCCTCGTGCCCCGGGTGCGAGGGCAGCTTGTCGGCCGGGGTGCTGCCCTTGCCGAGATCGTGCATGAGCACGGCGAAGCGCACGGCCACGCCGCCGCCCAGTTTCACGGCCTCGCGCAGCGCCATGAGCTGGTGCACGCCGGTGTCGATTTCCGGGTGCCATTTTTCCGGCTGCGGCACGCCGAACAGCGCATCGAGTTCGGGGTAGATCACCTTGAGCGCGCCGCAGTCGCGAAGCACGCTGATGAACACGTCGGGACGCGGCTCGGCCAGCGCCTTTTCGGTTTCCGCCCAGACCCGCTCGGCTACCAACGCGTCGGCTTCGCCCGATTCGACCATGCGGCGCATGAGCGCCAGCGTTTCGCCGGCGACGCTGAAGCCCAGCGGCGCGTAACGCGCGGCGAAACGAGCCACGCGCAGGATGCGCACCGGGTCTTCGACGAAGGCCTCCGACACGTGGCGCAGCAGCCGTGCCTCGATGTCTCGCTGGCCGCCGTGCGGATCGATGATGCTGCCGGACGCGTCCTCAGCCATGGCGTTGATGGTGAGATCGCGCCGCCGGAGATCGTCTTCCAGCGTCACGTCGGGGGAGAACTCGGTGCTGAAGCCGCGATAACCCGGACCGGTCTTGCGCTCGAGGCGCGCCAGCGCGTGTTCTTCCCGGGTCTGCGGGTGCAGGAAAACCGGGAAGTCGCGCCCCACGGGCAGGTAGCCGGCACGCTCGAGCTCCTCTGGTGTGGCGCCGACCACCACCCAGTCACGCTCCTTCACCTCGCGCCCGAGAAGCCGGTCCCGGACCGCACCGCCCACCAAGTACACTTGCATGGCCGCATGTTACCCGACCGCCGTACCTGCGCCCTGATCGCGGCCTGCTTCTCCCTGCAGGGCTGCTACGTCACGCAGGCCGCCCGCGGCCAGCTGCAGATCATGAACGCGCGCGAGCCCATCAGCCGGGTGCTCGAGGATCCGGCGGCGCCGGCCGACCTCAGGCAGCGCCTGGAGACCGTGCGCAAGGCCCGCGAGTTCGCCAGCCGCGAGCTCGGGCTGCCTAACAACAAGAGCTACACCAGTTACGTCGACCTCGAGCGTGATTACGTGGTCTGGAACGTGGTGGCCACGCCCGAGTTCTCAGTGGAGCCGCGTCAGTGGTGCTTCCCCATCGTCGGCTGCGTGGCCTACCGGGGCTACTTCAAGGAGGCCAAGGCCCGCCAGTTCGCCGCGCGGCTGCGGCAGGAGGGGCTGGATGCCATCGTGGACGGGGTTCCTGCCTATTCCACCCTCGGCAGGTTCAATGACCCCATACTCAGCACCATGATGAGCTACGGGGACGACGAGCTCGCATCCATCATGTTCCACGAGTTGTCACACCAGGTGGTTTACATCCCCGACGACAGTTCGTTCAACGAGGCCTTCGCCGTCGTCGTCGAGCAGGAGGGGCTGGCGCGCTGGCTCACCTCGCAGGGCCGCGCCGACGAGCTGCAGCGGTACCTGTCACGGCGCGAGCGGCAGGCCGAGGCCATGCGGATCATCTCGCGTCATCGCGAGCAACTCGCCGCGTTGTACGCCAGCGGCATCGCGGCCGAAGAGATGCGCCGCCGCAAGTCCGAGGTCTTCGAGGCGCTGGTGTCCGAGCTGCAGGCGCTCGACAAGCGCTACGGCGTGCGTTCGGCGCTGGCCGAGGAACTGGCCGTCGAGCCCAACAATGCGCGGCTGGCCTCGCTGGCCACCTACTATGAGTGTGTGCCCGGCTTCCGCCGCGTGCTCGAAGAACAGCAGCACGACCTGCCGCGGTTCTATGGCGCCGTGCGCGAGCTGGCCAGACTACCTCCCGCGGAGCGGCACGCGCAGTTGTGCCCGGCCGCGTCGGTGGCGCCATGAGGCGGCTCGCCAGCGGCCTGCTCGGCGTGGTGCTGGTGCTGGGCGCCGGCACCGCGAGGCCGGTGCCGCTCAGCGACAACACCGTCAGGCTGTTGCCGTCGAAGTTCCGGCTGCTGCAGAACATCGGCCCGCTGCGCTACACAGGCAGCAACCGCTACACCGACCGGCGTCTCGGCCGGTCATTCGGCTACGGCGCCAGCGGCATCTCGCTCACCATCTACGTGTACGACTTCGGCATGCGCGGCCTGCCGGACGGGCCGGACTCGGTGGCGGCCTGCGAGCAATTCGAGCGCGCCAAGCGCGAGATCGAGACCGGCGGCAACTACCAGAACGTGGTGCTGCGGCGTGAAGTCACGCGGCGCATGCGCGATACGGCCGATGCGCCGCTGGCGCGCGAGGCCGTGTACGAGTTCGACCGCAATGGCATCCACGCGACTTCGCTGCTGTGGGTGACGGTCGCGGACGGGTATTTCGTGAAGCTGCGCCTGTCGTTGCGCAGCGAAGTGGCCGACGAAGTCGACGACGCGCGCATGCAGATCCTCGCCACGATGGCGGAGGCCATCGCGGCGCGCCCGCGCCGGCCTGCCAAGCCCGACAGCTCGCCCGAAACCAGCGTCGATTTCGATGCGGGGCAGGATCCCGCGGACGCGGCGCTGTGGTTCGCCTACGCGGGCGAGCTGTTGCGCGCCTCGCGCGACATTCCCGGCGCGATGCCGCCCTGCGGCGGCATGCTGATCCCCGGCTACGCCGCGGAACTGGCCGCGCGCCGCGCCGCGCTGCGCGAGTACCACATGCGCGATGCGCAGGCCGATTCGGCCTATTTCTCCGAGCTGGCGCGCATCGACGCCGCGGGCTACCTCGAGGAATACGTGTGGTATTACCTGCGCAGCGAGGTGCTGGACAAGGAGCCTCCCGGAGAGCTGGACCTCGCAGGCTTCGAAAGTTTCCGCCTGCGCGAGCTCGCGGCGCACGAAGCGAAGACCGGCGCACGCGTAAGAGTCAATACGGTGCGTGCGCTGCCTCTCGATCCGCAACCTTGATCACACCGCGGACGCGGTTTATGTCGCATCTTCGACCACGGCTGCGCCGCGCGCGGTCATCATCGCGTCGAGAGGTTTGCGCCGCGCATGCGTTTCCACCTGAAGCCGAAATCCTTCCTCGATGAGCCGCGGCGCGACTGGCAGTTCGAAGCCTTCGCCTGGATGCTGCGCAACTGCGGCGGCTACGCCAAGTTCCTCGAGACCACGCTGGTGCTGCCCACCGAGGAACATTTTCCCGACAAGGGCATGAAGGGCCACGCGGCCATCGCCGCGTTGTTCCGCCGCGCCCGCGATCACGCCGGCATGGCCGACTGGCCCTGCACCGTGGAGCCCGAACGCGAAGAACCTCCCGACCCCGGCGATTCCGCCATCCGCGTGTTCACCTACAAGCGGGGCTCGCTCGACCCGGTCTCGCTGGTGGCCGGATTCGGCTGCAACCTCGCGGGATTCCTGGTCGAGACCTTCGAGGAACCCCCGCCCGGCGGCGATACGGTGCGTGAGGCCGCCGTGGAGCTCGCCGCGGTGTTCATGGGATTCGGCATCTTCCTCGCGAGCTCGGCCGTGAAGCAGGCCCGCTACTGCTTGAGCGAAGGCGAACTGGCGCATGCGCTGGCCCTGTTCTGCCAGCTGCGCGACCTGCCCGAGGAAGAAATCGAGATGCACCTCAATCCCCACGTGCGCAAGCACGTGCGGCTCGCGGCGCGCGAACTGGCGCAGCACGAGCTGCGCTTCAGGAAGCTGCGCGCCACGCTGGCGATGACGCTCGAGGCGGCCGACGCCAAGTCGCCCTCGCGGGCGCGCTGATTCCCCCGCGGGCCGGGGCCCGGCGCCGCGGCCTACTTCACGCTGCCCGGCGCGAACACGTCGACGGACAGCGTGACGCTGCGGCCTTCGCCCGCCGCGAGCGCGCCGACGCCGATGACCTTGCGCGCCACTTCCTCGCGGCGATCGTTGCGGATGGTGACCACCACCGAGTATTCCCAGGACTCGCCGCCCTCGGGATTCTTGAACGCGCCCTCGACGCGCAACGCCGAGAACGTCGCCTGCGCCTGGCGTTCCGCCAGCATCTTCGGATCGAAGCGCAGATGATGCTGGCAGCCCGGACAGACGCTGGCGCTCTCCAGGATGGTGGCCTTGCAATGCGGACAGACCCGGGTCTTGCCGGGTGTCGCAACGCGACTGTTCATGGCCGCGTCAGTGCTTTGGCTTCTCGTCCCAGCCGAACTCCGCGCGGCCCCGCATGCGCGAACCCGCGGCCACGATGAGCGAGCCCGCCTTGAGGTCGCCATTGAGCACGCCGGTCTGCAACAACTCGACGCGCGAGGCGGCGTCGATGTTGCCCTGGAGCTCGCCGCCGACTATGACGGTGTCGGCCTTCACTCCACCGGTGAGCTGCGCGCCGGCGTCGATGGTCAGGTTGCCCTGCACGTGCACGTCGCCCTTGAAGCTGCCGGCGATGCGCACGTGGCCGGCGCCTTCGATCTTGCCTTCGATGGTGAGACCCGCCGCGATCACGGATTCCTTGACCGGCGCATCCGCGCGAATCGGTTGGGCAGCGGCCGGGCGTGCGGCGGGTTCGGTCGCCGGCGTCAGCACGGCCACCTTTTCCGGCGGCTTCGCTCCCGGTTCCGGCCCGCTCTGTTCCCGGCCGAATTGATCTTTCCACAACGCCATGACGAACCTCCTGTTCAATGACCCGAGCGACCTCGGGCGAGGTCGACAAGGGTAACTACACAGCGCCCGCCGGGGTGTCAATTTTCTCCGACGTGCCGGTTTTCGGCTGTCGGGAAGTTGCGACAAGCGGCGCAGGCGCCACGGCCCGCCGCGGGGGCGATCCGCGAGTCGCGCGGGCGCCCCGGGCGACTAGTTAGGCCGGCACAACTCCGCGAGGGTGCGCAGGCGCCGGCCGGCCTGCGAGCCGGTGTAGGGGTTGCCTCGGTCCCACGCGTATCCCGCGAGAACCGAGCAGATCATGCGGCGTATGTTGTCCGGCTGGCGCTGGAAGAAGATCACCCGCTGCAGGCTGCCGTCGTACCAGCCCGCGACGAAGGCGCGGAAAGTCTCGACGCCATAGTTGAGCGGCTCGGCGAACTCCCGCTGCCAGTCGACGTCGTCGCCGCGCAGCTGGCGCCCGAGAACCGCGGCGGCGAGGCTCGCGGATTTCAGCGCGATGGTCACGCCCGAGGAGAACACCGGGTCGAGGAACTCGGCCGCGTTGCCGAGCAGCGCGAAGTGGCGGCCGTGCAACTGCGTGACTGTCGCGGCATAACCGATGATCTCGCCCACGGGCCGCACGGTCTCGGCACGCGACAGCAGCGCGCGCAGCCGCGGCTCGGCCGCCAGCGCCTGCCAGAACCGTTCCTCGGGGGAACCGGTGCGGGCGCGGTGATGATCGACAGGCGCCACCACGCCCACCGACGCATGGCCATTCGAGAACGGGATCAGCCACGACCAGATGTCGGACTCGGTGGGATGGATGCCGATGCGGATCTTCTGCCGGTCGAAGTCACCCTGCGCGGTGTTGTCGCGCACGTGCGTGAAGATCGCGCCGCGCGGCGGGAACGCCGAGGGACGCTCGAGCCCCAGCAGCCGCGGCAACGTGCGTCCGAAACCCGAGGCGTCCAGCACGAAACTCGCCTCGTGGACTTCCACGCCACGCGCCGAGCGGCTGGTGACCTTCGGGCGCCCGCCGCTGAAGTCCACCGCGGTGATCTCGGTCTCGAAACGGATCTCGGCGCCCTGGCGCTGCGCCTCCGCGGCCAGCGTGGCGTCGAACTCGGCCCGCGGCACCTGGAAGGTGAACGAATAACCCGGCGACGACTTGTGCGCGAAGTCGAATTCCGAGAGCTCGCCGTTGCGGTCGAAGGCCGCGCCGTTCTTCAACTGGAAGCCGCGTGCCTTGACGGCCTCGACCATGCCGGCTTCCTCGAGCAGCTCCATGCTGCAGGCGAGCAGGCTTTCGCCGATGGAGAAGCGCGGAAACGCCTCGCGCTCCAGCACACGCACGGCAAAGCCGCTCCGCGCCAGCAACGCCGCGGCCACCGAGCCGGCCGGGCCGGCGCCGATGACCAGGACGTCGGCGAGCAGTTCGCTCAAGGCGCCGGCAAGGGCACGAAGACCACCGCGTGGCCGCGACGCACCGTGAGCACCAGCGTGCCGCCGCGCTTGGCGATATCGCTCAGGTCCTTGAGGTTGGCGACGCCGCGGTTGTTGGCGCCCTCGATGCGGTCGCCGACCCGCAGGCGTTGCGCCGCGCGGCTGCGCGCCTCGACGGCTTTCACCGTCACGCCGCCATCGGGCGCGTCGGCCAGCGTCACGCCCTCGAGCGCCGGGTGCAGCGCGCCACCGGCGTCACCGGACGGCGACGAGCCGTTCTTGGATTGCGCCGGTTTCCCGGTGGTGGTGGGCAGGTCGGTTATGACTGCCGTCACGTGCATGGGCTTGCGGTCGCGGATGATGGCCACGTCCAGCTTGTCGCCCACGCGCGCGAGGCCCACGGCATTGCGCAGTTCGGTGTTGGACTTGATGGTCTGGCCATTGATGCTGGTGATGACGTCGCCCGGCTTGATGCCGGCCTTCTCGGCCGCCGAACCCTCCGTGATCTGCGACACCAGCACGCCCTGCGTCTCGGGGAGGTTGAGCGACTTGGCCATGTCCGGCGTCAGCGAGTAGATGCTCACGCCCAGCAGGCCGCGCTTGACCGAACCGTAGCTGAGCAGCTGGTCCATGATGCTGCGGGCCATGTTGACCGGGATGGCGAAGCCGATGCCGATGTTGCCGCCCGAGCGCGACAGGATGGCGCTGTTGATGCCGATCAGCTCGCCGCGCAGGTTCACCAGCGCGCCGCCGGAGTTGCCCGGGTTGATCGAGGCGTCGGTCTGGATGAAGTCCTCGTAGCCGTCCGGGTTGATGCCTGAGCGGCCGAGGCCGCTGACGATCCCCGAGGTGACGGTGTGCTGCAGGCCGAAGGGATTGCCGATGGCCACCACGAAATCGCCCTGTTCCAGCTTGGCCGAGTCGCCGAGCGCGATCTGGGTGAGGTTGTCCGGCTTCACCTTGAGCACCGCGACGTCCGAGGGGGCGTCGGTACCCACGATGGTCGCTGCAAGGTCGCGGCCGTCCTGCAGGGTGACCGTGATTTCGGTGGCGTTATCCACCACGTGGGCATTTGTAACGATGTACCCGTTCTTTGCATCAAAGATGACGCCGGAGCCTGCGGCCTGGAACTCGCGCTCCCGGGGGCCCATGTTCGGGATGTCGAAGAAGCGGCGGAAGAAGGGGTCCTCGAGCAGCGGGTTCTGGGGCTGGCGCTCACGGACGGTGCCGCGGGTGGCGATGTTCACCACCGCCGGGGTGACGCGCTTGACCATGGGGGCCAAGGTCGGCATCGGGGTTTCGCCGACGGCCTGGGGCAGGGCGGCGTGGCCGCTCAGGGTGAACGTGGCAGCCAGCGCGATCAGCGCGGTTTGCAGGTGATTTGATGGGCTTTTTGAACGTGGAAACATGAGTCGGAGGATACTCAATCGATGGTGAAGTTTCTCTTGTGGCTCCTGCTGTTGGTGGTCTGCTGGCCGCTGGCAATCCTGGCGCTGATCCTGTGGCCCTTCGTGTGGCTGATCTGCCTGCCCCTGCGGCTGCTCGGCATCGCGGTCGAAGGCGTGTTCTCGCTGCTGCGCGCCATCGTTATGTTGCCTGCGCGCGTGCTGGGCGGCGGCGCGGCTCGCTAGCCTCGTTCGATCGCCAGCCGGCGCGCCGGATACTGGAGCATGCCGAGCAGGTCCACGCCGTCGGGACCCTGGGTCACCACGTAGACGATGTGGTTGCGCACCTCGTGCGTGACCGTGTCGTCGATGAGCACGAAGTGGCGCAAGGATGCGCCCGCGGGCGGCACCAGCGTCAGCCGTGCCACGAGATAGTCGTGGTCGAGGTAGATGTCTTCGCGCATCGGTCCGATCGCGATATTCCAGGCCGCACCCGCGGGCGTTTCCGCCGCGAGATGCCGCGCCAGGTAGGCGGCATCGGTGCCGCCCGGTTCCGCTGCGCGTGCGTGCGCGAGCTCCGAGGCCGGCACCCAGTATTCGGCCAGTATCGAGTCCGCGCCGAATTCGAGTTTCAGCAGCGAATTGGGCGCGGGATGGGCCGCGGCGCCCGTCGACAGCAGGGCCACGAGGCATCCAGCCAGCGGTGGCGCGCGAGGCGTCACGGTCCGACTTCACCGCCGTAGTCGGACGTCTTGTCGCGCCACAGGGCGTGGTAGTGCAACTGCTCGGGATGCGCGACGGCCGGCTGCACCACGAATTCCATCCAGACGCGTGGTCCATCGATGCGCACGTACGAGCCGCGCGCCGAGAGGTCGGTAGCGCCCGAGTAGCCGACGAAGGTGTTCACGAGCGCGGCCGGGTCTTCGTAGGCCTCGCGGAGCGCCGCGGACACGGCGGCGCCGGGCAGCGAGGTGTAGCTCTCGATGGCGGCACGCACGAATTGCTGCTGTTCGGCGGAGAGCGTGCCGACCCGGATGCCGCGGTCCGTGTCGCCGGTGGGATAGGTCTGCGGAAAGCCGGTGTCGGTACCGCCCTTCATGTTGGGGCCCGGTGGGCCGGTCACGATCACGCCCTTCACCACGTCCGTGAACGTGCCGGACAGCTTTGCCTCCGGGTGAGAGGAAATGGCGGCCGCGAGTTGCGACATGGCCGTGCTTTGCGCCGTCAGTGGCTGGTGCTGCGCACCCTTCATCTCGAAGCGGATCGGTTCGGTGCCGAAGAACAGCGGCGTGGCGCCCGCCGCGCGGGCATTGAACGTGAAGTTGTAGGCCAGGTGGTGGCCGCCGATCTGCAGCATCCACGGCGATGTCGCCGACGGCGTGCCCAGGACGGTGAGGTAGTAATTGCCGCCGCCCCAGCCGATGGACCGCTTGTCGTAGGCGACGAGCCAGTCGTCGGCCAGCCGGACTTCATCGAGCAAGGCCAATCCGCAGGCGGACAGCGCGGCCTCGAACACCTCGCGGGCGGCGCCGGACTGCGCGGCGTCGAGATCGCCGAGCCGCAGCCCGCCGCGGGCGACGATGCCGATGGGCAGGTTCGACCAGCGGATTGCGGCTTCGCGATTGAAGGGCTGCTGGAGCAGGGCGCGCTGGCTGTCGCTGAGCATCGGGGTGAGCTTGCCGACGGCCCCGGCCACGTCGGCGGCCACGCCACCGCGCGGGCCGGCGGAGCGGCAGTCGGTGCTGACGACCTGCGCTGCGCGGGCCGTGCTGGTGAAAGCCACCAGTGCCAGGATGAGTGCTGAAAGGTGCTTGAACGGCATGTTCACTCCCGGGAATGGCCCGGTCGGATCATCGCGCGAACAAACAAAAAGGGCGACGCCCTCGGCGTCGCCCCATTCAGTGGTGGTTGTGTGGGGACAGATTTTAAATCTGTCCCCACGAGGTCAGCCAGGAAACGGGGTCTGACCCCATTTCCGTCCCCACTGTCCTATGCCGCCTGGACTTCGATGCGGCGGGGTTCGGGCTTGGCGACCTTGGGGATCGTGAGCTCGAGGACGCCGTCCTTGAACTTCGCGTTGATCTTCTCGGTCACCACGTTCTCCGGCAGCGTGAAGGTGCGCACGAACTTGCCGCTGACGCGCTCGATGCGCGAGTAGTGGCCGTCGTCGCTCTTCTGCTCGAAGTCACGCGAGCCACGCAGCGTCAACACGCCCTTCTCGGCGGTGATCTCGATGTCCTTGGGCGTGACGCCGGGCAGGTCGGCGCGAACCACGAACTGCTTGTCCTCTTCGTGGATGTCGACCGCAGGCGTCCAGGACGCTTCATGGGCCGCGAACTCGAAAGTCTGGTCGAGCTCGCGGCGCAGACGATTCAGCAGGCTCCACGGCTCATAACGCACAACAGTCATGTCTATACTCCTTCTCGGTTCCCCGTTCGTTGGCTAACTACCGGGACCTCCCCGGCAATCACATGGCCGTGATTTGAGGACCCGGGATTTCGATTCAAGTGGCTTGAAATTCGCGGTCGCGGAACGATTTTCCGGAGCCTTTTGCCCCCGGCCGGGATGCGGCGGAGGCGGCCCGGTCAACAACCTGTGGACCACTTGTTCGCAATCGGTGGGAAGGCCGTGGACACAAGTTATTGTGTTCGGCCCGAATCCTGCATCCCCCCAAGAAAGTGCCGTATTGACAGGGGATTATTGCCGCACAAAATCTCTTAAGTCGTTGTCAGAAAAAGTGTTTTTCGGACTTCGATTATGTCAGCAATGTTTCTTGACGCGCTGTTTTCACGTGCTTAGGCTTCCGACCCGAACACAAGATGTTGTGTCGCGACATCTTGATGGCTGGGGAGCCGGGGATCGAATGGTGGTCGTCTGACAGCGGCCGCACACATAAAGACGCACTGACCTGCAAGAACTGCAGGCGTCGGGTCTTTCTTTTTCCCGGTTCGGGTGAACAAGGCACAGGCCGAGAAACTTAGGGGGAGCGGTACCCATCCATGAATAGCGTGGTCAAAATCGAGCACAAAGACGTCGACGCGATTCCTTTCCAGGAAGCGTCCCTCGACATCTGGGACAAGAAATACCGCTTGTCGGCGAAGGACGGGACGCCCGTCGACAAGACCATGGACGACACCTACAAGCGCGTCGCCCGGGCGCTGGCCGACGTCGAGCAGGAGCCGGTCCGCGAGCAGTGGTACGAGCGTTTCCTGTGGGCGTTGCGGCGGGGCGCCATTCCTGCCGGCCGTGTCACGTCCAACGCCGGCGCCCTGGAGCACAAGCCGGCCACTTCCACGATCAACTGCACGGTGTCGGGAACAATCGGCGATTCGATGGACGACATCCTCAACAAGGTCCACGAAGCGGGCCTCACGCTCAAGGCCGGCTGCGGCATCGGCTACGAGTTCTCGACGCTGCGTCCGCGCGGCGCCTACGTGTCCGGCGCCGGTGCGTATACCTCCGGTCCGCTGTCGTTCATGGATATCTACGACAAGATGTGTTTCACGGTGTCGTCGGCCGGTGGCCGCCGCGGCGCGCAGATGGGTACCTTCGACGTGGGTCATCCGGACGCGATGGAATTCATCCGCGCCAAGCGCGAGAACGGCCGCCTGCGCCAGTTCAACCTCTCGCTGCTGATCACCGATGAATTCATGAAGGCGGTGCGCGAGGACAAGGACTGGAACCTCGCCTTCCCGCTGCTGCAAAAGGAATACGACCCCGAGCAGCACAAGCTCGACGGGCCTGGTTACGTGTGGCGCGAGTGGCCGACCACGCGCAACTACGTGTCGCGCGACGACGGCCTGGTGTGCTGCAAGATCTACAAGACGCTGCCGGCGCGGCGCATGTGGGACGTCATCATGTCGTCCACCTACGATTTCGCCGAGCCGGGTTTCATCCTCATCGACAAGGTCAATGAGATGAACAACAACTGGTGGTGCGAGAACATCCGCGCGACCAATCCCTGCGTGCCTGCGGATACCTGGGTGCAGACCAGCGATGGCCCGCGCCAGGTGGGCGAGCTCATCGGCAAGCCGTTCGCGGCACGCGTCGATGGCGTCGATCACCAGAGCGCGCCGGAAGGTTTCTTCCGCACGGCGGTCAAGCCGCTGGTGAACCTGACCACCACCGAAGGTTTCTCGCTGCGCCTCACGTCCGACCACCGCGTGCGCCGCATCTCGACGCTGACGCGCTGGCGCCTGGCCACCGAATGGTGCGCGGCCGGCGACATCCGCCCCGGCGACAAGGTGCTGCTGCAGGATCATCGCAAGGGCGCCGACTGGACGGGCAACTATGGCGTCCACGAGGGCTACCTCATGGGCCTGCTGGTGGGTGACGGCACGATCTCCGAGGCGGGCGCCGAGTTGTCGGTGTGGGCCCGCCCGGCCGTCGGCAACAGCGACATCGGCATGGGCGGACCGAACTCCGTCATGGCCGCCGCGCTCGACGCCGCGCGCCGCTTCAACCACCGCTCGGATTTCGCCGGCTGGCACGAAGTCGGCCGCCGCGGTGAATTCCGCCTGGGCCTGTCGGCCATCACCGAGCTCGCCAACGACCTCGGCTTGCGCCCCGGCCGCCAGACCATCACGCCGGCCATCGAACGCGGTTCGAGCGAGTTCTACCGCGGCTTCCTGCGCGGCCTGTTCGACTCCGAAGGCAGCGTGCAGGGCACGCAGGCCAAGGGCGTGTCCATCCGCCTGGGTCGGTCGGACACTTCGATGCTCGAAGGCGTGCAGCGCATGCTGCTGCGCATCGGCATCGCGGCGACCATCTACCGCAACCGCGCCCAGCCGGGCCTGGTCATCACGGGCGAGAACGTGGCGCGGTTCGCCGACGCCATCGGCTTCGCGGACACGGTGAAGCGCGGGCGCCTCGCGGCACTGCTGGGCAACTACAAGCGTACGCTGAACCGCGAGCGTTTCGTGGCCACGGTCGAGGCGGTGCGCCCCGACGGCTTCGAGGACGTCTACGACGTGCAGATCCCGGGCATCAACGAGTTCGACGCCAACGGCCTGCACGCGCACAACTGCGGCGAGCAGCCGCTGCCGCCGTACGGCTCGTGCCTGCTGGGCTCGGTCAACCTGACGCGCTTCGTGAAGAACGCGTTCACCGACTTCGCCGAGTTCGACTGGAACGAGTACCGCGAAGTCGTGAAGGTGTTCACCCGCATGCTCGACAACGTGGTCGAGGTGAACGGCCTGCCGCTCGAGCAGCAGCGCAACGAGATCATGCGCAAGCGCCGCCACGGCATGGGATTCCTCGGCCTCGGCTCGACCATCACCTGCCTGGGCATGAAGTACGGCGCCGAAGACTCGATCAAGTTCACCGAGGACGTGGCGCGCGAGATGGCCGTCGCCGGCTGGGAAGCCGCACTCGACCTGGCCAAGGAGAAAGGCCCGGCACCCATCATGAAGGAGGAGTTCACGGTCACCGCCGAAATGCTGCGCAAGCGGCCGGAGATGGTGAAGGACGGCTGGAAGGTGGGAGACCTCATTCCCGGCCGCATCCTGCACGCGCGTTACAGCCGCTACATGCAGCGCATCGCCGAGACCGCGCCGTGGCTGGTTGACCAACTCGCCAATGTCGGCGCGCGTTTCACGCACCACAGCTCCATCGCGCCCACCGGCACGATCTCCCTGTCGCTCGCGAACAATGCCTCGAACGGCATCGAGCCCTCGTTCGCGCACCACTACTTCCGCAACGTCATCCGCCCCGGCAAAAAGACGAAGGAGAAAGTTGATGTCTTCTCATTCGAGCTGCTGGCCTATCGCGAGCTCATCAATCCGCGTGCGATGCCGAATGCAACGAACCCGGCCGAGCAGCTGCCGGGCTATTTCACCACGGCGGACGACATCACTCCGAAAGAGCACGTCGACATCCAGGCCGCAGCGCAGAAGTGGGTCGACAGTTCCATTTCAAAGACTGCGAACGTGCCTACGGATTACAAATACGAGAGCTTCAAAGACATCTATCTGTACGCCCACGAGAAGGGCCTGAAGGGCTGCACCACGTTCCGCTTCAATCCCGAGGCGTTCCAGGGCGTCCTGGTCAAGGAAAACGACCTCAAGAACACCACCTACGTGTTCACGCTCGAGGACGGCAGCGAGATCTCGGTCAAGGGTGACGAGGAGATCGAATACGACGGTGAGAAACACACCGCGGCGAATCTCTACGATGCCCTGAAGGAAGGTTATTACGGCAAGTTCTGAGGAACTGAGCCCGAGGATTTGATCATGTCAGCCATCAAGATCGACAAGAAGATCGCGAAGTACCGGGTCGAAAAACCCGTGAGCCCCGAGGACAAGGCGGCCGCCGCGGCCGCGGAAGTCGTCAAGCTCGAGCCCGCGGTCGAGATGACCAAGGGCAAGGACGGCCGCGCCACCAAGGTGGTGCGCATGACCGAAGAGGTGCAGCGCCCGGAGTACCTGGTCGGCGCCACCTACAAGATCAAGACGCCGGTGTCGGATCACGCGATGTACGTGACCATCAACGACATCGTGCTCAACGAGGGCACGCCCTACGAGCAGCGCAGGCCGTTCGAGATCTTCATCAACTCCAAGAACCTCGATCACTTCCAGTGGATCGTGGCGCTCACGCGCATCATCTCCGCGGTGTTCCGCAAGGGTGGTGACGTCACGTTCCTGGTGGATGAATTGAAGGCCGTGTTCGATCCGCGAGGGGGATACTGGCAGGCGGGCGGCAAGTTCATGCCGTCGATCATCGCCGAGCTGGGGTATGTCATCGAGAAACACCTGCAGACGATCGGTCTGCTCAAGAAGCAGGAGCTCGATGAACATGCGCAGAAACTGATCGCCGAGAAAAAGGCGGAGTTCGAAGAACGAACGAAGCAGACGGATGCCTTTGCCAGGTCGCATTTCCCGGAGGGGGCGCAGCTGTGCTCGAAGTGCAGCACCGCCGCGGTCGTGATGATGGACGGCTGCATGACCTGCCTGAACTGCGGCGATTCGAAGTGCGGCTGAGCCAAGGTAGATAGACGACGAGGGTTAGACACCATTCGCGCGCCGTCGGCGGGCTCCCCGCCCGCCACCCGGGCCCTGCCGGGCAGCATGGTGCGCGTTTCCACAAGGCAGTCGCGAGACTGCCTTGTTTTTAGGGGGGCTGCATGCGGAAAGGCTCGGTGATCACCGTTCTTTCGCTGGTGCTGACTTCCTGCTTTGCGAGCGGGTGCGCGGACGAGCACGTCCAGCCTCCCGGTGAGCCCGCTTCCGTCGAACATCATGCAATTGCATTCGACGTGCCCGAGGCGATAGCAGAGGACTCCAGGACACCTTCCCGTGGCTGTGGTCGTTCAGCGAATGTGGCAGCTGCAGATCTGTCCTGGGTTCACAGCTCTGCAAAGTTGTATCGACTGGATAGCGATGGAAAATTTTCAGTCGGCGGTTTCGATGGCCGTCCATGGAAGGAACTTGCCCATCATCCTGCAAACTCGATTGGCGGGTCGCTTCTTCAATCCGACGATCGTCGCTGGATCGCGTACCACGCCGGAGAATCAGATCTGACCAGCGCGCTGTGGCTGTATGACACTCGCCAGCAGGCCGAACGCCACGTGGCGGTGACGCAAAAGTACTTCACCGGCGACCCTGAGTTTTCGCCCGATGGACTCACGCTGGCCTATTTCTCCAGTTATGACGATCGATGGACGGGTCAACAAGGCATGGGCCTTTATCTCGTGGACACACAGTCCGGGCGAAACACCTTCGCGGGTTATCCGGCGGGCTCGAAGATCGGGCCACCCGAGGGTTTTGGCAGCATTCAGTGGACGGCAGACGGAGGCGCCGTGCTCATTCACCTCGTTGGCCACCCTGGCGGAGTATTCACGCGCGAGTTCCATCGCTTCGACACGAAGTCGGGGATTTACCGGCGCATGGACGGCAACTACGACAAGACGATTCTCAATGGCGAAGTGTTCATGGATGGAGGCCGGCAGATCCCCACGCATATTCCGAGGCTTTGGTCGACTCGCGCCTGGTATGGAGGCCTACTTTCAATATCCGGCAGCTGGCGCGCGTACGTGGACGACAAACACCGGTTGTGGGTGCGTCGCGCGAATGAACGCGAGTTACTCGTTGTCGCAGGGCGTTACGATAATTGCGAGGGAGTCACCGTCGGCATAACGGGCTGGGTTGATGGCGACAAGTACCTCGTCTATCGAAACGAGAATCGCCAGTTCATTTTTGATCCTGTCACGCAGCGCCGGTCGCTGCTGCTCGAAGATTCGGCCAGCGTCCACGTCTGGTAGTTCGCCGTCGGCCCAACACATGCGGGCCGATGATGAGCGCGATAGCCATCTTCTGGCACGCCGTTAGGCTCATTCTGACTTCAGGAACGGATTGCTACCGCTGATCGCCATGCGCCGCCGGTTGGACAATAGCCTCCAGGAATTTCAGCATCCGGAGTTGTCATGCGAACTGGTGCAATTGCGACGGCCCTCGTGTCATCCATCCTGCTGGCGGCGCTGGCGTTTGCCGAAGGCGAGCACAATTCCAACAAGTGGCGCATCGAACTCGACGGCACGGCGCAGAAGACCGGCGACATCCAATTCCGCGTCACGCCGCGGCAGGGCGAGTCGGTCGACGTGGTCGCGACCATCCGCAGCGGCCGCGGCGAGGAAAACGTGGCCAAGGATGTGCGCGATGCGTTCGCCGCCAAGCTGGACCCCGAGCGTTACACGGTGGAAGTCGATGACGGCCAGGACGTGCTCATCAAGAAGAAAGAAGGGCAGCCTGACTTCGCACTGGAGCTCATCGAGTCCGACGTGCGGGCCGTGAACATCAAGGTCGAGGGCGAATAACCTCGACCAGTCTTTTCTCCGCGCCCCGGAATCCGCCGGGGCCGCGCCGGCCGGGAGGCCTCATGGGACCGCGTGCTTCGAGCTTGATCGCCGCCGCCTTCATGGCGGCGTTCGTATTTGCGGCTCCGGCGGCCTTCGCCGCGAAGGGCAAGGGGCCGCCGCTGGCGGGCGTCTGGAACATCGCGCCCTCGGGCCGCGCGAGTTCCAGCGGTGACCTGCACTTCCGCATCACGCGCAACGACGGCAGCAGACCCGTCGACGTGATGGTGCCCGTGAGGGCGGGCGCGGAACAGCAAGCCATCGCGCGCAACATCCGCAACGCGCTCGACTCGAAGCTGCGCGGCGATCGCTTCAACGTGGAGCTGGGAGCGGGCGACAACGTGCTGGTCAGCGATCCACGCGGCCAGCCTAACTTCTCGATCGAGTTGATGGACTCCAACATCCAGGACCTGCGCGTGCAGGTGCAGAGCGTGACGCCCGCGGCCACACCGACGGTGCCGCCGCACGGCGCGCCCGCCGAGCCGCCGCCTGAGCCCATGCCCGGCGAGACGCCGGGTGACGACGATCCGAAGCCGGGCGATTCGACAGTGGTGCCGGCACCGGGCATGGGTGTTCCCGAGAGCTCGGCGCCGGTTCCTGCGCCGGCGCCCGTGCCGGCGCCGGGCACGGCCGCGCCCCCGCCTGGAAATGCAGCTTCCCCGCCCGGCAATGCGGCCCCTTCGCCGGGCAATGCGGTTCCATCTCCCGGCAGCACCGCACCGTCTCGACCTCCGGCGATCGAATCGCCGGCGCCGACTCCCGAGCCCGCGCCGGAGCCGCCGCCGCAGCGTTGATCCCGCGGGCGTGTGACCGCTTCAGCTGCCGGCCCGCAGCGAATTGAGCGGCATCCGCAGATAACTCCTGCCGTCGCTGTCGGGCACCGGCAGCCGCCCGGCGGCGATGTTGACCTGCACGGCAGGGATCAGGAGCGCCGGCACCGGCAGCGCCGCGTCGCGCGACCGGCGCAGCGTCGTGAACTGCTCGCGGCTGGTGGCGGCGGTGACGTGCACGTTGCGCGCGCGCTCCTCGGCGACGGTCTGCGATTCCACCGGCTCGTGCCCGACGGGTGGATAGTCGTGACAGAAGTGCAGCACCGTGTCGGCCGGCAGCGCGTACAGGCGGGAGATCGAACCGTACAGCGCGTCGGCATCACCGCCCGGGAAGTCGCAACGCGCCGTGCCGTATGAAGCGCGGAAGATCGTGTCCCCGACGAACGCATGGCGCCCGATGAGGTAGGTCACGCTGTCGCAGGTGTGCCCGGGCGTCGCAAGGACCCGCACGTCGAGCGAGCCCAGCGCGAAGCGCTCGCCGTCGCGCCACAACCGGTCGAACTGCGAGCCGTCGGCTGCGACGCGGCCGCGCAGCCCGAACAGGTCCACGAACACGCGCTGCACGGCGCGAACCTCCGCGCCGATCGCGATGCGTCCGCCGCGCCGGCTGCGCAGGTACTCCGCGGCGGACAGGTGATCGGCGTGCACGTGGGTCTCCAGCACCCACTCGAGCGTCAGCCGCTCGTCGGCGAGGAACGCGAGCACGCGCTCGGCGCTTTCGCCCGATGTGCACGCCGAGCGCGGATCGAAGTCGAGCACCGGGTCGATGACGGCCGCGCGCCCGGTCAGCGGGCAACCCACCACGTGCGTGAACGTCGAGGTGGCGGCGTCGTAGAAATGCGCGAGCAGCGGCTCCGCCATCACCACTTCCAGATCCGCTGGTATTGCGCGCACAGCCCGCCGAGCGAGCGGCGGCTCAGCACCTCGACGCCCGGCAGCATGGCCTCAGCGGCGATGCCGCGCTCCGCCAGGTCCTCGGCGAGCACCGCGACGCGCGCGCCGCTCTCGATGAGCTTGGTGAGATCGTGCTCGATCGCCGGCGGATGCTGCTGCGTCCAGCCCCCGACCTGGAAGCCCTCGGCGTCCTGGCCGCGCACGGTGTAGTTCACGGCGGTCCCGCACAGCAGGACGTCGGCGGGCGCGCCCGCGGCGCGGATCGCGCGCGTGAACCACAACACGGTGTCGTCCTGCTCCTCGAGGGTGGCACGGTAAGCGGGCTCGATGATCTGCAAGACACGCATGGAACCCTCCTAACGGGTGGGAATCACGAGCGTGTTCACGCTCTCGAGGTTCATCTTCCAGAAATCCGCGGGGCTGCCGCGCCGCACGCCTTCGACCACGTCGTTGGCGCCGCGCTCGTCCACGCACAGGCCGCAGTTGACCCAGTCGAACGACACGCCCTTGCTCTTCGCGAGCTCGATGAGCGAGCCCACCCAGGCGTGCGGCGTGGGATGCGCCTCCTCTTCGAGGGTGCGGCCGTGCACCGCGTTGGCGTGCGGTTTCTGGCTGGTCATCGGGAGGCTGACCGCGCCTTCGTAGGCGAACACGCGCACGCCGACGCCGCGGCGCAATGCCGCGTCGATGAGGCGGAATGCCGTTGACGTGCGCGCCTGTTCGTAGGGCGCGTCCATGAGCAGAAAGGTGAGGGTGGACATGGGGTGCTCCTGGTGCAAATGAGGTCGATCGGGAGGGAACGTCGCGCTCAGTTCCACAGCGCCTTCGCGCCGCTCGCGAGCGCGCCGACCAGCGTGTCGATACCCGTGGGCGCGATGTTGGGCGCGACCTCGGCGATGCCGCGCTCGCGCAGCGCGAACTCGTCGGCGAGCACGCGCACGCCGGCCCTGGCGAGCTTCTCGAGTCCCGGAGTCTTCGCGCCGGGGCGTGCGCCGAGCACGGCGTTCTCGACGAGGAACAGTGTCACGCCGCCGCCCTCGGCGAGCAGCGTCAGCGCCAGGTCGCAGCGCTGGCTGAAGCCCTTCGATTCGAAGGGATCGCGGGATTCGACGAGTAGATATCCGGTCATGTTCGGCTCCTCGGTTGCATGCGTGCATTGGGCCGCACGAACGCGCAGGAGTCCTTCCCGCCGCGGGATCTATTTCTTACGGATTTGTGATGCCGCGGCGGTGGCGGGACGCGCTCAGGCGTTCCATCCGATGCGGCGCATGAGCTGCGCCAGGTGCCGGTCGGTGCGCAGGCAATCGAAGATCGGCTCGGAGTTGAGCTCGATGAGATCGGGATTGCCGCCTTCGTACGCCGTCTCCAGCCAGTCGAAGGCCCGGTGGCGGTCGTTCGCCGCCGCGTAGATCTTGGCGATGTTGTAGGGGAGCACGTACTTGCGGCCGCGCGCGTTCTCGAGCTTGCGCGCGATCCTCGTCGCCGCCGCGCGGTCGCCGCTCGCGGCATAGGCCATCGCGAGCGCGGCCTGTGTCTCGGTGCTCTCCTCGGCGAGGCGCGTTGCGGTCTTCAACAGCTGGATCGCCTCGGGAAACTGCTTCTGCTGGATGCGCACCAGCCCGAGCCGCATGCGCGGCAGGAAGTGCTGCGGCGAATTCTCGATGGCGTTGACCAGGATCTCGCTGGCGCGATCGAAGTGTCGAGATAGATAGAGGATCATGCCGAATGACGAACGGATCACCGGCGACAGCGGGTCGAGGCGGTGCGCGGCCGACGCGCAATCGATGGCCTCCTCGGGCCGCCCCTGGCTCATGAGGAACTCGGCGAACCAGTAGTAGGCGATCGCATGCGAGGGAGCGAGCGCGGTCGCGCGCCTGAAGTCCGCCTCGAGGCCCACCCAGTCCCAGTCGTGCAGCCGCACGTGCGCGAGCGAGCCGTGCGCCTCGCCGAGCTCGGCGTCGATGTCGAGTGCGCGGCGGGCCGCGTCGGCCGAACGGCGGAAGGTTTCCTTCGCCGGCACCATGCCGCGGCAGGCGAGCATCACGTTGGCATCGGCGATGCCGGCGAAAGCCTGCGCGCAGTCGGGGCAGTGATGCAGCGCCGTTTCGAAGTGCGAGATGCTCTGGCGCATCGCCGACTCGGTGCGCTGGTTGAGGAAGTGGCGTCCCTTGAGCAGCGCCTCGAAGGCGGGCGCGGGAATTTCCGGCACGGCTTCGATGCGCGGGTTCGCGCGCGGGGTGAGCTTGACCTGGATTTCGCTGGCGATCGTCGCCGCGACTTCGCATTGCAGCCGGAGCACGTCGCCCGGCCTGCGCTCGTAGTTCTCCGCCCACACCTGCGTCTCGTCGGACACCTGGATGAGCCTGGCGGCGATGCGCACGCGGTCCCGGCCGCGCCGCACCGAGCCTTCCAGCACGTACTGCACACCGAGCTCGCGCCCGATCTCGCTGACGCGCTGCCGGCTCGACTTGAACATCAGGCTGGTGGTGCGCGCGATCACGCCGAGCTGCTGTGGATTCAGCCGCGCGAGCTGCGCGATCATCTCCTCGGTGAGCCCGTCGCTGAACCAGTCGTAAGGGCGCGTGGCGCTCGAGTTCTCGAACGGCAGCACCAGCAGCATCGCGCGCGCGGGATCGTCATCTTCGCCGCTGCACCGGTCGAGCGGCGCGACGAAGCGGTAGCCGCGCTTGGAGACCGTGGCGATGTAGGCGCGGCTCGCGGCTTCGCCGCCCAGCGCCTTGCGCAGGATGGAGATCGTGCGCGTCAGGCTGCCTTCGCCCACCACCACGTTGGCCCACACGGTGTCGAGCAGCCGCGATTTCTCGACCACCTCGCCGGCGTGCGTGAGCAGCAGGTGCAGCGTATCCGCGGCCTTCGGCGGCAGCGCGAGATCCTTCGTCCCGCGGAACAGCATCCGGCCCTTCGCATCGAAGCGATAGGGACCGAAACAGAATTCCAGCGCGCCGGCCATCGCCGCGTGAGGGTATCACGCGGCGATGGCGCCACGGGTCAGTCAGTGCACTGCGAAAAGTCCTGGATCGTCGCGCCGACCAGGTACGAGACGTGCTCGAACGTGCCGGCGGGTCCCATGTTCACGAGGACGCGCGTCGGCTTCTCGTCGGCTCCCGGGGTGTACCACGGCGGCGGCGGGACCGGATCGGCCAGCGAGAACGTGATGCGCGCGCCGTTGACCCAGAGGTTTCCGGCATCCCTGCCGTCATAGCGGAACACGTTGTACTGGCGGATCGGCACGCGCGTGCGGAACGAATACCAGCCGTCGCTGCAGGGCGTGCCGGCGACGTTCTTCACGTACAGCAGCCCGTCGGCTGACACCGTGGACGTCGAATCGCGAACCCGCAGCACGCGCCGGCCGTGGAAATTGCGCGCGCTCGTCGTCGCCCAGGTCTCGACAGGCGGCTTGCCGGCCGTGCCGATCTGGCGGTAGATGCCGGAGTGGACCGTGAGCTCCTCGTCGAGGACGGTATTCTCCTCGCTGTGGGTCGTCGACCCCGACGCGCGGAAGGCGATCGCTTCCTGCCAGTAATCGGACTGCAGCGGCGGCTGTGTCGGATCGTCCGGGTTGGTGAACGAGAAGTGGCTGTCGAACGTGCCGTTGATGGTGACGTCGAAGCGGCCGGTGAAGATGCCGACGCCGAGGAAGCGCGTGAACGGAATGCAACCGGTGACGTGCAGGTCGAAGTCCGCCACCCAGGTGTCGCCGGGTGGGGCATCCGCCAGGACGTAGCTCGCCTTGAAGTGAGCCGCGGGCGTGCCGAGGTGCATCGCCCTGACCTGGTCGGGCGTGAAGGTGTCGGAGGGCAGCACGAGCTCGCCGGGACCGTCGAAGACCGTGTTCCGCGAGCCATCGAAGAACGCGCAGCCGGTCCAGGTGACCCGCAGCACGCGCTTTCCGGCTTTCGCCAGCCGTGCGAGCACGCTGCCGCCCAGCGGGCAGGGTACCGAGACGCCGCCTTGGCTGGTCTTCACGGCGGCGGGTGTGGTCGCAGCATCGAGCCAGCCGAGCGTCCGCAGCCAGATGAGGCGGCTGTCGGTCAGCAGGCCGTCCAGCGGCCGCGCCGCGTAGCCATACGAATTGAGCGTCAGCAACGCGGTCCGGGCGGCGGAGGCTTGCGTGTTGACCGGCACGAACGATGGTGCGGCGGCGACGGCGAGCGTCGAGCACAGGCCGAGCGCGAGCGCCGCGGCCGCGCGCCACGGGATGGGCATGGGTTTGCGCATGAAGTCCCCTTCGAGAAGTTAGAGTCCGCGCCCGGACTCTAACCACCGCGCATGGCAACGGCAATGCGCCGCGGGCGCGTGCCACGAGCTGTCGATCTGTGACACCCCGGGGCTGTCTCTTTTGGCCCCGCGCCAGCCACAAGTGCCCGGCCAGCGGGCCCGGGGCCGGCCGGTCGGCACGCGCCTGGCCGGAATTCATGCCGGCAAAGGCCATGTCTCGCGATACGCCCCGATGTCTGCGACGATGTGCCCCTGTACGCACTGACAATCCGCGAGTCACATTGCTCATGGAAAATCTCACCGAAAAAGTCTACGAGTGCACGCTGGCCGTCGAAGCACACATGATCTGCGACCTGCTGTCGCAGGCCGGCATTCCCGCGCAGGTGGTCGGCGCATTCCTGGCCGGGGCGGGTGGCGAACTGCCGCTCGGCAACACCGTGAAGGTGTGCGTGGCGCCGGAGCGCGCCGCCGAGGCACGGCAGGTCATCGCGGACTGGGAAAAACTGCAGACGGGTGACGTCGTGCCACCGGTCACCGCGCAGGGACGCGTGAGGGGGCTGTTCTGGTTCGGCGTGGGCATGGTGTGCGGAGGCATCGCGGCCATCGTCGCGATGAGCATGATCAAGCGACCCACCATCACTGGCGTCGACTACAACGGCGACGGGCGTGACGACTCCGTGCGTATCGAGATCAGCGGCCTGCCGAGCATGACGACCAAGGACCGCAACTTCGACGGTGTCTACGACGTGCAATGGCACTTCGATTCGCGCGGCTTCGAAAGCCACATGAACGCGGACGACGACTTCGATGGGCGTCATGAATGGCTCTCGGAAATGGAGAATGGCCAGGTCGCGCGCAGTGTCCTCGACACCGACGGTGACGGCAGTCCCGAGCAGGAGCGGCATTTCGACCATGGCGTCCTCAGCCGCGTCGACTATTACTCCGGCGGACGCATCGTGAAGCGGCAGTTCTACGAGTCAGGCCTGCTCGATGCCGCGGAGTACGACGACGACGGCGATGGCGTGTTCGAGCGCAGCGTCAAGTACGACAAACACGCGGAGCCCGTGATGTAGGATGTTTCCTAGTTTCAAACCCGCCGCGCGGTGATGGTTGGCCCTGCACCCGCATAGCAAGCTTCATCACAGGCGCGGTTCACTGCGCCACTTGCAAAGGTGGAAAGGAAGTTCGAATGAGCCCGACCAAGATCATTGCCATCGTCCTGATCCTCGCCGGAGTGCTGGGACTGGCATATGGCCGTTTCACCTATACCAAGGAAACGCACGATGCAAAGGTTGGCCCGATCGAGCTGTCCGTGAAGGACAAGGAAACGGTGAACATCCCGCAGTGGCTGGGCATTGGCGCCATCGTGATCGGCGCCGGCATGCTGCTGGTCGGTGGGCGCCGGGCGTAGATACCGGTAGGGGCGTCGGGAATAGCTTTGCTATCCGGCATCCCGAGTTGAGAGCAGGGGGCGGTCCCGCCTTGTGGTGCGGGGTCGCCCCCTAATTGATGGGGTCCTGTCCGCGGTAGCAGGCGAGGGCAGGTCCGGCACTGTTTGCTAGCAATTGGGGTCTGACCCCATTTAATTCCGGCGCACGCCGTCCATCAGTTCTTGAGCTTGTAACCGGTTCGGAACATCCAGGCGATGATCGCCAGGCAGATGAGCATGAATGCGAACGTCATGCTGACGCTCAGGACCACGTTGACGTCAGACTTGCCATAAAAACTCCAGCGGAAACCGTTGATCAGGTAGACCACCGGGTTGAACAGCGTGATCTTCTGCCACAACGGCGGCAGCATGGACAGCGAATAGAAACTGCCGCCGAGGAAGGTGAGCGGCGTCACGATCATGGTGGGCACGATGCTGGTCTTCTCCCAGCTGTCCGCCCAGATGCCGATGGCGAAGCCGAGCAGGCTGAAGGTCACCGAGGTCAGCACCAGGAACAGGAACATCGCGATGGGATGCTGGATCTCGAAGGGCACGAACAGCCGCGCCGTCACGAGGATGATGGTGCCCAGCATCACCGACTTGGTGGCCGCCGAGCCCACGTAACCCGCCAGCACTTCCACGTAGGAAATCGGCGCCGACAGCATCTCGTAGATGGTGCCGGCGAATTTCGGCATGTAGATGCCGAAGGAGGCGTTGTTGAGGCTCTCGGTGAGCACGGTCAGCATGATGAGGCCGGGCACGATGAAGGCGCCGTACGACACGCCGTCGATGCTCACCATGCGCGAGCCGATGGCCGAGCCGAACACCACGAAGTACAGCGAGGTGGTGATCACGGGCGTGGCGATGCTCTGGAAGATGGTGCGGAAAGTCCGCGACATCTCGAAGACGTAGATGGCCCGGATGGCGTGCAGGTTCATGGCCGCGCCCCCGGCTGATTCATGGCCGCGCTTCGCACGAGACTGACGAAGATGTCCTCGAGCGAGCTCTCCTCGGTGTGCAGGTCCTTGAAGTCGATGCCATGTTCGTTGAGCCGGCGCAGCAATGCGCCGATGCCGGTCTCGGCCGCCTGCGTATCGAAGGTGTAGATGAGCTCGGTGCCGTCCTTCACCAGTTCCAGCGGCAGGCCGTTGAGGCCCGCGGGGAGGGCGGCCAGCGGACTCTGCAGGTGCAGCGTGAGCTGCTTCTTGCCGAGTTTGCGCATCAGCGCGGTCTTCTCCTCGACCACCACGAGCTCGCCCTTGTTGATGACGCCGATGCGGTCGGCCATCTCCTCGGCTTCCTCGATGTAGTGAGTGGTCAGGATGATGGTGACGCCGCGCTCGCGCAGGCCGCGCACCATCTCCCACATGTCGCGTCGCAGCTCGACGTCCACGCCGGCCGTGGGCTCGTCGAGGAACAGGATGGTCGGTTCGTGCGACAGCGCCTTGGCGATCATCACGCGGCGCTTCATGCCGCCCGAGAGCGTCATCACCCGGTCCTTGCGGCGGTCGGCGAGCGAGAGGTCGCGCAGCACCTTCTCTATGTACGCCGGGTTCGGAGGGAGGCCGAAGAGCCCGCGGCTGAAGGTCACCGTCGCCCACACCGTCTCGAACATGTCCGTCGCGAGCTCCTGCGGGACGAGCCCGATCGCGCCGCGCCCCGCCGTCGAGCGCGTCCGGATCCGCACGCCCAGCACCTCGGCCTCGCCCGCGTCGGGCTCGATCAGGCCCGCGAGCATCGAGATCGCCGTGCTCT
>DASUGK010000044.1:0-3609 GCA_036274075.1 Steroidobacteraceae bacterium | reverse complement strand
CGTGCCGCTGGCGAAGGACCAGAACCTCGCCATCCTGCCGTGGAGCCCGCTGTCCGGCGGCCTGCTGTCCGGCAAGTTCTCGCGCGAGAACGAGAAGCCCGACGGCGCGCGCCGCGCAACCTTCGATTTCCCGCCGGTGGATAAGGAGCGGCTGTGGCGCGTGCTCGACGTGATCCGGCCCATCGCGAAGGCGCGCGACGTGTCGGTGGCGCAGGTCGCGCTGGCCTGGCTGCTGGCGCAGCCGCACGTGACCTCGGTGATCCTCGGCGCGAAGAACCGCGAACAGCTGGTCGACAACATCGGCGCCGCCAGGGTTTCGCTCTCGGCCGATGACCTCGAGGCGATCGACGTGGCTTCGGCCTTGCCGAGCGAATATCCGCAGTGGATGCTGACGCGCCAATCGAGCGACCGGCTGACGCAGGTGCTGGGAAAGGGAGACTGACATGAGCGGGGGAGGCGGTTGGACAGTTCTCAAGGCGATTGGCGTCGCCTTTGGTTTGCTGGCCATGGTCGGGTTCGGGCTCTGCAGCCTGCTGGGCTTCGCCGTCGGCTCGGGGAACTTCGACATCCTCGCGTTGGCGCTGCTGGGTGCGGTGCTTGCGGTGTTCTTCGGTTGGGTCGTGTTCGCGATATTCCGCTCGGTACGCAAGGATCGGGACCCCGACGCGTGACGCCCCTGGTGGCCGCTGCGCTTCACGGCACATTTGAATGGGCCGGCATATTCATCGCTGTACGCATCTATCTGCGCACCTCCGCGACCTCGCTCGCGGGCCTCGGCAAGACGCGCAATTTCGGCGTGATCTTTGGATGCATCGCGGGTGCCGCTATCGGCAACAAGGCGGTGCACTGGTTGCAACGCGCCGACCAATGGGACCTGGTGCGCGAGAACCCGTGGCTGATCCTGCAGGGGCAATCCATCGTCGGCGGACTGCTGGGCGGGCTCATCGGCGTCGAGATCGCCAAGTGCATCGTGGGCGTGCGCGAATCCACGGGTGACCGTTTCGTCACGCCGATTCTCGTCGGCCTCATCATCGGCCGCATCGGCTGCCTGGTCGCCGGCCTCCAGGACGACACCCATGGCCTGCCTACTTCCTTGCCCTGGGGCATCGATTTCGGCGATGGCATCGCGCGGCATCCGACCCCGATCTACGACATGCTGTTCGCCGCGGCGATGTTGCTGGCCTTCGCTCACTGGGGCGCGCCACTGGCACGCGAGTCGGGCCTGCGGTTCAAGCTGATGCTGGCGGGCTATCTCGCCTGGCGGCTGGCCATCGACGCGCTCAAGCCGGTGCCGTACGAGTACGTGGGCGGCCTCAGCGGCATACAACTGGTGTGCGCGGTTGCGCTCGTGTTCTATTCGCCGCTCGTGTTTCGACAGGCGGCGAGGCTTCGTACATGACGCGCAAGGTGCGGCCCTATCTTTTCTACGACACCACGTCGTCGCTGTGTACCCGGTGCCTGCGCGTGGTCGAAGCCAAGATCGTGCTCAAGGACCAGAACGTGTACATGGACAAGTGGTGCCCGGCGCATGGCACCGAACGCGTGCTGATGGCCGACGACGCGGACTACTACCGCAGCTGCCGTGAAGTGTGGATCAAGCCGCCCGAGATGCCGGAGCGCTTCAACACGCACATGAAGTACGGCTGCCCGTACGACTGCGGCCTGTGTCCCGATCACATGCAGCACTCCTGCCTCACGCTGGTGGAGATCACCGACAACTGCAACCTCCGTTGCCCGGTGTGTTTCGCGGGCTCGGGTCCGGAGCACCTCACGCACAAGCCATTGCCCCAGGTGCTCGCCATGCTCGATGCGATCGTGGCCAACGAGGGCACACCCGACGTGGTCCAGATCTCGGGCGGCGAGCCCACCATGCATCCGGACTTCTTCGCCATCGTCGATGCCGCCCGCGCCCGGCCGATCCGCCACCTGATGATCAACACCAATGGCATCCGCATCGCGCGCGATCCGGAGTTCGCGGCTCGCCTCGCGGAATATCGCACTGGGTTCGAGATCTACCTGCAGTTCGATTCGTTCGAGCCGGGCGTGTTGAAAGAGCTCCGCGGCGCCGACCTGAGCCGCATCCACCAGGAGGCGCTCGACGTCCTCAACAAGCTGGATATCTCGACCACGCTGGTGGTCACGCTCAAGAAAGGGCTCAACGACGACGAGATTGGCAAGATCATCGATTTCGGCCTGGCGCAGCCCTGCGTGCGCGGCGTGACCCTGCAGCCCATCCAGGACGCGGGACGCGTCGAGGCATACGACGCGAAGCGCCACCGGCTCACGGTCAGCGAAATCCGTCGCCGCATCGGCGAGCAGAGCCAGGCCTTCACGCTCGGCGACATCATCCCCGTGCCCTGCAACCCGGACACGCTGGCCATGGGCTACGCGCTGAAGATCGGCGGGGCCACGCTGCCGCTGACGCGTGTGATCACGCCGCAGATCCTGCTCGAGGGTCAGGGCAACACCATCACTTTCGAGCACGACCCGGAATTGAAGCGCCGGATCTTCGACCTGTTCGCGACCAATCACAGCGCGGAAGGGCAGGCCACGCGCCTGTCGGAGCTGCTGTGTTGCCTGCCGCAGGTGGCCACGCCGCCGGGGATCGGTTATCGCAATGTATTCCGCGTACTGATCGTCCAATTCATGGACGCCGTGAGCATGGACATCCGCGCGCTGAAGAAGTCCTGTATCCACATCGCCCAGCCCGACGGGCGGCTGATTCCGTTCGAATCCTTCAACTTGTTCTACCGGGCGGGCAAGGAGCAGGTGCTGGCCGAGCTGCGCGCCGAGGTGGAGGCGAATATCGCCCGGCGTTTGGCATAAAGTGCGCGCCCGGGGCGCCGCCGCCGTGGCGACTCAGGCGTTACCCCCGGCTGCGCATTTCTGGTAGCGTTACCGCCGTTTTTTGGTCGGCCCAGGCCGCATGACGCGAGGGGTGGATGTATCTAGGCATCGATATCGGCACGTCCAGTGTCAAAGCAGTCATCGTCGACGACAAGGACACGGTGGTCGAACAGGCCGCCGCGCCGCTGAATGTCTCCCGCCCCCAGGCCGGGTGGTCCGAGCAGAATCCGGCCGACTGGTGGAGCGCCACCAACGCCGCGGTGAAAGGGCTACCCGCCGGCGCGCGCAAGGCGGTCAAGGCCGTCGGCCTTTCCGGCCAGATGCACGGTGCCACGCTGCTCGACGCGCAGGACAAGCCGCTGCGTCCGGCCATCCTCTGGAACGACGGTCGCAGCGAAAAGCAGTGCGCCACGCTCGAGAAGGCCGAACCGCGCTCGCGCGAGATCACCGGCAACATCGCCATGCCCGGCTTCACGGCGCCGAAGCTGATCTGGGTGCGCGAGAACGAGCCGGAGATATTCAAGGCGACGCGCTGCGTGCTGCTGCCCAAGGACTACGTGCGCCTGTTGATGACCGGCGAGAAGGCCGGTGACTGCTCGGACAACGCCGGCACCTTGTGGCTGGACGTGGCCAAGCGCCGCTGGTCGCCAGAGATGCTCGCCGCCACCGGGCTCAGCGAGTCGCACATGCCGCGCTCGGTGGAAGGCACCGATCAGACCGGCAACCTGCGCAAGGAAGTGGCCGCGGAATGGGGCATGGACA
>DASUGK010000043.1:0-12555 GCA_036274075.1 Steroidobacteraceae bacterium | reverse complement strand
AGTTCCGGGCTCGATTCGGCGGCATTGGCCGTGCCCGCCGGCGGGCCGTTCGCCGCCTGTGTCGGCACGACGGCCATGCCCAGCAGCCCCGCCAGGAATGCCAGCGGTTCGGCTTCGTCCGTGCCGTCATCGGAATCGGTGTCGTCCGGAAGTTCGCCGGCATCGATCTCGAGATTCGCCTGCCCGGCGAGCTCCGACAACGACGCCGCGCAGGTCTCCAGCGCCAACACCACGTCGAAGGGCGTGCCCGCACCTGCGGTCGCCGCCCTGGCCGCGCCGGGCGCGGCGCTGCTGGCGGCCGTCTCGGTGACTGCCGCGGTGTCGGGGGATTTGCTGACCTGGCCTGGAATCATGATGTGCGGTCCTTGTGAGCCGCGCGCTGCTGCGACAGCTCGTCACATTCGACCTGGTCGCGGCGATTCGCGGCGCGCGACTCCTCGGTCTGCCAGCGCTCGGCCAGCGTCTCGACCACGTGCGCACGTTGCGCCGCCTCGCGCCACTGCGAGCGTTCCGCGTCCAGCGCCTTCTGCGCCGCGGCCACGAGCTCGCGCTGCTGCGCCATGGCCTCGCCGAGCTTGGCGAGGAAGGTCTGGAAATCGCGCATGCCGATCACGTCGGCGCCCGCGCCGCCGCGCGCGGCGAAGCCGTTCTCGTATTCGCTGCGGTACTTCTCGAGCGCCGCGAGTTTCTGCTGCATCTCGACCAGGTGCCGCTCCGCGGCCCCCACCCTTTCCGCGCGTTCGCGCTCGGTGCGCGCCGCGACCTGCTGGACGACGTCGAGCCGTTCTGACCGTTTCATGATGCAGCCTTCTGGTTGGCCACCGGCGCGAACAGCTGGCGCAGGGCATTGACGGCTTCCTGGTGCGTGACGCGCTGCTCGATGGGTTGCATGAGGAATTTCTGCATGGCCGGCCACAACTCGATGGCCGCGTCGATGCGCGGATCGCTGCCCTTCTGGTAGGCGCCGATCGAGATGAGGTCGCGATGCTGCTGGTAGATGGCCAGCGTCTGGCGGAAGCGCCGCGCCAGCTCGGCATGATCGTGCGGGATGATCTCGTGCATCACTCGGCTGACCGAGGCCTCGACGTCGACGGCCGGGTACTGCCCCGCTTCGGCGATGCGCCGCGACAGCACCACGTGCCCGTCGAGAATCGCGCGCGCCGCGTCGGCGATGGGATCCTGCTGGTCGTCACCCTCGGTGAGCACGGTGTAGAAGGCCGTGATCGAACCCTTGCCCTTGGCGCCGTTGCCGGCGCGCTCCACCAGCGCCGGCAGCCGCGCGAACACCGAAGGCGGATAACCCTTGGTGGCCGGCGCCTCGCCGATGGCGAGACCGATCTCGCGCTGCGCCTGGGCGAAACGCGTCAGTGAATCCATGATCAGCAGCACGGACAGGCCGCGCTCGCGGAAATACTCGGCGATCGAGGTCGCCAGCCACGCGCCGTGCAGGCGGATCAGCGGCGGATTGTCGGCCGGGCAGGCCACCACCACGGAGCGGCGGCGTCCCTCGGGCCCGAGGATGCGCTCGACGAATTCCTTCACTTCACGCCCGCGTTCGCCGATGAGGCCCACGACAATGACGTCGGCGCTGGTGTAGCGCGCCATCATGCCGAGCAGCACCGATTTGCCCACGCCCGAGCCCGCGAAAAGTCCAATGCGCTGGCCGCGCCCCACGGTGAGCAATGAATTGATGGATCGCACACCCACGTCGAGCGGCGTGTCGATGGGATGGCGCGCCAGCGGATTGATGGTCTGGCCCAGCAGCTTGACGCGTTCATCGGACTGGATGGGCCCGAGCCCGTCGAGCGGGATCCCATTGCCGTCGATGACGCGGCCCAGGAGGCCCGGACCCACGTGCACGCTGCCCGCGCGCTGGCGCGGCACCACGCGGGCCGCCGGCGCAAGGCCGTGCACTTCGCCGGTGGGCATGAGGAACAACTTGTCGCCCGCGAAGCCGACGACTTCGGCTTCGACGCGCGAGCCGTCGCCGTTGAGCAGGTCGCAGACGTCGCCGACCGCGGCCTGGCAGCCCGAGGCCTCCAGGGCCAGGCCCACCATGCGCGTCAGCGATCCTTCCACCGGCGGCGGCGGCAACTGGCTGGCGCGGTTCACCTGGCGCGCCATGCGCTCGGCCCAGCCGCGCGCTCGATCGGCACGGAATTCCTTCACGGCGCTCAAGGCTGCGCCCCCGGCTCCTCGCCGTTGCGGTCGTTGCGGTCGTCGCCGAGCAGGCCTGACAACACGGCCGCGACGCTGGCCTCGAAGCGCGCATCGATGCTGGAGTTTTCGGTGGTCAGGCGGCAGCCGCCGCGCGCCATGAGCGGATCCTCGGCGAGATGCCATTCCTGGTCACCCGCGGGACGCGCGAGTTTCTCGCGCACGATGGCGGCGTCCTCGGGATGCAGATGGATCTTGATGTTGCGCGCGCCCAGCGGCAGCAGGCTCACCGTGTGGCGGATGATGCCGATGACCTGCGTGGGATCGATCTTGAGCTCGCGGCGCACCAGGTGCTTGGCGATGGTGAGCGCCAGCCGCGTGAGCTCGTTCTCGACCTGCGCGTCGAGTTCCTCGAGCGGCCGCGCCAGCGTGCCGACGATGGCCTCGAGCGCGGCGATCTTCACGTCCACCTCGGCGATGCGTTTGGCGAGCTCGGCCTCGCCCTTGCGCACGCCCTCGACGTGCCCGTCCTTGTAGCCATGCTCCCAGGCCTCGCGTTCGACCAGCGTGAGATGCATGACGTTGACACCCTTGGCACCGGCGCGCGGCAGCGGCGCGCCTTCCACCGTGGGCAGGTCCCAGCGCGACACATCCTGGCGATGCGCGCGGTCGGACTCAGACATATTGCTCGCCCTTGCCGCCGAGCTGGATGGTGCCTTCGTCGGCGAGCTTGCGCGCCGCCACGAGGATCTCCTTCTGCGCGGCCTCGACGTCCGCGAGGCGCACCGGGCCCTTGGCCTCGAGGTCGCCCTTGAGCATTTCCGCGGCGCGCTGCGACATGTTCTTGAAGACCTTGGCCTTGAAGGTCTCGTCGGCGCCCTTGAGCGCGATGAGCAGCTTGTCGGCCGGGATCTGGCGCAGCAGTTCCTGCATGCCGCGATCGTCGATCTCGAGCAGGTCGTCGAACACGAACATCAGGTCCTGGATCTTCTGCGACAGGCCTTCGTCGCTCTTGCCGATCTCGGCCATCAGGTGGGTGCCGACCGAGGAATCCAGCAGGTTGACCATTTCGGCGGCCACGCGCAGGCCGCCGAGCGCGGAGCTCACGGCGTTGGCGCCGTTGTTCGCGAAACGTTTCTCCATCATGTCGTCGAGCTCGGCCAGCGCGGTCGGCTGGATGCCGTCGAGCAGCGCCACGCGCATGACCAGGTCCGTGCGCAGCCCTTCGGGCAGGAAACCGAGCACTTCGGCGGCCTGGTCGGACTCGAGGTACGACAACACGATGGCGATGATCTGCGGGTGCTCGTTGCGGATCAGCTCGGCCACCTGCCGCGCGTCCATCCACTTGAGCGCGTCCAGGCCCTTGCGCTGGCCGCCGAGGCTGATGCGGTCCATGAGGCTGGCCGCCTTCTCCTCGCCGAGTGCATTGACCAGCACCTTGCGCACGTATTCATCGTTCGCCACGCCCAGCGAGGTCTGCATTTCCACCGCGTTGGTGAACTCACCCAGCACGCCGCGCACTTCATCGCGCGACACGTTGCTGAGCTCGGCCATGCTGCGGCCCAGGCGCTGCACGTCCTTGGCGCCGAGATGCTTGAGGATTTCCGCGGCCTCGCTCTCGCCGAGCGTCAGCAGCAGGATGGCGGCGCGCTCGACGCCGCTGCGTCCGCCTTTCTGCGCGTCACTCATCGTTGGACACCCATGACTTCACGACCTGCGCACCGCGCTTGGGGTCGGCGGCCACGAGGCCACGCGCCTGCGCGATCTGCTGTTCGTAGGCGATGGCCGGGGCTTCCGGCGGGCCGCCGGCGACCGCGGCGCCACCGCCACCCGCCATCGCGGTGGCCAGCGCACCCTGGCGCAGCACCGGGCCCTTGGCGGCATTGATGAGTCCGCGCGTCAGCGGCTTCAGCACGCTGAAGACGATGATGAGCAGCACGATGAGGCCGGCGACCACCTTGGCCAGCGTCTGCACCCAGGCGCGCTCCCACAGCGGCACGGATTCGAGTTCGCCTTCGGGCACGGCCGGCTGGCCGAGGAACGAGGAGTTCACGACATTGACCGAGTCGCCGCGCGAGGCGTCGAAGCCCACGGCGTCGCGCACCAGCGCGGTCAGGCGCTCCAGCTGCTCGGGCGGCACCGGCGTCTCGGTGACCTTGCCCTCGGCGTCGGTGGTCCGCAGGTTGTCGATGAGCACCGCCACGGACAGGCGCGTGACGCGGCCGGCGGGCTGGCGCGTATACGCCATGGTGCGGTCGATCTCGTAGTTGCGCGTCGACTGGCGCGAAGTGGAATCCGGGCCGGTGACCTGGGTCGTGGCCTGGTTGTTGGGCGCGGCACCGGCGGCATTGGCGCCGGCGGCCGCGGGGGGATTCACACCCGACTGCGCGACCGCGGGCGAAGCACCGGGCGGCAGCGCCACGCCGGGTTGCGGCGGCTGGTTGGTCAACGCGCCGGGCACGCCGCCGGCGGCGTTGGCCCCGTTGCGCGCGGCTTCTTCGGCGATGGACTCGCTGCGCACCACCTGGCTCTGTGGGTTGTATTGCTCGCGCGTCGACTCGGTGGTGGCCATGTCGACCTGCGCCACGACCTGCGCGCGCACGCGGCCCGGGCCGACCAGCGGGGTCAGCAGTTCCTGGATGCGCTGCGAATAACCTTCTTCGAGGCGATGCGCGTATTCGAACATCTTGTCGCGCATGCTGATGTCGCTGTCGGTGTTGGGCGCGGACAGCAACCGGCCGGCCTGGTCCACGACGGTGACCTGCGAGGCCGACATCTCGGGGATGCTCGACGCGACGAGGTTGGCGATGGCCTGCACCTGCTCGTCATCGAGGCGGCGGCCCGCCTTGATCTGCAGGAACACCGACGCGGAGCCGGGACGCCGATCGCTGACGAAGGCCGACTGGCGCGCCATCGCGAGATGCACGCGCGCGCCCTGCACGTTCTGCAGGCTGGCGATGGTGCGCGCGAGCTCGGTCTCCAGGGCGTGCTGGTAACGCGCGTTCTCCATGAACGCGCTCACGCCGAAGCCGGGATCCTTGGTCATGGCGCTGACGCCGCCCCCGCCCTCGGGCAGGCCCTGCGCCGCGAGCTTGAGGCGCGCGGCCGCCAGTTGCTCGGCGGGCACGCTGATCGAGGCGCCGGCGTCCTCGAGCTTGTAGGGAATGCGGGCGCTGTCGAGCGCCTGGGTCACCTGCGCGGCGTCCTCGCCGCCCAGGTTGGCGTACAGCAGGCTGTAGGTCGGGCCCACCGACCACAACATCACGCCGACGCCGGCGGCCACCGCGGCGGCCACGCCGACCAGCAGGATGAGCGGCTTCAGGCCCGCGATCACGCGTTGACCGGAAACGTTGGGTTCAGCAGCCATTCAAATGGTCCTTGATGTCGCCGTTACAGCGGCATGTTCATGATTTCGCGGTACGCATCGACGAACTTGTTGCGTACCTCAGTCAACGCGCGGAACGACACGTTGGCCTTCTGCATCTCGAGCATCACCTGCGGCAGCTCGACGCCCGGCACGCCGCGTTCGAATTTCGTGGCGAGATCCGTGGCGCGCGCCTGGGTCTGGTTGACGCTGTCGATGCCCTGCTTGAGCAGCTTGGCGAAGCCGTTGTCGATGCCGGCCACGGCGCCATTGCCGGCACCGGCGCCGCCCACGCCGCCGACGGCGCCACTGCGCACGGTCTGCGACATGCTGCGGATCTGGGACAGCACGCGATCGATTTCCATCTGGCTCATCGGTGTTACCTCGGCGTCCTTCGATCGGGATCAGGCGGCAGGGACATCGATTCCGGCGCTGCGGATGCGCGCCAGCTTGTAGCGCAGCGTGCGCGGGCTGATGCCGAGCTTCTCGGCCACCTCGCGGCGGCTGCCGTTGGCGGCGCGCAGCGCATCCAGGATCACGTCACGCTCGGCGCGTTCCATGGTCTGGTGGAGCGCGGCGTTGCCCGCGGCCTGCGCGTCGAGGCGCGTGGGCTGCTTCTCGAACAGGATGTGTTCGGCCTCGATGACCGAGCCTTCCACCAGCACCAGCGCGCGCTGCAGCAGGTTGTCGAGCTCGCGCACGTTGCCGGGCCATGAATAGGTGAGCAGCAGGTGGGCCGCATCGGCCGACAGCGCCGGGATGCGGGTGCCGGGGCGCGCGCGCACCTGCAGGAGGTGCGTGGCCAGCGGCAGCACGTCGTCGCGGCGCTCGCGCAGCGGGCTCACGGCCAGCGGGAACACGTTGAGACGGTAGTAAAGGTCTTCGCGGAAGCGGCCGGCGGCCACTTCGTTGCGCAGCATGCGGTTGGTGGTGGCGATGACGCGCACGTCGAGCGGCTTGGGCTCGCTGCCGCCGATGCGCTCCACCTCGCGCTCCTGCAGGACGCGCAGCAGCTTGGCCTGCAGCGCCAGCGGCATCTCGGTGATCTCATCGAGCAGCAGCGTGCCGCCCTGGGCCTGCTCGAACTTGCCGGCGTGCGAATTGGTCGCGCCGGTGAAGGAACCCTTCTCGTAGCCGAACAGCATGGCTTCGAGCATGTTCTCGGGGATGGCGGCGCAGTTGACGGCAATGAACGGCCGCGTGGCGCGCGGACTCGCGCGATGGATGAGGCGCGCCAGCACTTCCTTGCCGGTGCCGGACTCGCCGACGATCAGCACCGTGCAATCGGTGCCGGCCACGCGGCGCGCCAAGTCGACGATCAGGCGCGATGACGCGTCGACTGCGACCGGCTCCAGCGATTCGCTCAAACTCTGTTCGGTGCCCATCTGAAACCTCAACACTTCTGGCCATGGCGGCCAACCGTTGCAGTTGCAAATGCTGTGCCGTGCCGTTCCGCGTGACGCCCATCACACCAGTGACGGCTTTCCGACGGTGAATGGGGACATTCCTCGTTTCCTAGCAAACGGGGACGGACCTCAACGCTCGGGGTTTTGACGACTGGCTAGTCGCGCAGCGGGGCGCGTGAACAACGATTCGTTGCGCAGAAGCCGCATATCCTGCGGCGGGCGCAATTATCAGGTCCGTCCCCGTTTGCTAGGAAACGAGGAATGTCCCCATTTACGCGCCGGCCATGCCTAGTTTGCGGAGCTTCTCGACGAGGGTCGTGCGGCGCAGGGACAGGAGGCGGGCGGCGTGGGCGACGGTGCCGCCGGAACGCTGCAGGGCCTGGCTGATGAGGCTGCGCTCGATGAGTGTCAGGTGGGCGCGCAGGTCGACGCCGTTTTCCGGCAGTCGCGTCGGCGACTCCTGCTCGCAATTCCACACCGAGGCCGGCAACACGGCGTCGTCCTCGGTCTCCTCCCCGCCCGCCATCGAGGCGATGAGCTGCGGGATTTCCTCCGTCATCGGCGGCGGAACGATCGCCGGCGCGGTCCAGTCGGCCGGCCGGTAACGCGCCGGCAGGTCGCCGATGCCCACCGGGCGCTCGGGACAGAGGATGGCCAGGCGTTCGATCAGGTTCGACAGCTCGCGGATGTTGCCCGGCCACGGGTAGTTGCCGAGCGCCTCGAGCGTCTCTGGCAACAGCCGCAGGCGCGGACGGCCGCGGCCCGCCGCCTGCGCGACGAAAGCATCGATGAGCGCCGGCAGGTCGCTGATACGCGCGGCCAGCGTCGGCATCTCGATGGGGAACACGTTGAGGCGGTAAAACAGGTCGCCGCGGAACGAGCCGCGCACGATGGATTCTTCGAGGTTGCGGTGCGTGGCGGCGATGATGCGCACGTCGCACTCGCTCGAGGTATTGCTGCCGACGCGCTCGTAGATGCGTTCCTGCAGCACGCGCAGCAATTTCACCTGCATGGGCAGGCTCATGTCGCCGATTTCGTCGAGGAACAGCGTGCCGCCCTCGGCGATCTCGAACCGGCCCTTGCGCGAAGTGATGGCGCCCGTGAACGACCCCTTCTCGTGGCCGAACAGTTCCGACTCGAGCAACTCCGCCGGGATCGCGCCGCAATTCACCGCAACAAAGGGACGCTGGCGCCGCGGGCTGGCCGCGTGGATCGCGCGCGCGGCGATCTCTTTTCCAGTACCGGATTCCCCTAGTATCAGGACCGTGGAATCATAGGGAGCGACCTGCTGGATCAGCCGGTTGACCGCGGCTACCGCTGGCGAACTCCCTGTCGGAAGCAGCACGCCGTCATTCTCCCTGGCGCCGGCTCCCTGGCGATCTTCTGCATTGCGCGCGACTCCCTCGCCCTGCGCAGTAATGCATTCGACTGTCTGCACGACTTCACCTCTCTCGGGAATATCTTCCCCACAATCGGTGGAGGAAAGCGTGACGTGCAGTCCAACTTCTTTTCATGCAGCAACGCGCTCGCCTAACAAAGTCGGGCGAAAACTTTCGCCGCGCGCGTCGCCGGGTGGAAACCCTTAGCGGATTTTCGGCGCGGCTTCTTCTCTCGGGTTTTTCCCTACTCGCATTGCCGTGTCACGCGCGCTGCTGGCGCGAGCCGGCAATCTTTCGCCGGTGGCGGCGAAACACCAGCTTCTCGATGTGATCCGCGACCGTCTCGCCGAGCCACAGGAAACGCACGCGCGCTTCCCCCACCGGCGCGCCCGGCACGACTTCCGACGGCAGCCGCAGCGGCTGCACGACGATCTCGCGCAGCGTGACCTCGAGGATGCCGTGCGACCCCGGCACCAGGTTCTCGTCGCTCTGGAACATGGCGCCCATGGCGTTGAAGCGTATCGGCACCGGGCGAACCCGCGGCTGGCTCTGCGCCAGCAGCTGGCCGGCCAGGTCGAGCAGCAGGTTGAGCTTGAAATCGAGGCGCATGAGGTCGGCCGAATGCGGCGACTCGTCGTCGGATTTCTCGGTCTGGCCGTGTTCCTCGAGCGCATCGCAGGCCTGCAGGACGCGCAGGTTGCGCTCCACGAGGTGCTGGGCCGCGGCCACTTCGCTCACGGTCTCGGACGTCGGGCACCAGCGCACGGGGAGCATGTCCTCGTACGCCAGCTTGTCGAACATCACGATGGTGTCGCGGCCATCAAACATGGCGCCATGTTACTCGCAGCCGCGGCGTGCGCCCATCATCGAGGCGATGGCCTCTTCGGCTTCGTCGGCGGCCTGGGTCAGCGACAGCAGGCAGCGGCGGCCCTCGGTGTCGAGCGGCAGGCGCGCCAGCCACTCGAGCAGCTCGCGCCGCTCGCTCATGGTTTCCTGCACCCTGCCCCAGCGCTGCTCGAGCAGGTGAGACGTGAGCTCGTGCGTGCAGGTCAGCACGGCGGATGCGACGCGGCGCCAGTCGGACGTCGAGTCGCGCGGCACGGGTGCGCGCGTTCCGCGCACCACCGTGAGCCGGGGACGCCCACGCGGAATGTCTCGTGCGGGCTGGCTCATGGCGCGTACGCCACTTGCGCGCGGCCCTGCGCCGGGATCTGCAGCCAGGCGGCACGGATCTCGTTCAACAACCGGCTGACTTCGTCGAGCAGCTCGGGCTTGTTCGAGGCATTCGCCTGCACGAGGCGCGTGCACATGTATTCGTAGAGAGCGTCGAGGTTGGCCGCGAGCGAGCCGCCGGCCTTGACGTTGAGGCTGTTGCGCAGCTCGTCGATGATGGCGACCGCGCGTGTCAGCAGCTGCGCCTTCTCGGCCTGGTTGCTGCCGTGGCTCATCATGCCGCGCGCCGTGGCGATGCGTTCCAGCGCGCCGTCCATGAGCATCACGATGAGCCCATGCGGATCCGCGGCCGCAACGCCCGCGTGCGCAGAAGTGCTGCGGTAAGCGGCGAGTTTTGAGGCGTTGGGCGGGAAGGCCATCGAGAGTGCTCCTAGCTACATCATCTAGCAAGGAACTTAACGGCCCGGCGGGGGTGGACTTGAGCTTGCGAGGTGTGGAAGCGCTCGCCGATGATGCGGCAGGCAAGGCGCTCTGCCCTGTTCAGCTGTGCAGCCGAAACAGTGATTCGCTACAGGGGATATCGGCATCAGCGGCCGGGACTTGAGGCCGGCCGGGAATGCGAATCTGTCCGCCCGGCCGCCCGATCAGGCGTGCGTGGTGACCTTGCGGCCGAAGCTGCCCGGGTCGCTGCCGGGACCGTACCCGCGGTCTTCCTTCACACCGGCGTGCAACCGCGCGTTGACCAGGATGCCGTTGCGATCATTCTGCTCACGGCAGCGCAGGGTGCGCTCGCGGTATTCCTGCATCACCGGCATCAGCAGCCCGTTGGGGTCGCACCAGGCGAGCAGGCCGTGCAGCCCGGCCGCATCGTCGCTGCGCCCCGTGTCGCGGCACAACGCGCGACGTTCGTCCTCGAGGCGCATGATCTGGCCGATGCACTGCTGGCGCGCCGTGCCCGCATGCTCGAGGCCCTCCGCGTCGCGAGCCTGCAGCAGCCCATGTTCATGCGTGAGCAGCCCTTCGAGTGTGGCGAGTTGGGCGTTCTGCCCCGCCATCAGCGTGGCAAGCCGCTCGCGGAAATGCACGGGATCGTGGATGGGCATCGGCTGGGGGAATTCCTGTCAGGTGCCGGCCGTCACCGGCTCAATCCTGCTTTTCCCGCGCCAGCCAGCTGTCCAGCGACGTGGCGGTGGTGTTCAGCTGGGCCAGCAACGAGTCGAGTGCATTGAACTGCTTGTAGTAGCGCTGCTCGATGACTTTCATGCGCGCATTCAGCACGTCCTGCTGTTCCTTCAGGTCTACCAGCGAGTCTGTGATGTTGCTGCTGCGGACCGTCAGCTCGCCGGTCGACGAGGTCTTCGCTCCCATGAAGTCGGCGAGCTTGACCGCAACACCATTGCTCGAGGTGAAGATGTCGCTGACCGCGCCCGGGTTGGCCTCCAGCGCAGCGTTGAACTTGGCGCTGTCGAGCTTGAGCTTGCCATCGGCCTGCGTGGTGATCCCCAGGCTCGCCAGCGTGGTGTAGCTGCCGCTCACGCCGGCGACTGGCGAAGAGATCAGCTTGCGCACCTGTGAATCGATGTTTCGCAACATGGCATCGCCGAGCAACGGGCCGCCCGTGTCGGTGCTGACGTCGTACTTGCTCAGCGACTTGATGGTGCCCGCCAGGGAGTTGTAGGCGTCGACGAACTTCTTGGCCGCGTCCTGGATCGCCGCATCGTCGCGATCGACGCTCAGCAGGACGGTGCTGTCTTCCTCGGTGGGAGCCTTCAGCGTCAGCGTCACGCCCTCGATGGCATTGCTGACCGTGTTCGAACTGCTGTGGATCTCGTAGCCCGACACGAAGACGATGGCGTCCCTGGCCTCGCTGCGCAGCTCCATGTTCTTGGTGCCGTTCGGATCGTAGACCAGTTTCTGGAGCCCACCGTCGCCGCCGGTGGCGGCCACCTTCAGCGCGTAGTCGCCGCCGGTCTTCGTGCTGGTCAGCACGAGATGCGTGCCTTCCACGTCAGTGAGCAGCGACGCCTGCACGCCCTTGTTGGCGGAGGACTTGTTGATCGCATCGCGGATGTTGGCGAGGCTGTTGCTGCCGTCAGCCACGTCGATGCTGAAAGAAGAATTACCCACCGAAATGGTGAGCTTGCCGGTGCCCACTTCGGCGCTGCCGGATGCGAAAGCGTCGGAACCGAGCTGCGCCGCCTTGGCCAGTTGTTCGACCTGCACGTCGTAGGTGCCGGCCGCCGCCGACCCGGTCGCCTTGGCGGTGAACGCCGACTCGTCGCTCACGGACACTTTGCGGGAATTGAAACTGCCGGCCGTGATCAGCGAATTCAGGCTCGCCTGGAAGGCGGACATGCCGCCCATCAGCGTCGCCATCGCCGAGAACTGCTCGGTCAGCCTGGTCTTCTTGTTGTCGATGCGCGTCTGCCCCGCAGAGCGCTCGGCGGCGACCAGCTGGGAAACCAGGTCGTCGATCTTGAGCCCGGAGCCGATGCCGGTGGAACTAATGGTAGACATGATGGAGAGGATGTCAGGTTGTCACGTCGAGAAACGTGCCAGACCACTCATCCAGGTAGTGCCTCATCTGCAGCGCTTCTTCCGTAGGAATCTGGCGGACCACTTTGCCCGAGGCGGCTTCGCGCACGGTGATCACCATGGCATCGGTGTCGGCGTCGACGCGGAATTCGAGGTCCCTGCCGTTGGAGCGCAGGTAGTCGCGCAACTGCTGCGCGACCGCGGCCATTTTTTGCCGCACGTCGACCTGGGGAACCACCGCGGGGGCGGCTCGGGGGGTGGGCGCCGCGGAGGCGCCGGGGTTCATGGCCGGCTCGGCTGCCGGCGCGCTGGATACAGGACTAACGGCTTGGGTATCCATGTTGCCTCATCCAATACGAAGGCGACGGGATCTTGCGATCCCGCCGCCTCCTGTCTTCACTGACTGAAGCTGCTGCGCATTACCGCAGGAGCGACAGCACGTTCTGCGGGACCGAGTTGGCCTGCGCCACCATCGCCGTACCCGCCTGCTGCAGGATCTGGGCGCGGGTCAGGGCCGCCGTCTCGGCCGCGAAGTCCGTAT
>DASUGK010000042.1:0-10789 GCA_036274075.1 Steroidobacteraceae bacterium | reverse complement strand
TCCACGATGCGCACGGCCGCGGTGTGCGTGCCGCGATCCGGGAACGTCAGCGTTGCGCTGGTCGGCGATTGCTCGTTCGGCACCTGCGCGCCGTCCATCGAGAAAGTCACCGTGTCCCCGGCGCGCAGCGCCGGCGTCAGCGCCACGCTCAGCGTGACGGTCTCGGGATTCTGGAAGGTCTCGTCGGCACGCGGCGAAAGCGCGCACTGGTAGCGGAAGTTTGCCGCCGCCAGGAGATCCTGCTCCTCTTTCGGCCGCGACGAGCTGGTCGTCGGTGCCGGGGCGGGCGCGGAATAGGTCTGCGCCGGCCGGATATCCATGGGCTGGCCGCCCGGCAGCGGGCGATCCGAATAGGTCTTGGTCCCGTCCTTCTCGACACGGACGTAGGTCGTGGCCAGCGCCGTCGAAGCCGCCAGCAACGAGCCGAAGATTATGGAAAGGAGTCGCTTCATGGGGCCCGAGAATAGCCCCATCGCCTGAATACAGCCAAAACGCGCCACTCATAATCGGGCGGCAGCGCCAGGATGGCGCTGCCGCCCGGTTCAGGGCGAGGGCTGGGTTACCGGCGGGCAGGAGCGTCGGGCCGATGCCCGATGTGCCTGCCTGTGAGGCATCCCGCCCTCTCACGGCGCCTCAGCAGCTGTAGTACATGTCGAGCTCGACCGGGTGCGTGCTCATGCGGAAGCGCGTGACTTCCTGCATCTTCAACCCGATGTAAGCATCGATCACGTCGTTGGTGAACACGCCGCCGCGGGTCAGGAACTCGCGATCCTTGTCGAGGGCCTCGAGCGCCATGTCCAGCGAATGGCACACCTGCGGAATGTGCTTTTCCTCTTCCGGCTCCAGGTCGTACAGGTCCTTGTCGGCCGGCTCGCCCGGGTGGATCTTGTTCTGGATGCCGTCGAGGCCGGCCATCATCATGGCCGCGAACGCGAAGTACGGATTCGCCGAAGAATCGGGGAAGCGCACTTCGATGCGGCGCGCCTTCGGGTTCGACACCCACGGAATGCGGATCGACGCCGAACGGTTGCGCGCGGAGTACGCCAGCATCACGGGCGCTTCGAAGCCGGGGACCAGGCGCTTGTAGCTGTTGGTGCCCGGGTTCGTGAACGCGTTGATCGCCTTGGCGTGCTTGATGATGCCGCCGATGTAATACAGCGCGGTGTCGGAAAGACCGCCGTACTTGTCACCCGCGAACAGCGCGGTGCCCGCCTTTTGCAGCGACTGGTGCACGTGCATGCCCGAGCCGTTGTCGCCCACGAGAGGCTTCGGCATGAAGGTCGCCGTCTTGCCGTAGCTGTGCGCGACGTTGTGGACCGCGTACTTGAGGATCTGCACCTGGTCGGCCTTCTGCACCAGGCCACCGGCGCCGACGCCGATTTCGCACTGGCCGCCCGTCGCCACTTCGTGGTGATGCACTTCGACCTTCATGCCCATCTCGACCAGCGCGTCGCACATGGCCGAGCGGATGTCCTGGAAGGCGTCGACCGGCGGCACCGGGAAGTAGCCGCCCTTCACGCCCGGGCGATGGCCCTTGTTGCCGTCGGGATAAACCGTGTTGCTGTTCCAGGCACCCTGCCCCGAGTCGATCTCGTACGAGGTGCCGTTCATGCCGCTGTTCCAGCGCACGCTGTCGAAGATGAAGAATTCGTTTTCCGGCCCGAAGAGCGCGCCGTCGGCGATGCCCGTCGATTTGAGGTAAGCCTCGGCGCGTTTGCCGAGCGAACGCGGACAGCGCTCGTAGCCCTGCATGGTGGCGGGCTCGATGATGTCGCAGCGAATGTTGACCGTGGTCTGCTCGAAGAACGGATCGATCACGGCAGTGGTCGGGTCGAGCGCCAGGATCATGTCCGACTCGTTGATGCCCTTCCAACCCGCGATGGACGAGCCGTCGAACATCTTGCCGTCGCGAAACAGATCTTCATCGACGAGGTTCGCGGGGATGGTGACGTGTTGTTCTTTGCCGCGCGTGTCGGTGAAGCGGAGATCGGCGTACTTGACCTCCTTGTCCTTGATCAACTTGATTACATCTGCCGGTTTCATTGTTGGAGATCCTCTGGAAGGGGTTTGAGCCTCGGTCTCAATGCATTCGCTGTGCCAGACACGGAAGCGGTTTGAAATCAATGAGTTAATGGCTTCCGCGCGCGACCTGCGCACATTTTTGGTGCGAGCGACGGCGATTTTGCCCCATTCGGGGCCAAGTTTGTGGCTCCGCTTGACCTATTCGCACTCGAATGAGGCGCAAAAAAGTATACTTATGGATGAGTACTGACTATAGTCCATATATGCACTACCGGAGTACGCCATGACACTGAGCATTGCCAGTACCCGCCGCGCTCCCCAGCACACGGACTATTCGGACACGGGCGGTCCGGCCCTGCGCGCCTTCGCCCAGATCGCCGAAGCCTGGGGACTGAGCGTGGCGGAGCAGCTGAAGTTGTTAGGCATCGCCTCGCGATCCACCTTCTTCAAGTGGCGGCGCGAACGCGAGCCGCGGTTGCCGCAGGACACGCTCGAGCGGCTGTCCTACCTGCTGGGCATCTACAAGTCGCTGCAGATCCTGCTGCCCGACCCGCGCGCTGCCGACGCCTGGGTGCGCCAGCCGAATTCCGCGCCGCCGTTCGGCGGCCGCTCGGCGCTGGAACGCATGTTGTCGGGCCAGGTCGCGGACTTGTACGTCGTGCGGCAGTACCTCGACGCCGAGCGCGGGTGACGGCGGGACGCAGCGGTAACCACGGATGGTTTCGACTACATACACCGCGCGGGCGGTGAAGCTGGCGCCGTGCCATCGCATCGTCGCGAGTCGCCTGCCCACCATTCACCTGTTCGAGCGCGTCGCCGACCCGGCCGACTGGGAGGCGCTCTACAAGCTGGAATCCATGACGAATCCACGCATCCGCAACGAGGTGGGCGAATTGTCGCTGGTGCCGGTGGCGGACCGCGTGAGCGGGCCGAATGCCAGCGTGATCATGGCGCCGTTCACGCACCTGTCGCCGCAGGGCACGCGCTTCACCGACGGCCATTTCGGCGCGTATTACGCGGCGGAATCCATCGACACCGCCATCGCCGAGACGCGTTTCCACCGCGAGAATTTCCTGCGCGCGACCAGCCAGCCGCCGATGGAGCTGGAGATGCGCTGTTACCTCGCCGACGTGGCCTGCGAGCTGCACGACCTGCGCGGGCGGCGCACCGAGCTGCGCGACATCTACGACCCCGGCAGTTACGTGGCCTCGCAAAAGCTGGGGCGGCAGCTTCGCGACGCCGGGTCGAACGGCATTGCATTCGACAGCGTGCGCCGCGCCGGTGGCGAGTGCGTGGCCCTGTTCCGCCCGCGCCTCGTGCAGAACGTCCGGCAGAGCGTGCACCTGCGCTACGCCTGGGACGGCGTCAGCATCGCCAACGTCTACGAAATGCGCGCCCTCAACCTTTGACCAGGTGGTGTCAGAGAGGGATTGTCGGGATTACGCAGGCTCGCATGCCGACGTGAACCACCCGGCTCCGCGTAATCCCGACAATCCCTCTCTGACACCACCTCCAACACCCCGCGGCTATACTGCGCGGCCGGTCAGAAGACGCCTCCAAGAATGACTTTCACGCTCGCCGACATGCCGCTGGGCACCCCGCCCCGCACCTTCCAGGACCTGATCTTCGCCCTGCAGAAATACTGGGCCGACCAGGGCTGCGTCATCCTGCAGCCCTACGACATGGAAATGGGCGCCGGCACGTTTCATACGGCCACGTTCCTCCGGGCCATCGGGCCGGAACCCTGGTCGGCGGCATACGTGCAGCCTTCGCGCCGACCCACCGACGGCCGCTACGGCGACAACCCGTTCCGCCTGCAGCACTACTACCAGTTCCAGGTGGTCATCAAGCCGTCGCCGCTCGAGATCCTCGACCTGTACCTGGGCTCGTTGCGCGCACTCGGCTTCGACACCCTGGTGCACGACGTGCGCTTCGTCGAGGACAACTGGGAGTCGCCCACGCTCGGCGCCTGGGGCCTGGGCTGGGAGGTGTGGCTCAACGGCATGGAAGTCACGCAGTTCACCTACTTCCAGCAGGTGGGCGGGCTCGATTGCCGGCCGGTCACCGGCGAAATCACCTACGGCCTCGAACGCCTTGCCATGTACCTGCAGGGTGTCGAGAGCATTTTCGACATCGTCTGGGCGGACGGGCCGCTCGGCAAAGTGACCTACCGCGACGTGTACCACCAGAACGAAGTCGAGCAGTCGAAGTACAACTTCGAGGTGGCGGACACCACCGTGCTGCTGCGGCGCTTCGACGAACACGAAGCCGAGTTCACGCGGCTCATCGAGGCGAAACTCGCGCTGCCCGCCTACGAACAGGTGATGAAGGCCTCGCACACCTTCAACCTGCTCGACGCGCGCAGGGCCATCTCGGTGACCGAGCGCCAGCGCTACATCCTGCGCGTGCGCACCATGGCGCGCGCCGTGGCACAGGCCTACTACGACAGCCGCGAGGCGCTGGGCTTTCCCATGCTCAAGGGTGGCGCACCGGCGCCGGCGCCAGCGGGAGCCTCCGCATGAGCGCGCGCGATTTCCTGGTCGAAGTCGGCACCGAGGAATTGCCGCCCCTGGCGCTGCCCGAGCTCGAGGCCGCCTTCGCCGAGGGCATCGCGAAAGGCCTGAAGGAAGCGGTGTTGTCCCACGGCGAGATCCGCTCGTTCGCGACGCCGCGGCGCCTCGCCGTGCTGGTGCGCGGCCTCGCCGACATGCAGCAGGTGCAGGCCATCAAGCTCAAGGGCCCGCCGGTCAGCGCGGCCTTCGGCAAGGACGGCGCGCCCACGCCCGCGGCCACCAGGTTCGCGGAGAAATGCGGCGTCGACGTCGGCGCGCTCAAGCGCGTCACCGAGGGCAAGCGCGAGTTCCTGTTCTACGAGGGCAGCAAGCCGGGCCAGAAGACCACCGGCCTCTTGGCCGGCATCGTGCAGCGCTCGCTCGACCAGCTCCCCATCCCGAAGCGCATGCACTGGGGCGCATCCAGCGCCGAGTTCGTGCGGCCGGTGCATTGGCTCGTGATGTTGCAGGGTTCGGAAACCGTGCCGGCGCGCCTGCTCGACACCGACTCCGGCAGCCGCACGCGCGGTCATCGCTTCATGGCGCCGCAGGATTTCGTGGTGACGAAGCCGGCCGACTACGAGGCCGTGCTGCAGGAGCGCGGCAAGGTGGTGGCGGACTTCGCCACGCGCCGCGCCCGGATCCGCGAGCAGGTCATCGCCGTGGGCAAGACGCTCGGCGGCAATGCCATCGTCGACGACGCGCTGCTCGACGAAGTGACGGCGCTGGTCGAATGGCCCAGCAGCCTGGCCGGCAGCTTCGAGGCGCGTTTCCTGGAACTGCCGCGCGAAGTGCTGATTTCCACGTTGCAGCACCACCAGCGGTATTTCCCGGTCGAAGCCCCCGCCGAAAAAACCGGCGGCGGCAAATTGCTGGCGCACTTCATCACCGTGAGCAATATCGAGAGCCGGGACCCCGCGAAGGTGCGCGCCGGCAATGAGCGCGTGGTCCGCCCGCGACTGTCCGACGCCGCGTTCTTCTGGAGCCAGGATCGCAAGCAGCCGCTGGCCGCGCGGCGTGAAGCCCTGGACGCGGTGACGTTCCAGGCGAAGCTGGGCTCGGTCGGCGACAAGGTGCGCCGCGTCGCCACGCTGGCCGGCGAAATCGCGCTCCTCATCGACGCCGACGCGGGCAAAGCCACGCGCGCCGCCGAGCTCGCCAAGTGCGACCTGCTGTCGTCGATGGTGGGCGAGTTTCCCGAGCTGCAGGGCATCATGGGCCGTTACTACGCCACGGCCGACGGTGAACCCGCCGATGTGGCCGAGGCCATCGACGAGCACTACATGCCGCGCGGTGCGGGCGGCGCGCTGCCGGCGACCGGCGCGGGCACCGCCGTTGCATTGGCCGACAAGCTCGACACGCTGGCCGGCATCTTCGCCATCGGGCAGAAGCCCAGCGGCACCAAGGATCCCTTCGGCCTGCGCCGTGCCGCCATCGGCGTGCTGCGCATCCTCGTGGAGAAGAAGCTGGACGTCGACCTGCAGGCGCTGGTCAAGCGCGCGGTCGAACTCCAGCCGGTGCCGAACCCGGACGCGGCCAACGAGCTCTGGGACTACGTCGTCGACCGGCTGCGCGCGTATTTCATCGACCCTGGCAGCGCCGCCAGCGTGGCCGACGTCACGACGGAAATGTTCGACGCGGTGCGCGCCGCCAACCCGGTGTCGCCGCTGGATTTCGCGGCGCGCCTCGCCGCGCTGGTGAAGTTCCTCGCGCTACCCGAGGCCGCGAGCCTCACGGCCGCCAACAAGCGCATCTCCAACATCCTCAAGAAGGCCGAGGCCGGCGCGCGCGGCACCGTGAACGTGGCCATCCTGCGCGAGAGCGCCGAGAAGTCGCTGCACGAGGCGCTGGCCGGCATGCTGGGCGACGTCGACCGCTCGCTGGGCAAACGCGACTACGCCGCGGCGCTGGCCCGGCTCGCCACGCTGCGCCCGGTGGTGGACGCGTTCTTCGACGGCGTCATGGTCAATGCCGAGGACGCCAACCTGCGCCGCAACCGCCTGGCCCTGCTGGCGCAGCTGCGCGAGCAATTCACGCGCATCGCGGACCTGTCCTGCCTGCCGGGCTGACCGGCCTGACGACATGCAGTGGATCGCTTCCATCGTCTTCACCGTGTTCATGGCGGTGTGGACCATCAGCTTCGGGCTGATGTACTGCCTCATTACGCCATTCCTCGGTTTCCGCGGGCGCTTCTGGATGGCCGGCGTGATGACCCACGTGTGCTTCTTCGCGTTGAAGTGGCTCTGCGGCCTCACCTACGTGGTCGAGGGCCGCGAGAACCTGCCGGCCGGCAGCCACGTGATCTTCATGAAGCATTCGTCCACGTGGGAAACCTACGCCATCATGACCCTGTTCCCGCCGCTGGTCTGGGTCATGAAACGCGAGATCCTGTGGATCCCGTTCGTCGGCTGGGGCTGCATGCTGGCGCGCTGCATCGCCATCGACCGCAAGGCCGGCCACTCGGCCGTGAACCAGGTGCTCGTGCAGGGCAAGGACCGCATGGAGAGATTCGGCGCCTGGGTATTGGTATTTCCCGAAGGCACGCGCATGGCGCCGGGGGAGACCCGCAAGTACGGCTCGAGCGGCACGCTGCTCGCGGCCCAGCAGAACTGCAAGATCGTGCCGGTGGCGCACAACGCGGGCTTTTTCTGGCCGCGCCGCGGCCTGCTCAAGAAACGCGGCGTGATCCGCGTGATCATCGGGCCGCCCGTCGAAGCGGCCGGGCGCGACCCGCGCGAGGTCAACGAGGAAGTGCAGGCCTGGATCGAGCGCAATGTCGAGGCCGTGAGGCCCCGGGCCGCGAAGTAGCGCCGCCGGCGCGCCGTTTCGGCGGCCGCGCCGCGTTCCGGGGTCCTGTCCGACAGCACCAGTCCGGTAAACTAGCCCGCAATCCGGGCACTGAATCCGGCGCATCCATACGACAACGATGACCCTTCCGACAGTCGTGGCGGTGGTTCCCGTCTACAACCATGAGATGGCCGTTCCGGCCGTCGTGGCCGCGCTGCGCGCCCATGGCCTGCCGGTGATCCTGGTCGACGACGGCTCCGACGAGGCCTGCAGCCGCGCGCTCGCGGAACTGGCACGCGAGCCGGACATCCGCCTGGTGCAGCTGCCGGTGAACGGCGGCAAGGGGGCCGCGGTGATCGCCGGCCTGCGGGCCGCGCAGCAACTGGGTTACCCGTATGCGCTGCAGGTCGATGCCGACGGCCAGCACGACCTGCGCGACGTGCCGCGTTTCCTCGAGGCATCGCGGCGCGAGCCCGGCGCCATCATCTGCGGCCGGCCGCTGTTCGATTCCTCGATCCCGCCGCTGCGTTACTTCTCGCGTTACATCACGCACGTGCTGGTGTGGCTGCAGACGCTGTCGTTCACGGCCGTGCGTGACTCGATGTGCGGGTTCCGCCTGTATCCCGTGAACAGCGTGCTGGAGGTGGTCGACCAGGACGGCGTCGGCCGGCGCATGGACTTCGACGTCGAGCTGCTGGTCAAGCTGGTGTGGCGCGGCGAGGATCTGCGCTGGATAGACACGCGGGTGTCGTACCCGCGGGACGGGATCTCGCATTACCGGCTGCTGTCCGACAACCTGCGCGTGGCCGCCATGCACGTGCGGCTGATCCTCGGCATGTTGTGGCGTGCGCCCCTGATGTTGTGGCGCCGTTCGCGGCGCGCGGTGCGTACCGACGCCGCGAATGCGCCGTAGAATCGCCGCCCGATGCGCAAACATTCGTACCCTGCCCGCACGGTGAGGCCCGCCGCGTGAGCGGCACGGTGCTGGTCACCGGCGCCAGCCGCGGCATCGGCCGCGCCATCGCGCTGCGACTGGGGCGCGACGGCTACGACATCGTCGTGCACTTCCATTCACGCCGCGATGCCGCCGAACAGGTGGCCGCGCAGATCCGCGCGCTGGGACGCGCTGCGCGCTGCCTGGCCTTCGACGTCGCGCAGCGTGACGCCGCGGCCACCGCGCTCGGCGCCGACATCGAAGAACATGGCGCCTACTACGGCGTGGTGTGCAACGCCGGGATCACGCGCGACGCGCCGTTCCCCGGCATGTCCGGCGAGCAATGGGACCAGGTGCTGCGCACCAACCTCGATTCGTTCTACAACGTGCTGCAGCCGGTGATCATGCCCATGATCCGCCGCCACGCGCCCGGGCGCGTGGTGACGCTGGCCTCGGTGTCCGGCCTCATGGGCAACCGCGGCCAGGCTAACTACAGCGCCGCCAAGGGCGGCGTCATCGCGGCCACCAAGTCGCTGGCCATCGAACTCGCGAAGCGCCACATCACGGTCAACTGCGTGGCGCCCGGGCTCATCGCCACCGACATGATCGACGCCGCGACGCCGGTGGAGCGCATCCTCGAGGCCGTGCCCATGCAGAGGATGGGTACTCCCGAGGAAGTGGCCGGCGTGGTGAGCTTCCTGATGTCGCCCGACAGCGCCTACGTCACGCGCCAGGTCATCGCGGTCAACGGAGGCCTGTGCTGATGTCCGAATCCGGCGGCACGGAGCGCGACGTGCTCCTGTGGCGCGATGGAGCGCCGCTGTGGCGCGGCGACTTCCTGCGCGACGCGGCGCGGATCGCCGCGCAGATCCCGCCCGCGGCGCACCTGCTGAACCTGTGCGAGCAGCGCGAGCCCTTCCTGCTGGCGTTCACCGCGGCGCTGCTCGAGCGCCGCGTGCAGCTCATGCCCGTGGCCCGCGGCGAGATCGCACTGGCCGAAGTGCGCGCCGCATATCCGGACAACCTGGCCGTCACCGACGAGGACGTGCGCCGCTGGCGCGCTTCGGCGCAACCGCACCCGGCATCGGCACCCGAATTGCAGCCCGGCGCCGATGACGTGGTGCTGGTGGGCTTCACTTCCGGCAGCACCGGGCAGTCGCAGCCGCATGCCAAGCGCTGGCGCTCGCTGGCGCGCAATGCCGCGCTCGATGCCGCCGCCATCCGCCGCGCGCTGGCCGTCGGCGAAGACGTGCCGGTGTCGATCGTGGGCACGGTGCCGCCGCACCACATGTACGGCATCGAGTTCACCGTGCTGCTGCCGCTGTTCGAGAACATGAGCATCCATGCCGCGCGGCCGCTGTTCCCGGCCGACGTGGCCGACGTGTTGTCGCAGCCGCAGCGCCCGCGCGTGCTCGTCAGCACGCCGCTGCACCTGCGGGCGCTGGCCGATTCGGGCGTGGACTTTCCCGAGATCGATCTCATCGTCAGCGCCACGGCGCCGCTCGACCCCGCGCTGGCGCGCACCGTGGAGTCGAGGCTGCGTGCGCCGCTGCTCGAGATGTTCGGTTCCACCGAGACCGGCGCGTTCGCCTCGCGCCGCACGGTCCGCGACCAGGAGTGGCGGCTGTACGGCGGGGTCACGCTCGACACGGAGCCGGGCGGCACGCGCGTGTCGGCCGATTGGTTCGAGCGACCGCAGCAGCTGCACGACGTGGTGGAACGGCGCGGCGCCGGCGGTTTCGTGCTGGTGGGCCGAGACGCCGACCTGGTGGAAGTCGCCGGTAAACGCGCCTCGCTGGCAGACATCACGCGCCGCATCTGCGCGGTCGCCGGCGTGGAGGACGCGGTCGCGTTCCAGCCCGAGGCCGCCAGCGGGCTGGCGGCGCGCGTCGCCGCGGTGGTGGTCAGCCGCGGGGCCAGCGCGCGGCAGATCGCCGACCAGCTCGCGGCCAGCGTCGACGCGGCCTTCGTGCCGCGGCCGCTGGTGCTGGTGGATCGCATACCGCGCGACCCGGTCGGCAAGATATCGCGCGCGCAGCTGCTCGAGCTGGCGCGCGGAACCACCAGCATGGCGCGTGAAAATGTCGGCGACGTCGGGCCGAACTCGCGCGGATAGAGGATGGAAGCAGTCTGGCTGCAGCCGGCGCGGGCCCTGGCGGCCGCCGATCACCGTGGCGGCGGATATCGCGCCAGGCCCAGCGACTGCAGTCCGGCGGTGCGCCCGGTGCAGAACACGCGGTAGCTTTCCTCGTCGCCGTTGGCATCGAAAGCAGGATGCGCGGCGCGACTGCGCCCGGGCCGGCAACGGCGGTGTCCGACATCGCACTCAAGCGCGTCTTGTCGTGTGATGTCATTGAAAAGGTGGGTGTTCCTGCGTGGCTATAATAGCCGCGAACTTTCCGCACATTCGAGAGCCGTTGACGAATTCCGCCATGCAACCGCAGTCAACCCTGGAGCGCGACGTCGCCTCAATGATAGTCGCCACGCTGAACCT
>DASUGK010000041.1:0-4599 GCA_036274075.1 Steroidobacteraceae bacterium | reverse complement strand
ATGTTGCCGGGATGCATGTCGGCGTGGAAGAAATTGTGCTTGAACACCTGCGTGAAGAAGATCTCCACGCCGTTCTCGGCCAGCCGCCGGATGTCGGTGCCGGCCTCGCGCAGCCGGTGCATGTGAGAGATCGGCACGCCGCGGATGCGCTCCATGACCATCACCGTGGGGCGGCAGAAGTCCCAGTGCACGGCGGGCACATATAAGAGAGACGAACCCTCGAAGTTGCGCCGCAGCTGCGAGGCATTGCCGGCCTCGCGCATGAGATCCAGCTCGTCGAGGATGGTCTTCTCGTACTCGCGCACCACTTCCACGGGCTTGAGGCGGCGGCTGCCTTCCCAGTTGTCGTGCGCGAATCGCGCCAGCGCGTGCAGCACCTCGAGGTCGCGCGCGATCACCTCGTGCATGCCGGGCCGCAGCACCTTGACCACGACTTCGCGGGTCTTGGCGCCGTTCAGTGCCACCTCGGGCCGCAATTCGGCGGCGTGCACCTGCGCGATCGAGGCGGCGGCCAACGGCGTCTCGTCGAACGAGGAGAACACCTGCTCGGCGGCGCGGCCGTAGGCATCCTCGATGATGCGGCGCGCGATGCGGCCGTCGAACGGCGGCACCCGGTCCTGCAGCTTGGCCAGTTCCTCGGCGATGTCGGGCGGCAGCAAGTCGCGGCGCGTCGACAACGCCTGGCCGAACTTCACGAAGATCGGCCCGAGTTCCTGCAGCGCTTCGCGCAGCCGCACGGCACGCGGCTCATCTCGCCGCCGCACCGCCCAGGTCCACGGCGACAGCAGGAACAGGAAACGCAATGGCCGGTAGAGATGCGTGGCGCGCACGAACTCGTCGAGCCCATGCCGCACCAGCACGCGCTGGATCTCGATGAGCCTGGCGATCACGCGCAGCTTCATCGCTGGATCTCCGGGGTGTCGGCTTCGGCCTGCTCGATGGCCCGCGTGCGCGCATCCAGCCGGTCGAGGTCTTCCCGCAGCCGTTCGACGCCGCGGTAGAAATCCTCGGCCTCGGCGCGTGGCACGAGATCGCCGCGTTCATGCGCGAGGTACTCGGCCATGTTGCGCACGCCGGTTTCGACGGAGCGCCGGCCGAAGCCCGCGGCCAGGCGCGCCAGGCGCATGGCCTGGTGCGCGGGCGTGTCGCCGATCAGCCGCGACAATTCCTCCTCGACGTCGGGTTTCAGCAGCATGGCCAGCTCGCGGAATTTCTGCGCCAGCTCGGCGTCGCCGCGGATGGTGACGTCGCCGCGCTGGATCACGTCCTCGGGTTGGCTGCCGGCCAGCGCCGCGAGGCTCATCAAACTACCTGAGATGACGGCGTCCGGCTCGCGCGCGGCCGCGCCGGAACTGGTGAGCTTGAGCGAGCTGCCCAGCGACTCGCAGACGAGGCGCCAGCCGAGGCCCCGCGCCTCGACGAGTACCGATTTTCCCTTGAGCGATTCGCACAGCTGCTGCGCGCGCGGGCTGCGCGGCAGGTTGCGGTTGAGCAGGTTTTCGATCGACTGGGTGAGCATGCGGGACGGGTGACGGTGTTAAGGCGATCCGTCCCGGCGCCACGGCGGACTGCCGGACATCCGGCCCAGCAGCCACAGCGCGATCACGCCGCCCGCCACGGCGGCGGCGCCGGCGAAGGTGAGCAGCATCACCACGGATCCGGTCTCGTCCGGATGCACCTCGAGCAGCCAGCTGCCGCCGAGCACGCCGAGGAAGAAGCCGCCCATCGCGCCGAGCGTGAAAGTCGACGCCAGGATGAATGCGCGGCCGACGGATCGCACCATGGCGAAGGCGATCACGAACAACGGCAGGAACACGATGCCGAGCAGCATCGCCAGGATGTAGGCGGAGAACAGCGAGCCCATCAGTACCGGTAGCCGCGGTGCACGGCCACGATGCCGCCGGTGAGATTGTGGTAGCGGCAGTCTTCGAGCCCGGCGTCGCGCAACATGCCGAGCAGCGTCTCCTGGTCCGGGTGCATGCGGATCGATTCGGCCAGGTAGCGATAGCTGTCTTCGTCCTTGGCGACCCACTTGCCGAGCAGCGGCAAGACGCGGAACGAATACAGGTCGTAGAGCGGCTTCAGGAAGGGCAGCACCGGATGCGAGAACTCCAGCACCAGCAGTTGTCCGCCCGGCCTGAGCACGCGGCGCATGTCGGCGAGCGCGGCCGCCTTGTCGGTGACATTGCGCAGCCCGAAGCCGATGGTCACGCAATCGAACTGCGAGTCGGCGAAGGGCAGCTTCTCGGCGTTGGCCAGCACGCAGGCCACGTTGCCCACGAGCCCGGCGTCGATGAGACGGTCGCGGCCCTCGTTGAGCATGTTGCCGTTGATGTCGGAGAGGATCACGAGGCCGGTCTTGCCGACCTGTTTCGCGAGTCCGGTAGTGAGGTCGCCCGTGCCGCCGGCGACGTCGAGTGCCCGCTGCCCGGCGTGCAGGCCGGTGAGCGACAACGTGAATTCCTTCCACAGACGGTGCGCGCCGCCCGACATGAGGTCGTTCATCAGGTCGTAATTGCCGGCGACCGAATCGAAGACACCGCGCACGCGGCGCTGCTTCTCACCCCACGGGACGCGTTCGTACCCGAAGTCGGTATCGGTTGTCTTGTTCGGATCGCTCACAGGGCGGCCAGTATAGACGGGTCGGAGAAAGCGCTGGCTTTTCCGGCAGGCTTTCGCTACAAAGCCCAACTATTCGAGCGGGGGTCTTGCAAAGGCCGGGTGCAAAGCCCGGCCTTTTTTATGGTTTGGTGGTTTGGGGACAGATTTACTTGCACCCGATTTCAGTCGGGTGCAAATAGATCTGTCCCCATTGCTCATTACTGCGCCGCTTGCACCCTGGCCTGGTACTTGCGCCAGTTGTCGGCCTGTTGCTCGCCCAGTTCCCGCAGGTAGTTCCACGAGTACAGGCCGGTGTCGTGGCCGTCGTCGAACACCAGCTTCACGGCGTACTGGCCGACGGGTTCCACGGCGCGGATCCCGACGTCCTGCTTGCCGGTGACCAGCACTTCCTGGCCCGGGCCATGGCCCTTGACCTCGGCGGAAGGCGAATACACGCGCAAGTATTCGAAAGGCAACAGGTAGCGCGCCCCATCGTCGAACGCCACTTCCAGGACGCGTGAACGCGTCCGAAGCTTGATTTCAGTCGGGTTATTCATAGACCGGCCCCGAAGCCTATACTCGACGTCACCTCGACGGGGGAAATCCGGCGTTATTTACCGGGGGGATATGCAACCGACGGACACTTCGCAACCCGACTACTTTCACAAGGTCGTGGATTGCCAATGGGCCTGCCCAGCACACACCGACGTCCCCGAATACATTCGACTCATCGCCCAGGGCCGCTTCACCGATGCCTACATGGTGAATCGCCATTCGAACGTCTTTCCGGGCATCCTCGGACGTGTCTGCGATCGTCCCTGTGAACCCGCCTGCCGCCGCGGCCGCGTCGAAGAGAAACCCGTGGCCATCTGCCGCCTCAAGCGCGTCGCCTCCGACCACCGCGAGGACGACATCAAGGGCCGCCTGCCGCGCATTCCGAAGCTCAAGAACGGCAAAAAGGTGGCGCTGATCGGCGCCGGCTGCGCCTCGCTCACGGTGGCCAACGACCTCATGCCGCTCGGCTACTCGGTCACCATCTTCGAACAGTTCGCCGTGCCCGGCGGACTGATGCGCACCAATATCCCGTCGTTCCGCCTGCCGGCCGAAGTGCTCAACGAGGAAATCGCCCAGATCGTCGACATGGGCGTGGACCTGAAGCTCAATCACCCGGTCAAGTCGATGCGCGAGCTGTTGACCCAGGGTTTCGACGCGGTGTTCGTCGGCGCAGGCGCGCCCAGGGGCAAGGAACTGAAACTGCCCGGCCGCGAGGAGGGCGCCGCCAACATCCACATCGGCATCACCTGGCTCGAGTCCGTTGCCTTCGAGCACGTGAAGTCGATCGGCAAGAAAGTGCTCATCATCGGCGTGGGCAACACCGCCATGGATTGTTGCCGCACCAGTTTGCGCCTCGGCGCCGAAGACGTGAAAGTCATGGCGCGCAAGCCGCGCCAGTTCTTCAAGGCCTCCGAGTGGGAGCTGGAAGACGCCGAGGAAGAACACGTCAAGATCGTGATCAACCGCTCGCCGAAGAGCTTCGTGGTCGAGAACGGCAAATTGAAGGGAATGATGTTCGATGTCATGGACTACGACATCGACGCAAAGGGGCGCATCACTGCCGAGCGCATCACCGGCGAGGAATTCCTCGAGGCCGACGACGTGATCCTCGCCATCGGCCAGGAGAATGCGTTTCCGTGGATCGAACGCGATCTCGGCATCGAGTTCGACAAGTGGGATGTGCCCAGGGTGGACACGAAGACTTTCCAGTCGACGCGCGAGGGCGTGTTCTTCGGCGGCGACGCGGCCTTCGGTCCCAAGAACATCATCTGGGCGGTGGAGCATGGCCACCAGGCGGCCATCTCCATCCACAATCATTGCCAGGGCAAGAGCGTCGGCGATCGCCTGCCGCCCGGCGTGAACCTGCAGTCGCGCAAGATGGGCATGCACGAGTGGTCGTACGCCAACGACTACAACCCGGCCGAACGGCGGCTCATGCCGCAC
>DASUGK010000040.1:0-2314 GCA_036274075.1 Steroidobacteraceae bacterium | reverse complement strand
ATGCCTGCAGGAACTGCCGGCGTCACCTTTCGACTGGAACAGTTTCGATCCCGCCGCGGCGCTGCGCGCCGGCGAGGGGCCGATCGACCTGGGCCTGCTGGCGTTGTCGCGCAGGTTGTGCACGGCGCCGGCCCGCTCGGCGGAGCTGCGCGCATTGTGGAACGAGAGCGTGGTCACGGCGGCATTCGCGCTGGGCGTGGCGCCGCATCTCGGGGCCGATCCGAAGACCAGCGCGGTGGCGGGGCTGCTGCATCGGCTCGGCGACATGCTGATCATCCGCGCCATCGCGCACATCGAATACTCCTCGCGCGTGCGGCTGGATTCGGCCAGCAAGGCCGGCCTGTGCGTCGAACACGGCGGTGAACTGCTGGAGCGGGTGGTGCGCTCCTGGGGCGTGCCGCCCCGCGCCGCCGCCACTGCCGCCGAATGGCGCCGGCTGCGTGAATTCCCCGGCGCCGCGGCCGATGCGGCGGCGGTCTACCTCGCGCGCCTGTTCGCGCTGGAACTCGTCTCGCCGCAGTTCTGTGCGCCTGGCGTGGTGGAACACGCCATGGAGGAACTGGGCCTGGACGCGGGCAAGCTCGCGCCCGTGCGCAGCGATCCGACCGCGGCGGCGCTGTTCGCGCAGCTGCAATAGAAACGAAAACGCCGCCCGGAGGGCGGCGTTCGCGGCGCAGAAGAAACCCCGCCTCACATGTTCCGGATGAGGGCGTCGCCGAATTCCGAGCACTTCACTTCCTTCGCGCCTTCCATGAGCCGCGCGAAGTCGTAGGTCACGACTTTCTGGCCGATGGTCTTGTCCATGGCGGAAATGATGGCGTCGGCGGCCTCGGTCCAGCCCATGTAACGCAGCATCATCTCGCCCGACAGGATCACCGAGCCCGGGTTCACCTTGTCGAGATCGGCGTACTTCGGTGCCGTGCCGTGCGTGGCTTCGAACACCGCGTGGCCGGTCACGTAGTTGATGTTGGCGCCCGGCGCGATGCCGATGCCGCCGACCTGCGCGGCCAGTGCATCCGACAGGTAATCGCCGTTGAGATTGGTCGTCGCGATGACGTCGAATTCGTCCGGACGGGTCAGCACCTGCTGCAGGGCGATGTCGGCAATGGCGTCCTTGACGAGGATCCGGCCGCTCTTGAGGGCCGCGGCCTGTTCGTCGTTCGCGGCCTTCTCACCCTTGGCGGCCTTGGTGCGGCCCCATTCTTCCCAGGTGTAGAACTTGCCGGCGAATTCCGGCGACTCCGCCAGGGCATACGCCCAGTTGCGGAACGCACCTTCGGTGAACTTCTGGATGTTGCCCTTGTGCACGATCGTGACGTTGCGGCGCTTGTTGGTCACCGCGTATTCGAGCGCTGCGCGGAACAGGCGCTCCGTACCTTCCTGCGACACTGGCTTGAAGCCGATGCCGGAGGTCTCGGGGAAGCGGATCTTGGCGTAGGCCTTGGGAAAGGCCTGCTTGAACAGCTCCTTGAACTTCCTGATGTCCTCGCTGCCGTGTTCGAACTCGATGCCGGCGTAGATGTCCTCGGTGTTCTCGCGGAAGATCACCATGTCGACCTTCTCGGGCGCCTTGACGGGCGAGGGCACGCCCTTGAACCAGCGCACCGGGCGCAGGCAGACGTACAGGTCTAACAACTGGCGCAGCGCTACATTCAGCGAGCGGATGCCGCCGCCCACCGGGGTGGTCAGCGGCCCCTTGATGGACACCAGGTATTCGCGGCAGGCCTCGACGGTCTCGTCGGGCAGCCAGCTCTTGAACGCGGTGAAGGACTTCTCGCCCGCGTAGATCTCCATCCACTGGATCCTGCGCTTGCCGCCGTAGGCCTTCTGCACCGCGGCGTCGAGGACGCGGACGCTGGCGCGCCAGATGTCGCGGCCCGTGCCGTCGCCTTCGATGAAGGGAATGATGGGCTGGTCGGGGACGGCGAGTTTGCCGTTCTGGATCGAGATCTTCGCTCCCCCGGCGGGGACGGTCGGCTTGGGACTCGTGGGCGTTGCCATCGTGCGTACTTTCTCTGAGCAGGACGAAAGGGCCGCGATGCTAACACAGTACAATCCGGCTCCATGGCACGAACCCTGAACACCACCCCGGCGGCCGACGGTTTCTCCATGCCGGCCGAATACGCACCACATGCCGGCTGCTGGATGCTCTGGCCAGAGCGCCCCGACAACTGGCGGCTGGGTGCATTGCCCGCGCAGAAGGCATTCACGGACGTGGCTACAGCCATCGCGCGATTCGAGCCCGTGACCATGGGTGTCTCGCCGGCGCAGTACGAATTCGCGCGCGCGCAGCTGCCGCCCGGCATCCGCGTGG
>DASUGK010000039.1:0-20465 GCA_036274075.1 Steroidobacteraceae bacterium | reverse complement strand
GGTGAAGGAGACCTTCGGCGCTTCGCGCGCCTCGGGCTTGGCGATCTCCAGCAGCTGCGCGGGCGTGAAATTGAACATGCCCGCGATGATGCTGCCGGGGAACATCTCGCGCTGGTTGTTGTAGCCCATGACGGCGTCGTTGTACGCCTGGCGTGCGAACGCCACCTTGTTCTCCGTCGAGGTCAGTTCCTCGGAGAGCTGCATCATGTTCTGGTTGGCCTTGAGGTCCGGGTACGACTCGGCCAGCGCGAACATGCGCCCGAGCGCGCCGGTGAGCTGGTTCTCGGCGCCCTGCAGGCCGGTCATGACGGCCGCGTCACCCGGGTTGGCGGCGGCGGCCTTCAAGCCACTGAGCGCGGTGTTGCGCGCCTGGATGACGGCCTCGAGCGTCTCGCGCTCGTGCTTCATGTATCCCTTCGCGGTCTCCACCAGGTTCGGGATGAGGTCGTAGCGGCGCGTGAGCTGCACGTCGATCTGCGCGAACGCGTTCTTGTAGCCGTTCCGCGCGCCCACCAGCCGGTTGTACAAGGAGACGACGAACCAGATGGCGACGACGACCAGTACCAGAAGTATCCAACCCATGAGGGACCTCCCTAATGCGCGCACCCGCGCGCGCGTGAAATATGGGTATAGCGGCCGGGCTTTGCAACAACGCTGTCGAATGGCGGTTGAGGCGCGGCCCGAAGTTGGCTGCGATTATGTACGCCGCGCGCGTGACATGGATCACGCTTTCGGACCACTCATCGGCGCCGCGTGGCCACTCGTCGGTGGCTCCACACGGGGTGGCCGGGGTCGCGCAGCATTCGCCTCCATGAAACGTCGCAACCGCGGTTTTACCCTCATGGAACTGATGGTGGTGCTGTCCATCGCCGCCGTGGTGATCGGACTCGGCGCGCCCAGCATCACCCAGTTCCTCAAGAACAACCGGCTGACCAACACGGCCAATGACGTGCTCGCCGGCATCGTCAAGGCTCGCACCGAGGCCATCAAGTCGCAGGTCGACGTTTCCATGTGCCGCTCGGACAACCCGCTCGCGAGCGCGCCCACCTGCAGCGACTCCGGCTCCGCGGGCTACATCGTGTTCCGCGATATCACCGGAACCAAGAATTGCGCGCGCGCCACGACCGAACCGGTGATCGCCGCGTATACCTACGACCAGAGTTTCACGTCCACGGACCCGATGCGCGTGCGCTGGAACGGCAACTGCCTGTCGTTCGCCGCCACGGGCTTCCGCCAGGACATCGCCGGCAAGACCACCATCAGCCGCGTCGTGGTCTGCGACAACCGCGCCAAGGCGAAAATGGCGGGCAGCACCCTCTCGGCCGCGCGTGGCATCTCGGTGACGCGTACCGGCCGCGCGCGCATCACGCGCATCACCACCGGTTCGGGCTCGACGCTCGGCGAAGGCATGGGCGACGACATCTCAACGTGGACGGATACCGCATGTCCCTGATAACGCCGCGTGACCTGAAGTCCATCCGCCGCCCGCAGGCGGGCGTGAGCATCGTCGAGGCGCTGGTCGCCCTGCTGATCCTCTCGTTCGGCATGCTCGGCATCGCCGGCCTGTACCTCGAGAGCCTGCGCTCCAACAAGACCGCGCTGTCGCGCACCGCGGCCGTGGCGCTGGTCAACGACATGGCGGATCGCATCCGCGCGAACCGCGGCGGCCTCGGCAACTACGCGCTCACCTCGGGCGCCACGGCGACCACGACCAAGCAGTGCGACACGGCGCTGTGCACGCCGACGGAAGTCGCCACCTGGGACAAGGCCACCTGGAAAACCGCCGTGACGGCGACGCTGCCCAATGGCCCGGACGGCACCATCGTGCCGCTGACCAGCATCACCTATACCGCCGCCACCGCCACGGTGCCGGCGCGTTACGTGGTCTCCGCCTCGTGGCGCGAGACCGGCACCACGGACTGGATGAGCACGCAAGTCGAAGTCATGAACCTGGGGTCAGACTGATGAAACGCGAACATGGCTTGAGCATGATCGAACTGCTGGTGGGCCTCGCCATCGGCTCGATGGTCATCGTCGGTGCGGTGTTCGTCTACAACCAGAGCCGCGTGTCGTACGGCATCAACGAGACGCAGGCGCGGCTGCAGGAGAATGCGCGCTACGCGTTCGCCATCCTGGAGAACGACATCCAGCTCGCCGGCAACTACGGCTTCACGAACTTCGCGCCCGACCTCAACTGGGGTTCGGTCAACGCGGTCGACCTGCTGCCTAACAAGACCGCGTACGGCCCCACGGACTGCGGCACGAATTTCGCCCTGTACGTGATGATGCCGATCGAGGGCTGGAATGACGCCTACCCCACGGGCGGCTGCCAGCCTACCGCGGCGACCGTCGGCAGCGCCGTCGCGGGCGCGGACGTGCTCGCCATCCGTCGCGTCAGCACCGAAGCCACCACCGCATCGGTCGCGAAGATCCAGGTCTATGCCGACCGCTCGGTCGGCGTGCCGACCAAGATCTTCAACAGTGCAACGGCGCCGGGCGCCAGCGACGCGAAGCACGAGATCCGCGACCTGATGTATCGCCGCTACTACGTCGGCGCGAACTCGAGCGCCGTCGCGGGCTTTCCGACGCTGTGGCGCAAGAGCCTGGTTGCCAACAGCGGCGGCACCGCGCCCGAAGTCGTGGACGAGGAGATCCTGCCGGGCGTGGAGGACTTCCAGATCCAGTTCGGCATCGACACCGGCGATCGCAATGCCGACGGCATTCCCGACGTGGACACCGATCCGGAAGACGGACAGCCGGACACGACCAACGGCATCGTTTCGCGCTGGGTGCAGCCGGACAACACGCTGATCCTGCCGAAGGCGGTCAACGCCGCCGGCATCGGTGCGCAGGTGGTCGCGGTGCGCGTGTGGCTCAGGCTGCGCGCCGATGCGCCCGAGGTGGGCTACCTCGACGTGGCTCCCTATCAATATGCCGGCATGGCCGCGGCCTGGTACGCGCCCGCAGGCGCGCTGCAGCAGACCCGCCGACTGCTGGTGTCACGAACCTTCTACGTGCGCAACGCGCGCGTTTTCTGAGATAGCAACATGAAGACACCTGCCAAACAACGCGGCGCCGCACTGGTCGTCGGCCTCATGATGCTGGTCGTGGTGACGCTGCTCGCGGTCACGGCGGTCAGCACCTCGAGTACCGAACTGGTGATGGCCGGCAACGAGCAGTTCCGCGACCGCGCCTTCCAGGCCGCCGAGGCCGGCATCGAGAACGCCATCCGCAAGTCGCGTTCGACCGACAGCGACGTGCCGTACAAGTACCTGGCGTACGTCGACTTGAACAACCTCACGATGGCCTCCGACTCGGCCGACGGGCACAGCACGCGCCTGCAGGCCGTGGGCGCCACCAAGATGGTGGGCAAGTCCAGCAAGTTCATCGGCCAGCTCTACAAGATCTCGACGACCGGTACCTCCGCGCGCAATTCGCAGTCGGCGCACGAGGTCGGGGCCTGGGTGCTCTCGCCCTGGGACGATGCCACGTTCGATGCGGCCAGCGGGCCGATCAATGACGGCAGCGGCAGTGATTTCGGAACGTTCCCATGATCGGGGAGAAGAACATGCACGGCATCAAACTATTCCTGGCAGCCGCATTGCTCGGCGCGTCGCTGGCCGCCTCCGCGGACCCGCAGATCGACGTCGCGCACGAGGTCGTGGCGAACACCATGACGCTGCCGAAATCAGACACCGGCACGTTGCTCGTCCAGGGTTGTTCATCCTGCGCGACGTTCCGCTTCGAATTGACGGCGAGGACCGTGTACCAGATAGGCGAAGAGAACGTCAGCCTTCAGACGCTGCGCGAAGCCTTCGCCGCGCGGCCGAATACGCTGACGCTGCTGTTGCTGACCGAGGATCGCCGCTCGGTCGAACGAATCAAGATCGCTGAAGCGCACTGAGCGCGCGGCTGGAGAATCACATGTTCAACCTGAAGAACGTCACCACGGGCCTGCTCATGGGCATGGCGCTGGCACTGAGCTGCGTCGCGCCCGCATTCGGCGATGACTCGGAAATCTATCTCACCACCGGGAGCAGCGACGGCATTCGCCCGAACGTGCTGCTCATCGTCGACAACTCGATGAGCATGGACACGGCCGACTCGACCAACGAGCGCAGCCCCGAGTACGACCCGAACGGCAGCAGCAGCGCGTACACCGTGAGCGGCACCTGCCAGGCTGGCCGAATCTTCTTCCGCAAGTCCGGCGATCCGCAGCCGGATTGCAGTTCGACCAACTACATCAATACCAGCATCAACAACTGCCAGAAGCTGGCGAACGCCACCGCGACAGGCTCCGGGGGCGGCCGCTCGGGCCGCTGGACCGGAACCGCGGGGCGCTTCGATTCCTCGAGCAAGACCTGGGTCGACTTGGTGGGCAGCGGCTCGTCGGATGCGGTCGAGTGCTCGGCCGACAGCGGCGTGCACGGCTCGACTGCCGCCTCGACGCCCAACGTGTATGCGCGCAATGGCGACAGCGCCGCGTGGACCAACGACATCAACCTGAAGATCGACTGGTCGCAGCGCACCACCTACACGTTCTACTCGTACAAGTACCTGCTCTGGTACAAGAATACGCCGGCCACCACCACCGTGAAACGCATCCAGGCCGTGGAGAACGCGGTCGTGAACCTGGTGTCATCGGTCGATGACATCAACATGGGCATGATGCGATTCAACCTGCCGAACACGAACTGCCCTTGCAACAACAGCAGCGAGCTCGAGTACCACGGCGGCGTGGTCACCAACGTCATCCAGAACATCGACACCGGTCGCGCCGGGCTGATCACTTCGATCACCACCAATACTTCGACGGGCTATGGCGCCAACACCGCCACGATGTTGTCCGAGACACTCTGGGAAGCGCACCAGTACTGGAGCGGTGGCGCGATCTGGGGCGGCGGCACCGCGGCCCGCGACAGCTCGATCCCGGCTTCGGGCAACTACACCACGCCCATCACCAGCCAGTGCCAGAAGAACTTCCAGATCATCCTGACCGACGGTCGCCCGACCTTTGACAACGAGGCGGACTCGCTGATCGAGGCCAAGTACGGCGCCTCGTGTACCGGCGCGCCGGGCGACACCACCATCAGCAACGATGCCAGCGACGGCAGGTGCCTCGACGAGCTGGCCAGCTACATGTACGACTCGGACACCGACCTGGTGCCCGACACCACGCTCCCCGGCAAACAGCAGGTGACCACGTACACCATCGCGTTCGGCAACACGATCGCGGGCTCCAATGGCGGCTTCCTCGACGCGGTCGCGACCGCGGGTGGTGGCAAGAAATATACCGCCGCGAATTCGGCCGAGCTCGGCTCGGTGTTCGAAGACATCGCCGCGGACCTGCTGAGCGTGTCCACCACGTTCTCGACCGCCTCGGTCAGCGTGAACGCGTTCAACCGCACTTCGAGCCGCAACGACCTGTACTTCGCGCTGTTCTCACCCGAGGAGCGCCTGCGCTGGAGCGGCAACCTCAAGAAGTACAAGCTGGGCGTGGTGGACGAAGACGGTCCGACCGGTGCAGGCCTGCCGAAGATCGTCGTCACCGGCCAGGGCGCCGTGGCGGACGCCATCGACCAGAACAGCGGCTTCTTCAAGCCGGAAACGCAAAGCTTCTGGTCCGCGACGGCCGACGGCAACGTGGTCGCCAATGGCGGCGCGGTGAGCAAACTGCCGGCCTACGACTCGCGCACGATCAAGACGCTGGCCACGGCTGCCTCGACCACCCTGGTGGACATCACGGATTCCTCCGTGACGGGCACCACGCTCGGACTGCCGACCGGCTTCACCTCGGCCCAGCGCACCGAGGTGCTCGACTTCATCCGCGGAAAGAGCAAGAAGCGCATGGGCGACCCGATGCACTCGGTGCCGCAGGTGGTCACGTATTCCGGTGACGCCACTTCCTCGGTGGACGTGGTGTTCGTGGCCACCAACGACGGCGTGGTGCACGCCATCAACGCCGCGGACTCGAGCGGTGCCGAACTGTGGGCCTTCATGCCCTACGAGTCGCTGGGGCGACAGAAGGCGCTCCTGGACAACAACGTGGCCAATCCGCGCACTTACGGCCTGGACGGCGACATCCGCATCCTGAAATACGACGCCAATTCGAACGGCGTGGTCGAGACCGGGGACAAGGTGTACCTGTACGTGGGAATGCGCCGCGGCGGACGCTACATGTACGCGCTCGACGTGACCAATCGCACCTCCCCGAGTTTCCTGTGGAAGCTGCAGCCTGGAACGGGCGGCATCGGGACCCGACAGCTGCCCGGCCTCGGCGAGACCTGGTCGCCGCCGACGATCGCGCGCGTCAGCATCAACGGTGCGACGCAGAACGGCCAGCGCCTGGTGCTGATCTTTGGCGGCGGCTACGACGCCGGCAATGAAGGCAGCTCGGCGACCAACGACAACATGGGCGGCTACATCTACATGGTCGACGCCGCCACGGGCAACCTGCTGTGGTATGCCGGCAAGAGCCGGAGCGGCATGTCGGATGCGACACTCAACAGCTCTCCGAGCCTGGACCTGGCCTCGATGACCAATTCCATCCCGGGGCGCATCAACGTGATGGACCTGGACAATGACGGCCTTGCCGACCGCATGTACGCGGCCGACACCGGCGGACGCGTGTTCCGTTTCGACATCATCAACGGACAGGCCGCGGCCACGCTGGTGAGAGGCGGTGTCTTCGCGACGCTGGGCGCGGGCGCCCGCGGCGGTGGTCTCATCACATCGCCGGCACCGACACTGGCGACCACGCGCCGCTTCTACAACGCCCCGGACGTCGCGCTGATCCGCGAGCGTGGCATTGCGCCGTACATGAGCGTCGCCATCGGCTCCGGCCATCGCGGACATCCGCTGTATCGCGTCAACACGGACCAGTTCTACGCGATGCGCGACCTGCAGCCGTTCAAGGTGTACACGCAGACCGAGTACAACAGCACGACCTCGTTCCCGAGCATCACCGAGACCGATCTCTACGACATCACCAGCGACCCGGTGAACGCGGTCGTCCCGGTCGGTGGCAAGGGCTGGCGGTATGTGTTCTCGGCGCGCGCCGGCGAGAAGGTGCTGTCCGAGTCGTCGACGGCCGGCGGCGTGGTGCTGTTCACCACTTACCAGCCGCTCGATCCGGATCCGACCGTGCCCTGCCGTTCCAAGCACGCCAACCGCGCCTACGCGATCAACATCGGCAACGGCAAGCCGGCGCTCGACTTCACCAACTCCAATGGCATCACCAACGCCGACCTGTTCGAGACGGTGAACCACGACGGCATCCTGGGCGGTGTGAACATCGCCGTGCTGCGCGGTGACCTGAACGAACAGTACCGCGCGGCCTGCGCGGCCAACGCGGTGGCGTGCAACACGGTGTCCACGTCCAGCAGCAGTTCGAGCAGCTCCAGTTCGAGCAGCTCGAGCAGTGGCGGTCCGACGCCGCCACCGCCGCCGCCGCCCGCCTGCAGCGCGGGTGCGACCAGCAGCAGTGGCGGCGCCACGCTGACCTGCGTCGCCGGCATGCACATCTTGGGTCGTTGCGTGAATATCTGCGACGGCGGACGTAATTACTGGAAGAAACAGGCTGACTCAGGGAATTGATCATGACCACGAACATGAAGCGCGCGCAGCGCGGTGTGACTCTGATGGAACTGCTGACGGTCATCGTGGTGGTCGCGATCCTCGCGACCGTCGCGATCCCGAGCTACCGGCGCTACCTGCAGCGCTCGCAGCGTGCGGACGCCACCACGGCGCTGCTGCGCCTGGCGGCGACGCAGGAGAAGCACTACATGCAGTACGGTACGTACGTGACCAACACCTCGAGCATCACGTTGCCGCACAACAGCGGCGGACTGGGCCTGCTGGCGGACTCCGACAGCGGCTTCTATACGATGAGCGTGGCTTCGACGACCACGGGCTACTCGGCCACGGCCACCGCGATCTCCGGCAAGGGCCAGTACGACGACACCACCTGCCGCACGTTCTCGATCAACGAGTCCGGCAGGCGGACCGCGGCGTCGAGCACCGGCACCGATACCTCGACGAAGTGCTTCCGCTGATCCGTTGAATGCACTCTTGGCGGCCCGGCCGCCAGGAGCGCATATTTGCGGATGCCTCGCACTCCGCTGATCGCCGCGATCCTCGCACTGCTGTCGCCGCCGGCGGCGCACAGCTCCACCACTCCCCGCGAACTCAAGCTCGCCACCTGGAACCTCGAATGGTTCATGGCGCCGGAGACGTTGCGCACGCTCACGCCCTCGTGCACCGCCGCGGACGCGCCGCGCGATGGCACGCGCCGATCCGTGCCCTGCGACGTCGCGCACGGACGCGCGCGCAGCGGCGAGGACATCGCGGCGATGCGCCGTTACGCCAGCACGCTCGATGCCGACGTCATCGCCTTGCAGGAAGTCGACGGCCCGGACGCCGCGCGCCTGCTGTTTCCCGATTACCAGTTCTGCTTTTCCGGTCGCGCCAGCGTGCAGAACAACGGCTTCGCCATCCGGCGCGGCCTGCCCTTCAGCTGCGGGGCCGACCTCGATGCGCTGTCGCTCGACGACGCGGTGCGGCGCGGCGTCGAGCTGCGGATTTTCCCGGACACGCCGCACGAGATGCGGCTGCTGTCGGTGCACCTGAAATCCGGCTGCGCGCGCGATCGGCTCGACGCAACGCGGTCCGGATGCGCCGAGCTCGCGCGCCAGGTTCCGGCGCTCGAGAGCTGGATCGACAGCCAGGCGGGCGCGCACCGCAGCTTCGCGGTGCTCGGCGACTTCAACCGGGACCTGCGGCGCGAGCCGCCGGGAATGTCGGTCTGGGCGGAGATCGACGACCGCGATCCACCCGAGGCGGAGCTGGTCAATACCGCCGAGGGACAAACCTTTCAAAACTGCATGCCCGCGCAGACCTTCAGCGGGTACATCGATTACATCGTCCTGGGCCGCCGGATGGCCCGAGGATTGGTCAGCAACTCGTTCGGACGCGAGCTTTACCGACCAAAAGACGCCCAGCGCCGCAAGTTGTCAGATCACTGCCCGGTATTCGTGAGGCTCCGGGTGGCAGACGCGACCCGGTCCACGCCGTAAATCGTGGGACGTGAAATTTTTCGCGAAACCCATTAAGTTCAGTTCCGTTCACTGATCCTTCTCGCAGGGCAATAATCCTCTCAGGAGAGCCTGATGAGCAAAACTACAACAGCGGGGATTCAGTCGGTGGAGCGGAGATTGCATACGCGGCATCGCGCTCGCACGACGGTGTACATCACGACTCCCTCCGGCCGAAAGAAACTCTGCAGGGCGATCAATCTCTCCGCCACCGGTGTGTTCGTTGAAACCACCAACCTCGGGCTGCGCAAGGGACAGCAGGTCGAGCTCGCCTTCGCCATCAACCTCGGCGCCGTCACCAAGCTGCATCGGCGCACCGCGGTGGTCGCGCACGTGTCGCGCGGCGGCACCGGCCTGATGATGGACGCCTACACCGCGCGCTGAGCGCAGACTGTGCCGGGCCGGCAGCCCGGCAAGAATCGGATCTGGTTACCTGGACGCCGGCGCATCGCCGGCGTTTTCCGTTGCGAGGACGAAGCCGATGAAGATTCTTTTGCCGGTTTGCCGGCCCGGCACCGTATCAGCCCGTCGGCGCGGCCGGTGACGCGAGCAGCGAATCGAGCGCCACCGGCGGCGACACCTCGAAGCTCTGCACGAAGTCGACGCCCAGCGCGGTGAGCCAGCTGGTGTGATCGCCGCCGAGCACGCGCTTGGCGACGGTCTGCAGGCCCAGCACCTTGGCGGTCTGTACCAGTCCGACCACGCGCGCCTGTGTCAGGCGATGTTCCAGCGCGTGCGTGGTGAGCTCGGCGTCGAGTTTGATGAGTCTTACCGCCGGGTGTTCGAGGATCGGCATGCCCGCCCCGACCACGTTGAAGTCGTCGATGGCCACGGGAACTCCGCAACGTGCGAACACGTCGAGCGCCGGCACCACCTCGTTGGGCGCCGCGAGGCACACGCGCTCGGAGAATTCGACGCCGATCAGCCCGGGCGGCAACTGCGCCTTCTGTAGGCAGATTTCCACGAAATTGATGAAGTGCGGCTCGATGACCGCGGCGTCCGAGAGGTTCACCGAGAAGGTCGGCTGCTCGCGCTTCCACACCGAGGGATTGCGGTGCAGCCAGGCGATCAATTCGCCGATCACGCGCCGGTCGATCATCGAAGCGAGGCCGTGGTTCGCGGCGGTCTGCATCACGCGCTCGGGTGACTGCTCTTCGCCGTCGACCATGTGGCGCAGCAGCACTTCGAAGCGGCGGATGCCTTCGGCCTTGCGCAGGCGCACCAGCTGCTGCACGCGCAGCACCACTTCCTGCTCGCGGATCTGCGCGTACACGGCTTCGAGCGGCAGCGGCACCGGCGGCCGCGGCTTGGGCGGCTGCTGGCGCGGCATGGCGTGCAGCGTCTGCGCGATCTCGGAGGCGATGTCGGTGAGGATGGTCTGCACCGCCGGCGTCAGGAAACGCGACGCGGGATCCTCGTCCTCGGGCGGCGTGTCTTCGACCACCAGCAGGCACACGCCCTGCAGCGCAGAGTTGAGGTCGCGCAGCGCCAGCATCACCGCGGTTCGCGTGCCCTCGCCGCGCAGGAAGCGCGATTCGCGCGCCGCGCCGAGCACGAACGCGTCGAGCGCGTCGTTCAGCGCCTGGCGGAACTCGATGCCGAAATCCGTGGACGTGCAATGGAGCACTTCGCCGCGCGCGTCATACAGCGCGATGGCGCGATAACGCGCATGCGGCAGGGCCTGCTCGAGACTGGCGACCCAGCCCGGGGCAACTTCAATGACCTGCTCGTTGAGCACAGACGCGCGGATGGTCGTCTGGCCCGTATCTGACGATGCGGAGGCCAATGTGGACTGGTGCTGGTCCATTCCCTGAACTTCTCGAAGAGACTGTCGCCCGGCAGGGTTACAGAATCTCGTCGGGTTCGACGTGATGCGGCTCGCGGTCCTGCCGCAAGTGTTAAACCGGATCACGGCCATTTGACATATCCGTGTGCTGGAACGCCGCTGGTCCCGCCCCGGCTGCGTACTCCTCGTGTTGACTCCGGGCCGCGGTCATACCTAGCATGACACCGGTATCATGATACCGGTGTCATCCAGCGCCCGCCGGCACGGGGACACCCGCACGACAAGAAACGAGGGGATCCGCCATGACGAGTCGCTTTCCGGCGAGCCACGTGCTGCTGCTCGCGTTGACTGCCTCCGCCCTGCTCACCGGCTGCAAGAAGGCTGATGCGCCTCAGTTCAGTCCGGCGCCCGGCACCTACACCACCGCCCAATCCGTCACGCTGAGCTCGACCAGCCTGGGCGCGACCATCGTGTACACCACCGACGGCAGCGCGCCGAGCTGCGTGAAGCAGCACGGCACTATCTACTCCGGCCCGATCGCGATCAGCGCCGATACCACGCTGCGCGCCATGGCCTGCGCGCTGCTGCGCGACGAGAGCCTCGTGAGCACGGGGACGTACCTGATCCGACCGCCGGCCGTAGCACCGGCGTTCGACCCGGCGCCCGGAGCCTACAGCGGCCTCCAGCATGTCTCGCTGAGCTCGGGCACGCCCGGCGCGACCTTCCGCTATTCCACCGATGGCCAGGATCCGACCTGCGCCAGCGGCCAGGCGTATGACGCGCCGATCGAGATCGGCAATTCACTGACGCTCAAGGCCGTGACTTGCGGCGCCGGCTATTCGGCCAGCCCGATCACCAGCGGCGGCTACGACATCACCATTCCGCCGCCGCCCTCGGCGTGGCACAGCATCGACATCGACAACCTGGCCGTGAATCCGCCGGTGCACGCGGCGGGCTCGACCAGCACCAACGAGAACGGCGACGCGGTGAACATCTCCGGCCGCGGCAAGTTCGAGAGCACCGCGCAGGTGTTCCGCTTCGTCTATGCCTCGGTCACCGGCGACTTCACGTTCAGCGCGCGGCTCGACGGCGTGGACTTCGCCGGGCTCGCCAGCAGCCAGGCACGCGTCGGCCTGCTGTTCGCGCCGGATCTCACCACGACGGGCACCGGGTTCATCTATGGCGGCGCGATGGTCGTGGGTGACGGCACCTACCGGCGCACCGATCGCATCGCGGTGGGCAATTCCGCCACCAGCAACGTCACCGTGGCAGGCACGGGCGCGCGCTACGTCCGCATCACGCGTACCGGCAACAGCTACCAGGCGGCGTTCTCGCTCGATGGCGGGGCGAGCTACGTGAGCGCGGCGTCGCGCACCATCACCGCCGGGCTGCCCGATACGCTGTACGTGGGCTTCGCGGTGAGCTCCAGCAACAACACCAGCATCAGCGCCTCGGCGACCTTCAGCGACGTGCACGTGCTCGACGCCAATGGCGTGGAGCTGATCGGCCCCGATGAATTCACCGGCGACATCGGCTCGGGGACCATCGGCGGCGGCACGCCGCCGCCACCCTCGGGGCCCTCACATCCCGAGGACCTGTCGCGCGGCGCGACGCCGGACGAGCCCGCGCTGCTCGCCGGCAGCGTGACGCGTTACAACCTCGAGGGTTATGCCGCGGGCGTCGTGACCGGCGGCGGCAACATCCCGGACACCGACCCGGCCTACCGCAAGGTGACCACGGCCACCGAGCTGGTCGCCGCGCTGCGCGCGGCCAATGCTTCGTCGGCCGCGCCCGTGAAGGTCATCGAGATCATGAACGACCTCGACATGGGGTGGAACGAGGTGGGCACGCTGCTGCAGGCCGACGGCCTGCTGCGGCAGAACATCGCGGCGCGCAAGCACCCGGCGCTGATCGCGAGCGGCGTGAGCCTGCTCGACATCATGTCGTTCAACGGCCTCACCATTTTCTCGCGCAACGGCGCGACCATCCGCCACGCCGAGTTCAACATCAAGAACGGCACCAACCTGATCCTGCGCAACCTGCGCTTCGACGAGCTGTGGGAGTGGGACGAAGGCACGCGCGGTGACTACGATTCCAACGACTGGGACTTCGTGACCATCGGCGACGGCGGCGGCGTGACCTCGGGCATCTGGGTGGATCATTGCACCTTCACCAAGGCCTACGACGGCGTGCTCGACATCAAGCGCGGCGCGAGCCGGATCACCGTCTCGTGGAGCGCGGTGGTGCCGCCGGCCACCGGCACCGGCAGCTTCATCCAGCAGCAGTTCGACGACCTGGAGGCCAACCGCGCCGGCAACGTGATGTACAACCTGCTGCGCGGCGCCTTCACGCAGGCGCAGATCATCGCCATCGCCCTGCCGCAGAAGAAGGGACACCTGATCGGCTCCAACAACCTCGAGGGACTGACCAGCTACACGGTCACGCTGCATCACGATCTCTACCAGGACCTGCAGGACCGCATGCCGCGGCTGCGCGGCGGCGACGTGCACGCGTACAACCTGTACGTCGACAGCTCGAACGCGCGCCTGGTGAAGGAGATGCGCGATGGCATCGTGGCGGGGGACCCTGTGCTGGCCGCGCAGCTGGAGTCGAACTTCCACTTCGGCGTGACGCTGAACGGCTCGATCTCGACCGAGGGCGGCGCGGTGCAGGTCGAGAGCAGCGTGTTCTTCGGCGTGCTGACGCCGTTGCGCAACAACCAGACCGACGTGACCAACCCGGTGTACACCGGCGCGATCCGCGGCCTCGACATCCAGCACATCCTGCTGGCCAGCGACACGCAGTACATGCCGATGGCTTCGCAGCAGTCGACCTTCGAGGACCGCGGGCACACCTGGGCGAGCTGGCGCGGCGACAGCGGCTGGCCCGGCAGCACGCTGGGCCCGGCGCAGGCGCCTGAGATCCCGTTCGCCTGGCACAACGGTGCGCCCACCTACCCGATGACGCTCGACCCGGTGCCGTCATTGCAGGCGCTGCTCACCGGCCCGCAGGGCGCCGGCGCCGGCAAGATCGGCATGACCACCGCCCAGTGGCTCAGCGTGACTAACTAGACGCACGACGATGCCCGCAAGACGGTGCCGGAGCATGCATTCCGGCATATCTCCAGGGAGTGTCGCCGCCCGCAAAAGAAAACGCCGCCCCGGGAACGGGGCGGCGTCACTTATGCCGGAATGCATGCTCCGGCACCGTCTTCACGGCACCGTCTTCACCGGCTCAGTCGCCGTGGGTCGGGCGTGGGGCGTAGGCTCCGAGCGGCAGGTCCGCGGCGTTGCGCCGCTTGGGGGCCTCCCAGGCGCGCGGGGGCGGCGTGCCCTTGAGCCGCGCGGCACGCAGCACCGGGTGTTCGCGGCCCTCGCTGCCGGCCACGCGGCGGGCCAGGCGGTATAGCGCCCGGATGCCGAACAACGCGAGCACGAATTCCAGCGCCGTGGTCAGGAACGCCACCACCGGGTTGCCGAGGTCGGCGCGCGCATGCAGCTTGGCGCTGGCGCGATCCGCCGCGATCTCGATGCTGTCGTAGAAGCTCGGCACGACCAGCAGGGTGAGCAGCGTCGAGACGATGGTGCCGCCGATGATGGCCACCGCCATGGGTGAATAGAACTCGCCGCCCTCACCCAGGCCGATCGCCACCGGCATCATGCCGGCGATCAGCGCGAACGTGGTCATCAGGATCGGACGCAGGCGCTGGCGGCCCGCGTGCATCAGGGCTTCCTCGCGGTCCACGCCGCGTCGCTCTTCTTCACGCGTGCAATCGATGAGCAGGATGGCGTTCTTGGCCACCAGGCCCATGAGCATGATGACGCCGATGAAACTCATCAGGTTCAGCGAGCCCCGCGTGAATACCAGGGCCAGCACCACGCCGATCAGCGACAGCGGCAGCGACAGCATGATGGCGATCGGCGCGGTGAACGAGCCGAACTGCATGACCAGCACCAGGTACATCACGGCGATGCCCATGATGAGCGCGATGAACATCTCGCTGAACAGCTCCGCCTGGTCGCGCGACGCGCCGCCGAGGCCGACTCCGAAGCCCTGCGGATAGGTCATCGCATCGGCGATGGCCTTGGCCTTCTTGCTCACGGTGCCGGCGTCCACGCCCTGCACGTTGGCGGCGACGGTCACGGTGCGCTTGCCATTCAGGTGCTGGATGCGTGCCGGTCCCTTGTCCATCGAGATGGTCGCGATCTGTTCGAGCGGCACCATCATGTCGGTTCCGGCCACCGCGATCGGCAGGTGCTCGATATTCGAGGCGTCGACGCGATCTTCGGGCGCCAGGCGCACGGCGACGTCACGCGACTCGCCAATCGGGTCCACCCAGTCTCCGACCTCCACGCCGGCGAACGCCACGCGCAGTGTCTGCGCGGCCTCGTTCACGGAAATGCCGAGCTGGTTCGCCAGCCCGCGATCGAGCTCGATGCGCAACTCGTCCTTCGGGTCCTGCTCCGAAAGTCCGACGTCCACCGCGCCCGGGATCTGCCGCATCTTTTCCATGAACTGGTTGGTGATCTCCATGAGCCGGCGCGAGTCGCTGCCGTAGAACTGGATCTGGACCGGCTTGCGCACGCCCTGGTTCAGGTCGTCGAACACCACGTATTCGGCGCCGACCAGCTGCGACAGCTTGCCGCGCAGGTCCGCGGCCAGTTCCTCGATCGAACGCTTGCGGTCGGACTTGTCGCCGATGTCGATCCACACGCGGCCGCCGGTGGCGCTCACGCGCGCGTCGGTGCTCTTGGTTTCCTTCATGGCGCGCGCGATCTCGGCGGCCTTCTCGACCTTGTTGCGCGCGTACTCGAGGCTGGTGCTCGAGGGCGTGCGCACTTCGACCGCCAGCGTGCCGTAGTCGGACTTGGGCAGGAATTCGCTGCGGCCAAAGCCGATCTGGTACACGAGCGCCAGGATCAGCATCGTCCAGGCGCCGACCGCCATGATCTTGCGATGGTGCAGGCACCACGCGATGAGGTTGCCGTAGCGATTCGCCTGGTGGTCGAACCAGGTGTTGAAGCGCGCGAAGTATTTCTCCAGGCCCTTGTGCTTTCGCTCGCCGTGACCCGGCGGATCGCCCCAGTAGGCCGACAGCATCGGGTCGAGCGTGAAGGAGATGAACAGCGAGACCAGCACCGAGGCGGCCACCGTGACCGCGAACGGCCGGAACCACTCGCCAGCGCCGCCGCCCATGAAGGCCACGGGCACGAACACCGCGATGATGGACAGCGTGGTCGCGGTGACCGCGAGGCCGATCTCCGCGGTGCCGTTGCGCGCCGCGGTGACGCGGTCCTCGCCGCGTTCCATGTGCCTGACTATGTTTTCACGCACCACGATGGCGTCGTCGATCAGCACGCCGATCGCCAGCGACAGGCCCAGCAGGGTCATGAAGTTCAGCGTGAAGCCGCACAGCCACACCGCGATGAACGCGGCGATGGCCGAGGTGGGCAGCGACAGGCCGGTGATCAGCGTCGAACGCCAGGAGTTGAGGAAGGCGTACACCACGAAGATGGTCAGGCCCGCGCCGAAGATCAGTGCGTGGATGACGTTCGACAGGTTGTCCTCGGCCTCGTCGCCGCCGTCGCGGGTGACTTCGAGCTTGGTGCCTTCGGGAAGGGTCTTGTTGATCTTCTCGACTTCGTCGCGAATACGCTTGGCGACGCTGACGGTGCTGGCTTCGCGCTGGCGGATCACCGACAGGCCCACGTTCGCATGCCCGGAGCGCAGGCTGTAGCTGGCAGGCTCGGAGAATCCATCCTGCACCGTGGCCACCTGGCCGAGGCGCACGACCTCGTTGCCCTGGCGCTTGATGACGATGTCGTTGAAGTCCCCCGGGCGCTCGATGCGGCCGACCAGGCGGATGTTCTGCTCGTCCAGCGCGCCCTTCACGCGGCCCACCGGCGCATTGGTGTTCTGCGCGCGCAGCGCGTTGACCACGTCGCCCGCCGACACGTTGAACTCGCGCAGCTTCTGCGCGTGCAACAGCACGGAGAGCTCGCGATTCAGCGAGCCATCGACGTTGACCACGGCCACGCCATCGATGGCGCGCAACTGGTCGGCGAGCACGTCCTCGGCCAGCCGCGAGATCTCGGCGTGCGACTGCCTGGACGACGACAGGCCCAGGTTCATGATGGGGTCCGCGGACGGATCGATGCGGAACAGCACCGGCTCGCGCATTTCGATCGGCAGCTTGTAACGCACCCCGGCAATCGCGTTGCGCACCTCGTCGCCCGCCTGCGTCATGTCCTTCTTGAAGTCGTAGATGATCACGAACTGCGCGTTGCCATCCGATGCGGTGGAACGCAATTCGTAGATCTGCGGGATGCTCTGCAGCGACTTCTCGACGCGGTTGATGATGTCGCGTTCGACGGACTCGGGCGATGCGCCCGGATACGGGAACTGCACCACCATCACCGGCTGCTCGACGTCGGGGATCTGGTTGACGCGCAGCTTCATCAGCGCGAGCAGGCCCAGCGCCATGATCAGGATGATGATCGCCACCGTGGTCACCGGCTGGCGAATGCTGAAATTCGAAAGAATCATGGCTACTTCTCCGCGACGACCGCCGGCTTGTCGTCGCCCTGGATCACTTCCTGTCCTTCCTTGAGGGCGGCGTTCGGGAAGCGCAGCACCTGGTCGCCCTCGCTGACGCCTGCCTTGAGGGCATACGCGCCGCTGCGCGGATCGCGATCGCCGAGCGTCAGGGCGACCTTCTGCAACTTACCGCCGTTCACGCGCCAGGCAAACGCCTTGTCGCCCTCACGAACGATCGATGCGCCAGGCAGAGTCAGCGCGCCGACGCTGCGCGTCTCGATGCGACCCTCGGCATACAGACCACCGACGCCGGGCTTCTGGCTGGCGTCCTCGAAACGCACCAGCACTTCAACCTGGCGCGTGGTCGAGTTCGCCGAAGGATTCACGCGCGTGATGGTCCCGGTGAACTCGCGGTTGTCGAAGCCGTGCACGTGGAACCACACGTGCTGGCCGGTCTGCACTTCGCCGATGCTGTCGGCCGACACGAAGCCTTCGAAGCGCAGGCTCGACGGATCGATGACCTTGACCAGCTCCTTGCCGATCTGCGCGGTGTCGCCCGCCGAGACCTTGCGGTCGCTGACGATGCCGTCGAACGGCGCGCGCACCTCGGTGCGCTCGAGCTGCTGGCGCGCGCTCACCAGCCGCGTGCGCGCGGCCTCGCGATCGCTCTGCGCCGAGTTGCGGCGCACTTCCACGTCCTCGACCTGCTGGGCCGACACCACGCCGGTCTCGCGTAGTTTGACCATGCGCTCGTACTGGCGCTGCGCCTGCTCGTAGGCCTGCGCGGCCGCGTTCATCGAGGCTTCCGCGGCGGTGAGGCTGTCGCGGATCGAGGTCTGGTCGAGGCGCACCAGCAGATCACCGCGCTTCACCGGATCACCGTTCTCCTTGAGAACTGCGAGCACCACGGCGGCCACTTCGGCGCGCAGGTCGGCGCGCCGCTCCGGCTCGATGGACCCCGTGATCGAGGGGCCCGAAGCGAGGGCCTTGCTGCTGATCACCACGAGATCCTCGGGCGAAACGTTCAGCGGCGTCAGGGCATCGGTCTGCTTGCCGTCACCCTTGTTGCAACCGGAAAGTCCGATCACCGAGCCGAGAACCAGGAGGGTCAGGGCAGCCTTGCCAATAGTTCGAATTCTGTACATCACGCTTCCTTCGAGGACCTCGACATACGACGTTCGGGCAACCGCCCGGGTTGCACGTCGTACACACTAAATTTCTTGATTCGATTGGGGATTTCGCCAGCGGCCGCCGGACGGCCCTGATGACAGGGGCGGGATTCTAGAGAGCGGCCAGAAGCATTGAAAGTTTCAAGTGTCATGTGGGGAGCGCCATCCCCGTCCCCGACGCCGCGGGTGCCGGGGAAAACCCCAAAAAGCAGCCTGAATATGCCCCTGGACGGGGCAATTTCGGCTCAGCCCGTCAGGCCGTCATCCTGGCGTGCCATGCGGCGGCCGCAGATCCGAGCACCAGGTGCACGCTGGCCGGAGCCGGGCGGGCTACGGCACGTACTGCGGCATGCAGTGTCGCCTCGTCGACCCGTGCGGGATCACGCACAGTCAGGCAGAGACGGCTCGCCACCAGGAGCGCGTCGGCAATGTTCTCGCGCCCGCCGAGGGCGGCAAGGGCACGCGCCATCGCATCGTCATCGCCGCCGTCATTTCCGGCGCCCGGGGTGTTCAATGCACGGCGGATTTCCGACGCCAGTTGGTCGGCGATCGGGCCCACCACCACCTGAACGGCGCCATCGCCGAGTTTCAACACGCCGCGTGCCCCGAGCGACCTGGCCGCGGGCTCATCGATGCGCGCGGCGTCGGCCACCACCAGGCGCAAGCGCGTGGTGCAGGCATCGACGCTGCGCAAGTTGGCGGCGCCACCCAGCACACGCACCCAGGCCAGAGCCGGCGTTGCGTCATTCCGCACCGCGGCCGCGGGAGCGGCGGATTCGTCGGTTTCGCGCCCCAGCGTTTTCAGGTCGAAGCGCCGGATGAAGTAGTGGAACAGGAAGTAGTAGAGCGCGAAGTACGCCAGACCCACGGGCAGCAGCAGCAAGGGCCGCGTCGACCGCGAGAAATTCAGCACGTAGTCGAACAACCCCGCGGAGAAGCCGAACCCCAGGTGCACGTCCAGCAGGTGCATCAGCGCCATGGCGATGCCGGTGAGCACGGCATGGATGGCATACAGCAGCGGCGCCAGGAACATGAAGGAGAATTCGATGGGCTCGGTGACGCCGGTGAGGAATGACGTCAGCGCCATCGAGAACAGCAGGCCCGCGACCGCCTTGCGTTTTTCCGTCCTCGCGGTGCGGTACATCGCGAGGCACGCACCCGGCAGGCCGAACATCATCACCGGGAAGAATCCCGACATGAACGCGCCGGCGCTCGGGTCGCCCGCGAAGAAACGCTTGAGATCGCCGGTGACGCCGTTGTAGTCGCCCAACAAAAACCACGCGATGTTGTTGATGATGTGGTGCAGGCCGGTGACGATGAGCAGGCGGTTGAGCACCCCATAGGCGAACAGGCCGATCGATTCGGAGCCGAGCACCGCCTGGCTCATCGCGTCCATGCCGCGCTCGACCACCGGCCAGGCGAAGCCGAACGCCAGGCCCAGCAACACACCCGTGAAGCCGCACACGATGGGCACGAAGCGCCGGCCGCCGAAGAACGCCAGGTAGCTAGGCAGCCTGATCTCGTTGAAGCGGTTGTAGGCCCAGCCGGCGATCAGGCCGGAGAGCAGGCCGACCGGTACCGAGAGCTTGGAGAGCTCCTTGTCGCGAAAGGCGTCCGCGGCGAGCTCGGCCGCGCGGCCGGCGAGATCCTGCGTGACGTCGGGCGGCACGTCGATCAGCACGCGCGCGCCCTGCGTCGCGACCAGGTAACCGCCCAGGCTCGCGAGCCCCGCGGCGCGGTGGTTCTCGCGCGCGAGGCCCACGGCCACGCCGATGGCGAACAGCAGGCCCAGGTTCGCGAACACCGCGTCGCCCGCGGCGGCGATGGCCGGCATGTCGAGCAGGTCGGGCTGGCCGAGACGCAGCAGCAAGCCCGCGACCG
>DASUGK010000038.1:0-5155 GCA_036274075.1 Steroidobacteraceae bacterium | reverse complement strand
GGGGAAAACCGGGATAACTCGCCGCGAGGCTCAGCCACTCGCCGATCGGTGCGCAGCGAGTTATCCCGGTTTTCCCCGCCTGACACCACTTCCCCGTATTCCCGCAACGCCTTGCCGGTGTGCGAGGTCGGATGCGCCTCGACCTCCGCGACCGTGCCCGCCACCACGATCTCGCCGCCCGCGTCGCCGCCCTCGGGGCCGAGGTCGATGATCCAGTCGGCCGCGCGGATCACGTCGAGGTTGTGCTCGATGACCACCAGCGAGTGGCCAATCTTGAGCAGCTTGCGGAACGCGCGCAGCAGTTTGGAGACGTCATCGAAGTGCAGCCCGGTGGTGGGCTCGTCGAACAGGAACAGCTTGCCGCGGATCGAGGGCTTGTCATCGGCCGCGGCCTCGGCCAAGTGCCCAGCGAGCTTCAGGCGTTGCGCCTCTCCGCCCGACAGCGTCGGTACCGGCTGGCCCAGCTTCACGTACTCCAGGCCCACGTCCACCAGCGGCTGCAGGCGCACCGCCACGGGAGAATGATCGCGGAAGAACTCGAGCGCCTCGGTGACCGTCATGTCGAGCACGTCCGCGATGTTGCGCCGCGTGCCGTCCGCGCCCTCGCGGCGGATCTCGAGCGTCTCGGCGCGATAGCGCTTGCCGTCGCAGTCCGGGCAGCGCAGGTACACGTCCGAGAGGAACTGCATCTCCACGTGCTCGAAGCCGTTACCGTTGCAGGTCGGGCAGCGGCCCGTGCCGGAATTGAAGCTGAACGTGCCGGCGGTATAGCCGCGCGACTTCGCCGATCCTTCCGCGGCGAACAGCTCGCGCACCACGTCGAAGGCGCCCACATAGCTCGCCGGGTTCGAGCGCGTGGTGCGGCCGATCGAGCTCTGGTCGATCATCACCACGTCGTCGACCAGGTCCGCGCCGATGAGCCGGTCGAACGCGCCCGGCATCTCGCTCGGCTGCCCGAGCGCCTTGCGCATGGCCTTGTGCAGCACGTCCTCGATCAACGTCGATTTTCCCGAGCCCGACACGCCGGTGATGCACACCAGCCGGCGCAATGGGAATTCCACGTCGAGCTTCTTCAGATTGTGCTCGGTGACGTTGGTGAGCTTGATGGCGCGACGCGCGGGCACCATCACGGCGCGCGGCTCGCTCGAAGGCTTGGGCGCGGGCGCGCGCGGCGCGACTTGCTTCGCGCCCGAGAGATACTGGCCCGTGAGCGAACGCGGATTGGCGCGCACCGCGTCCGGCGTGTCGAAAGCGACGATCTCGCCGCCGCGCTCGCCAGCGCCGGGGCCAAGGTCCAGCAACCGGTCCGCCGCCAGCATGATCTGCGGATCGTGCTCCACCACCACCAGCGAATTGCCCGCGTCGCGCAGCCGGTGCATGACCTGCGTCACGCGTTGCATGTCGCGCGGATGCAGGCCGATCGACGGCTCGTCGAGCACGAACAGCGTGTTGACCAGCGAGGTGCCGAGCGCGGTAGTCAGATTGATGCGCTGGACTTCGCCGCCCGACAGCGTGCGCGACTGCCGGTCGAGCGTGAGATAGCCGAGCCCCACTTCGCACAGGTACGAGAAGCGCGCGCGCACCTCGGCCAGCAGCAGGTCCGCGGCCTCGTCCAGCGGCGCCGGCAACGACAGCCCGGCGAAGAACTCCCGCGCGCGGTCCAGCGGCAGCAGCATCAGGTCGTGGATGTTCTCGCCCGCGATGCGCCACAGCAGCGCGTCGGGCTTGAGCCGCGAGCCGCCGCAGGCCGTGCACGGCGTGTACGCGCGGTAGCGCGACAACAGCACGCGCACGTGCATCTTGTAGGCCTTGGTTTCCAGCCATTCGAAGAAGCGCTTGGCGCCGTACCAGACCTTCTTCTCCCACTTGCCTTCGCCCTCGATGACCCATTTGCGCTGCTCGTCGGAGAGCGCGTACCAGGGCGTGTCGAGCGGGATGTGCCGCTTCTTCGCGAACTTGACCAGGTCGTCCTGGCATTCCTTGTACGACTTGGTCTGCCACGGCTTCACCGCGCCACCGGCCAGCGTCTTGGTCTCGTCGGGAATCACCAGCCCGTAGTCGATGCCGATGATGCGTCCGAACCCGCGGCAGGTTTCGCACGCGCCCACCGGCGAGTTGAATGAGAACAACGAGGGCACCGGGTCGCGGTAGGTGATGTCGCAATCCGCGCAATGCAGCTCGGTGGAGTATTTCCAGGTGGTGGTGTCAGGCGGGGAAAACCGGGAAAACTCGGCGGGAGGAGCATCGGCCACTGCAGCGGCGGCCGGCGCCGAGTTTTCCCGGTTTTCCCCGCCTGACACCACTACCAGGTTCACGCGTCCGCGACCCACGCGCAGCGCGGTCTCGAGCGACTCCATGACGCGCGCGCGTTCGGCGGTGCCGAGCCGCACGCGATCCTGCACCACCTGCAGCGTGTCACCGACGCGTTCGTGGATGCGCGTGTAGCCCTGCGACTCCAGCAGCTGCTTGATTTCCGTTTCCTTGAAGTTCTTCGGCACCGGGATCGGGAAGCAGACGTACACGCGCGGATCGCCGGCCGCGGCGGCGCGGTGCGTGGCGTCGCTGTAAATGCTCTCCGCGGTATCGCGCCGCACCGGCTTGCCGCAGTTGCGGCAATGGAGCGTCGCCGCGCGCGCGAACAGCAGCTTCAGGTGATCGTTGAGCTCGGTCATCGTACCGACCGTCGAGCGCGAGGTGCGCACCGGGTTGGTCTGGTCGATCGCAATGGCCGGCGGAATGCCGTCGACCCGATCCACGGCCGGCTTGTCCATCCGGTCGAGGAACTGGCGCGCGTAGGGCGAGAACGTCTCGACGTAGCGGCGCTGGCCCTCCGCATACAACGTGTCGAACACCAACGAGGACTTGCCCGAGCCCGAAACCCCCGTGACCACCACCAGCTCGTTGAGCGGAATGTCGAGGCTCAGGTTCTTGAGATTGTTCTGTCGCGCGCCGTGCACGCCGATGCAGGCGCGCGAATGAACGTGGGCGCGCGGCTGGGTCGCGGACTTCTTGCTCGCGGGCTTGCGTGAGGTGACAGGCTTGTCCATGTAGTCGAGACGGAGCGAGGGCGCGGATCGGTCATTGTACCGGCCTCGTCAACCCCGCTGTGGACGGAAATCGCTGTGGCGCGGACGCCGCGCGTCTACCTCAGCGCACGAAAGAATCCGAGCTCGGGATTGAACGCGTCCCCGCGCTCGGGCGCCCAGAACGCCTCGATCTTCGTGGTCTTGAAGCAGCGGGCCGCCATTTCGGGCGTGACCAGGATCCACCAGTAGCCTTCGGGCGGGGCCTTGCCGCCGAAATGCTGCCAGAGGTCCAGCCAGTCATCGCACGCCAGTGTTTCGCGCGCGAAAGCTTCCTGGATCGGAATTTGCACCGCGAGATCGGCGTGCAGCTGGTCGACGGCCTGCTGCGCGATTTTTGAAATTTCTTCTTCGGACAGGGCCGCGCCGTCCGGCTGCGCCTTCAATTGCTCCCGCAGTGACTGACGGACCGTATCTTCCTGGCGCGTGGCGTCGCGCTGGCTCAGCGAGCCGTGCAGCAGCACGTAGGCATGCGGTTCGATGCGCACTCGTCGCGCCGCTGGCAGCAGGTAATTTCCGCAGCTCGAGGCGCACAGGCCCTCGACGACGAGCAGGTCCAGCCGGCCGCGCAGGGTGTTCGCGAGCTGCAGAGTCACCCAGGCGTCGCCGCCACCCGAGGTGATACGCAGCTCTTCGATGGTGGCATCCTTCTTTCCCAGGCGTTCCAGGCATGCGCCCAGCAGGGAACTGTCGCCCGCGTAAATCACGCGGCGCGTCGTCTCCGAGTATTCGCAAGCCTGCCGGTCCGCGATCGCCTTCAGCGCGGCGAAGTCCCGCGGCGCCGAATCCGCGCCCGCCGCACACAATACCGGCAATGCAAATATCGTGCGCAGCCATCGCTTCATGGGACCCTCCGCGTGGGAACGGATGCTACCGCGCCGAACCTGAACGAATAGTTAGCAGGTCGGCCAACGACCATGGGAAGATTCGCCGCCGCGTCGAAATTCGACCGGCCAGCTACTTCGGACAATTTGCGTAGGCTTGCGAGTAGGACATGCCGAAGCAGCGCCCCAGGCCATCGACCACGCTCAGATTGGGAGGCCACTCGATGGGACTGCCCGACGGGCCTTTCAAGTCGACGCCAGCCGGCTTCGGGAGCGCGGCCAGCGATGCGCGCGCGGCATCGAATTTCTTTCGATCCCCTTTCAGAAACGCAATCGTGGCGTCCACATACTCATTCCAGCCCAGCGATGTTGTGGACGGCACGCGACAACGCTCGAACAGCGCGATAGCGGCCTCCGTCTGGCCGGCCCCCGCGCGCATCTGGCCTTCGTGCCAGATGAGAATCGTGGCTTCGTTGTGGTGCCGTTCCCGGTAGTCGCGCAGCAGATCCGCCGCCGCGGACTGACACTGCGGCTTGTTGCCGACCGACCGCCAGCCGCCGTCCATGTCCTGGTCGAAAGCCTGCTGATCCAGCGCGAGCAGGCGCTCTCGGTCGAATTCGCAAGGCTGCTGGCCGCTCTGTTCGAGGCTGGCTTGGGCCACACGGCTCGCATCCTCGATCGACGTGTCGAACGAATAGCCGTTTTCGTCCCATGCAGGCAGCATCGCCAGCATGGGCGACGCGCGATTCTCGCCCACCAGCCGCACCACGCTGCGTGACAAGGCGTCGCGCGTGACGCGGAGCACGAGTTGCTTCGTGCCCATCTGGATATCGAACGCCGTACCGCCTTTCGACTGGGAACCTGAACGAAGGATGATCAGGGTCTGCTGCGACTCCTGGCCATCGATGCGATAAGTCCATTCCTGGCCCGCTGCGAATGCCGGCTTCACGTCGGGTGCGGCCTGGGCAATCCCGCTCCACAGGGCAGCCAATGCAAATAACGTGCGCACAATGAAATTCACGATGCGAACCATACCAATGAATTGTTAGCGAAGCAGCAAGGACCATGGGAAGATTCGCCGCCGCGTCGAATTCGACCAGGGGGAAATGTGGCCATCGAGAACAACAAGAGCGGGATCGATCCCGCGCATCGTCGTGTCATTTTCGCGTCGTCGCTCGGCACGGTGTTCGAGTGGTACGACTTCTACCTGTACGGCTCGCTGGTCGCGATCATCACGAAGAAATTCTT
>DASUGK010000037.1:0-56354 GCA_036274075.1 Steroidobacteraceae bacterium | reverse complement strand
GGGCGTCGAGGGACGCGTGCCCTACAAGGGCAGCCTCGTCTCCATCCTGCACCAGCTGGCCGGCGGCCTGCGCGCCGCCATGGGTTACACCGGAAGCCCGAGCATCAGCGCCATGCGCTCGAACCCGAAGTTCGTGCGCGTCACCGGCGCGGGCATGCGCGAGAGCCACGTGCACGACGTGCAGATCACCAAGGAAGCGCCGAACTACCGGGTTTCCTGACATCCGGCGGCACGATCGGTTTGGCGCTCACGGCAGCGCCAAAAAAATTTTGAGGCAAAAATGAACAACCCCGCGGCCGTCATGAGCCCCCAAACCGACATCCATTCCTCGCGCGTCCTGATCCTCGACTTCGGCGCTCAATACACGCAGCTCATCGCACGCCGCGTGCGCGAGCTCGGGGTGTACTGCGAAATCCATCCGTGGGACGTCACGAACGACGATGTCCGCAAGTGGAAGCCCACGGGCATCATCCTCTCCGGTGGACCCGAGTCCGTCACCGACAAGGAGCCGCCGCGTGCGCCGCAGGCGGTGTTCGAGCTCGGCGTGCCCGTGCTCGGCATCTGCTACGGCATGCAGACCATGGCGCAGCAGCTCGGTGGCCGCGTGGTCAGCTCCAATCACCGCGAATTCGGCTACGCCGAGGTCACGGCGATCGCTTCGAACCGGCTCTTCGAAGGCGTGTTCGACCGCCGCGATGACCAGGGCCGCGCCGTGCTCGACGTGTGGATGAGCCACGGCGACAAGGTGGACACGTTGCCGCCGGGATTCACGGCCGTGGCGCAGAGCGCCAATGCGCCGCTCGCGGCCATGGCCGACGAGTCCCGCAAGTTCTACGCCGTGCAGTTCCATCCCGAGGTCACGCACACGCTGCAGGGCCAAAGGCTGCTGGAGCGCTTCGTGCGCGAGATCTGCGGCTGCGAGCCGTTGTGGAGCGTCGGCAACATCATCGAGGACGCCATCGCGCGCGTGCGCGCACAGGTGGGCAAGGGCAGGGTGCTGCTCGGGCTGTCGGGTGGCGTGGATTCCTCGGTGGTCGCGGCGCTGTTGCACAAGGCCATCGGCGACCAGCTCGTGTGCGTGTTCGTCGACCACGGCCTGCTGCGCCTCAATGAAGGCGACGCGGTGATGAAGATCTTCGCGCAGAACCTCGGCGTGAAGGTGGTCCGCGTCGACGCCGAGCAGCGTTTCCTCGACGCGCTGCGCGGCGAGAGCGACCCGGAACGCAAGCGCAAGATCATCGGCGCGGAGTTCGTCAAGGTGTTCGACGAGGAGTCGCACAAGCTCGAGGGCATCGACTTCCTGGCGCAGGGCACGATCTACCCCGACGTCATCGAGTCGGCCGGCTCCAAGACCGGCAAGGCGCACGTCATCAAGTCGCATCACAACGTCGGCGGCCTGCCGCCGAACATGCGAATGAAGCTTGTCGAGCCGCTGCGCGAGCTGTTCAAGGACGAGGTGCGCAAGCTCGGCGTCGAGCTCGGCCTGCCGCGCGAAATGGTGTACCGCCATCCCTTCCCCGGGCCGGGCCTCGGCGTGCGCATCCTCGGCGAGGTGCGCAAGGACTACGCGGACCTGCTGCGCCAGGCCGACCACATCTTCATCGAGGAACTCCGGCGCCACGACCTGTACGACAAGACATCGCAGGCCTTTGCCGTGTTCCTGCCGGTGCGTTCGGTGGGCGTCATGGGCGACGGCCGCCGCTATGACTACGTGGTTTCGCTGCGCGCCGTCGAGACCATCGACTTCATGACCGCGCACTGGGCGCGGCTGCCGTACGACTTCCTCGATGTCGTCTCGCGCCGCATCGTGAACGAGGTGAAGGGGATCTCGCGCGTGGTGTACGACATCTCTGGGAAGCCACCCGCGACCATCGAGTGGGAGTGACGATGAGTAGTTTGCCGCCGTGCCCGAAATGCGCCTCCACGTTGACGTACCAGGACGGCGTCAACCTGGTCTGCCCGGAGTGTGCACACGAGTGGAGCCCCGGGGCCGAGGCGGCGCCCGCGGCCGACGACGTCGAAGTCGTGCACGATGCCAACGGCAATGTGCTGGCCGACGGCGATTCCGTCGTCGTGATCAAGGACCTCAAGGTCAAGGGCGCGTCCTCCGCGCTCAAGGCGGGCACCAAGGTGAAGGGCATCCGCCTGGTGTCCGGTGACCACAACATCGACTGCAAGATCGAAGGCTTCGGCGGGATGAAGCTCAAGTCGGAGTTCGTCCGCAAGGCGTGATACGAAACGGTGGCCGTGTTCCATACGTCCACCAGCGCCAGATCCACTCCGTGGGTCCCATGGCCATGCGCGACAGCCAGAGGCGACTGAACAGAACCTGCGCGGCAAAGACGGCCGTCGTGATCAACAGGCAACCGGCCATCCTCACCTTGCCCATCAGGCCCAATCCGAATGAGCAGAACAGCAGCAAGTTGATGGGCGTTTGCAGCAGGTAGTTGGTCAGCGCCATGCGCCCGACGGGAACCAGCAGGCGCTGGATGCGTCGCAGCGGATCGATCTGCCAGACCAGGACGAATGCGCAGATGTATGCGGCCGTCATCGCTGTGACGCCGATCGAATTCCACACCTGTGCCCATTCATTGATGAAATACTCGCTGACACCCCAGCCTGAGTTTCGCAGCCAGTCCTTCAACAACCAGTCCCGTTGCGCAAACCATCCCAGCGGGAAACACGTGAGCACGATCGCAAGCATTGGCCGCCGGTAGCGCTCCACCGACTGGAGGTATTTACCCTTGGCGATCACCACGCCGATCATGAACCTGCCGAGCGCGTGACCGACACCGGCGAGCCAGAAGCCGCTCACGATTTGCGGCCAGACGTCCTGCACGAGCTGTATGCGGACGAGATCGAAGAAGCCTCCGTGCATGAAGATGTCGGTGCGCTGCGCGAGTGCGTCATCACCGAGCGCGTCCGCCGCGTACACGGAGCCGGAGAGCAGCGACAGGATCCTGGTCAGGACCGGTCTGCTCAGCACCGCAAGTCCGATACCCGCGATCAGCAGCGTGCGCATGCGCCACCTGACCGCGAACATGAGGAGGACGCCCGCCACTGCGTAGATGTGGAGTATCTCGCCTGACCACACGACCCAGTGCACGAGCCCCAGGACGAACAGAGCTGCCATGCGACGCCAGCGGATGGCTCCAGCATCGGGCCCACCGCGCCGCTGCAGCGCTTCGGTTTGCATCCAGAATCCGAAGCCGAACAGGAATGTGAAGATTCCGATGGCTTTGCCGGACACGAACATGTCGAGGAAATATTCGGAGGCCTGGCCGGCGAGGCCCGACACGAAGTCCCGGGCCTGGGCCGCGTCGAGCGCATTCCCCAGTCCTGCAAACCACAGCATGTTCGAGTAAAGAACACCGAAGAGGGCTGCTCCTCTCAGTGCATCGATCACCTCGAGCCGTTCAGGAGCTGTCGCGGACATCGGGAAGTACAGCTTCACCGGCGGGTACACGACCGCCACGCAGTACCCGCGCGACTCGTCTCAGCACCCGCTTCACGGCGTTGGTCATCGTGCCGCGCAGGGTCAGGTCGTATTCCATGTACCAGCTGTCAACCCGGTCCATCTCCGGCACATGACGGGCCCCGCAGCGCTGATAGATCTTGATGGCGCGCTGGTTTTCCTTGTGCATCCAGCTGTGGCAGGAATGGTAACCCTGCGAGCGCAGGTACTCCGCGGCACGCAGGAGCAACGTCACTCCGACACGCGAGCCGAAGATCTCCGGCAGGACGTACAGGCGTGACAATTCCGCGCCGAGGCCGGTGAATACGATGGTGCAGAAACCCACCACCTGCTCGTCGCGCACGGCGACCTCGAAATACCGGGATCCGGTTGCCACCTTGCCCAGCACCTCGCGCAGGCGCTCCGCGCTGTAGTGGTCATTGACCGTGGCTTCGATTCGCTCATCGTCCAACAGGCCGCGATAGGCGCTGCGCCAGGACTCGAGCGCCACGCGGTGCACTCCCGCGAAATCGCCGTCTGCCAGTGGACGATACTTGGTGGTTGTCACGGAGACCTGTCGCCCTGAAACCCTCGGCGGAGGATACCTGATTCGAGCTGCGACGAGTGTGACGCGGCCAGCGGTTCACCTGTGCCGCGCTTGACCGCGCCTGGCGTCTGCCGGAACAATGATTTAATGCCCCGTCCGGCCCTCCTGCCATTCAAACAGTGGTGCGCCGAGCTCGATGAAGCTCTGGCCCAACTACCCGACCCGCCGGGCTGGGCGCGAACGATTTATCCCACGCTCGCGCAGATAGCCGCGAAGCATGCGCGGGTCCGCACCTATCTTTCCGTCGATGCGCAGGGGCAGCCCGAAGCACTCGTCACGCTGATGAGCGGTCCGCGCGGCGTCTGGGAACCCATCACCCAGTGGATAGTCCCCGGATTCGTCGGCGTCGCGAAGCCGGGAACGCTCGAGCCGCTGCTGGCGCGCCTGCCCGTGCCATCGCGCATCGTGTGGTGGCGCATGGGGCCTCCACCGCCGCAGCTGGGCTACGTCCGCAGGACAAAGTCGGAGACCACGTACGCGATGCATCTCGCATCGGACTACGAAACGCACTGGCGGCAGGGCCGCTTTCACCAGACGGTCAATCGGGCGCGTCGTCGTTGTGCCAACCTGAATTTCATCGTCAATGCACCGGGTGCGGCGGAATACACGATCCGCAGCGCGGCGACGCAATGGACCGCCGAAGATCCGCAGTCGCCGTACCAGACCGAATGCCGCCTGCTGCTGGCGAGCCAGCTCGAGCCCGAGGGCCGGCACTTCACCTTCAGCCTCATGGATGTCGACAAGTTCGTCGCCTCCAGCACGGCGTGTGCCGTCCAGGAGGACCTCGTGGGCCTCGCGACGACGCGCGACCGAAATTATCAGCAGCTCGATGCGGGAACTTGCCTCATCGATCGCATCGCGCAGTGGGGCCGCGAGAAAGGTTTCAAGAGCCTGGACCTCGGGGGATCGCACGACTACAAGAAGCAGTGGGGGCCGGCATCCGGGACAAAATCGAAGCTGTACATCTACCCGCCGCTGAGCTACGCGACTCACCGTCTCACGCAATCGGTGGCCGACGCGTGTCGCGCCGGCATATCCATGGTCAGCCGTTTGCGTTCCTCGTCCTGATCACGGCGCACGCTGCGGGCGGCTTCCCGGAATGCGAATGCCACGCTTGCTGAGAGCGGCGAGCAGTGCCTGTCGCTCCTGGGCATTGAGGCACACCGCGTACGCGCCGATGAAGGCGAGTGGCAGCACGGCTGCGACCTGCACGAAGAACATCAGTACGCTCGTGCTGGGGAAGTAGCGCTCGAGCAGGATCGTGCCGGCGGCGAATGGCAGCCCGGAGACGGTCGGGAGCACGACGGCATTCACGATGTAATCCCGCGCTGGCACTCCGATGATCTGCTGCATCTGGCGCGGCACCAGCAGGAAGCTCACGATGAGGGCAGGGATGAGCGTACCGATCGCCACTCCCACGACACCCAAAGGGCGCGCCAGCGCAAGACTCAAGGCGATATTGCACAAGGCCTCGAACGCCGCCAGGGGCACGAGCCGGCGGTGCATGTTGACGCCGATGACGGCGGCGCCGGCCACTGCACGTGCGCTGCCGCACCAGACGACCAATGCGAGTACCTGCAACACTTCGCCCGAGGGCGTGCCGTACTCGGGCCCCATCCACAGGCCGATGAAGCTCTTGCCGCGCAGCAGGAACGTGATGGCGATGGGCAGGATCACCAGTGTCGCCGCGCGGCTCGCGGACAGCACGGTGGATACGATCTGGTCGCTGCCGGCCGAATACATGGCGCTGATGCGCGGCGTGAACATCTTCGACAGCGCGCTGGAAACCTGCCGTGCGTAGGTCGTGAGGTTTCCCGCGATGACGTAGATACCCACTGCGCCGATCGGCAGCATCGTGGCGATGACCAGGGCATCGGTGTAGTAGATCACGACACCGAGCATGTGCAGCGCGCTGAGGTAGGCGCTGAACGACAGGATGGTCCGCACGTGCGGCGCCAGCTTTTCCCGAAACCGGAAGCGCAGTCCGGGCAGGATGCGCCGCACGATGAGCCACATCGCGAGGCCATAGAGAATCGCGCCCGCGAGGTGTATCCACGCCAGCGCGACCAGGCCGTAGCCGAGCTTGAGTGCCGCCAGCACCGCCGCGGAGCGGACGGTGGTGAGCAGGATTTCGACGCCGGCGCTGATGTCGAAGCGCTCGAGTCCCGTCACCACGCCGCCGAACACGGCGCCCAGCAGCGTCGAGGCGATCGTGAAGCCGCCCAGCACGAGGACGGTCTGCGCTTCCGGCAGCAACTCCGCGGGGATATGGAACGCAACGGGCGCCAGCCAGCTCAGTCCACACGAGATGAGGATGGCCAGCACACCCATCGCGCCAAAGAGCACGATCGCGGCGGTGGCGATCAGTGACGATGACTCGTGGTCGGCAGCGGCGTGGTGATGTGCGATGTAGCGCGTGACGGCGCCGCGCACCCCGAAGTCGAGCAGGCCCAGGTAGCCGACAACCGTGACGAGCAGGGACCAGACACCGTAGGAGGTGGTGCCGAGCGAATTGACGACGATCGGGGACAGGAAAAAGCCGATCGCGGCGACATAGAGGAAAGCTCCCCAGCTCGCGAAGGCATTTCCGATCAGGCTGGGCCTGGTCCGGACAGCGCTGTTCAAGGGACCGCGGTCCCTCTACTTGGAGACGCGCCAGCGATTCTCTCGCGCGCGCGACGCGATCTCGCTGGCCGGGCGATACACAAGTTCCAGCTGGATGGAATTCACCTCGTACTGGGCACCCGCGATGTTGCTGTCTCGCTCGCGGTACTGGTAGATCAGCGTCAGCTCCAGCTCCTGCTGGAGTCTCCAGATGGACGAAAATTGCCCCACGATATCCTTGTCCTGGCGTCCAAGCTCGGCGTAGTCACGGTCCTGGTAGTTGCCCGCCAGACCGAGTGTCCAGGTTGGCGTGACGCGTCGCTCCACGGCGAAATTCAAGGTCGAGTATTCCTGGTCCGCGGCCAATGCCGAGGTGATCTCCTCGGTGCCTTCGGCTTCCACCCGATTGTGGGAGACGGATACATCCGCGGTCATGCGCGGGCCGTCGTAGGACAGCATCAACGTGCCATACGTGTCCTTCAACGGACTGGATGTGTTGACCACGTCATCGAGGACGTCGCCGGGATTCTCGCCACCGGGTTGCGGAGTACTCTGCAGCCGCTGAAAACGTCCGAGGTTTTCCTGGTATTGGGTCCCGCCGTAAAGGCTCATGGTGACTCGCGACGTGAGCTTTCGGCCCAGCCCGAGGCGCAACAGCGGTGCGGTCGAGGTGTCATTCTCGCCATCCATCCTCAGGGCGGAGATACCTGCATCGAGCGACACGCTGTTTCGTGCGCCATCGTTGGAATAGTGCGCATAGGTTTCGCCGATGTCGTAGTCAGCCGGAGGCACGACCACGTCGTCCGACTCCACAGTCTGCTGCTTGACGCGGCGCCCATCCACGTGCAGCGAAGCTTCCGTGCGCGCGGAAGACGGGAACACCAGCGCGAGGTTCGCCTCATACTGCTCATTGCCCGGCTCGGTTTCAATTTCGTAGTCGACGCGGTTGTAGCGTGCTCCAACCAGTACGTGTGTACCCGAAAGCGGCCCGAAAATGACATCGGGCCCCGTCGTGAAGTAGCTGTCGTAGGTCCAGTTGTCCGGACGATCCGTGGACAGCGGGTCTTCGAGCACGGGGCCGTAGTTCTCCGTGGCGACCCACGAAAATCGCCCCTCGAGAAAGTTCAGGCGCGCGTCGCCGACGAAACCCCGCTGGAACTGGTCTTCGAACGTGCCGTCGATGTAGTGCAGGTAGATCAGATCGGCGCGAGCCGTCGCTTCGAGCACCGGCCCGACTGTCGCGAGCCCGATCTTGGTTGCGACACCGGTGATGTGATCCGCGACCGGATTGTCGGCAGAGAACGTGACGTTGTCGCTCCAGGTATCGCCGACGTGGAAGGACAGGTCCTTGTCGACCGCGCGCGCAAGGGGCGCGACAAGCATCGCGGTCAGTCCGATCATGGACACGGCGGTACCTGTTGCGGATCGCGTGCGGGTTCTTGGCATGTCGCCGGCGCTCATCATGGCTGGGTGGGCACCGTAGTCTAGTTATGACCGAATCAGTCCGCGCCTGGGGTACCGGAAGTCCAGTCCCGCAAGAATGAGCGCCGTCACGATTTGCGCCATTGGTCCCAGGAAAGCGGTTGCGCGCGTAGCGGATCGCGTCTATGCGTGCACACGGACTTTTCCCGGCCTTTCAATGGCATGCCGCTCCAAGGGCGGGCCGGCTGCGGCCCCAATGGACAGGCCGGGAGCAAGTTAGTCAAGCATGTTGGTGAAGTCGACCGGCCCAAACCTTGCGGCAAGTCGCGAATTCATGCAAGTCGTGCGCCGCGTGCCGGCCACTGCGCGGCTGGAGGGCACGATAATGCCGATCCACGACGATTACGCGATCACGGCGGAAGCTGCCCACCGTGATCCGTGCGCTGCGTGAGCAGAATCTCGAACCGACACGCCTTGGAAATACTTGCCGAATGAGATACGACAATAAGCCGATCGCGCCCGAAGTGGCCATTGCATCACGCGCAGCGCTGGAGCCGAATGTGACAGTTTCAGGTTCCCAACGCCCCGGGGCGACGAACAATGACTCCAAGGCCATGTCAGCTCCCGCCAAACCCCGCCGCGCGCCGCGAATTGCCATCATGGGCCACGTCGGCGTCGGCAACATGGGTGACGAAGCCATCACGGGTGCCGTGGTGGGACGGCTGAGGGAATTTGCGCCGGGCGCTTCGTTGGTCGCCTTCAGCCTCAATCCGCGCGACACCGCGGCTCGCCACTCCATTGAATCGCAGCCGCTGCGCCTCTACACGGAACGCCTGCTGGGCGAACCGCCGCCCGATTTTTCCTGGGAGAAGACCTACGCCGCGAAGTCCAAGCCCTCGGCCGAGACTGCGCCCAAACACACCGGGCTGGGTGCACTGGTGCGCAGGATCCCGTTGCTGAAGGCCGTGCTCAAGCCTTTCGTGGTCTTCGCACGAGGGATCGGCCTGGCCGCGCAGACCATCGCATTCGATATCCGCAGCTACCGCCGGCTGAAGGGAGTGACGCTGATGTTGTGGGCGGGCTCCGGGCAGATCTCCGACTACGTCGACGGACTCGGCTATCCACTCGTCATCCTGCGATGGGTGATTCTCGCGCGCCTGCGCGGGGCGAAAGTCGCCTTTGCCAGCGCCGGGGCGGGTCCGGTGACGATTCCGCTGAGTCGCATCTGCTTTGGCCTGGCACTGAAACTGGCCCACTATCGTTCGTTCCGCGATCCGTATTCCATCGATGAGGCGCGCAGCCTCGGCTCGCCGGAGCCCAACCTGTTCATCCGCGACTTCGCGTGGTCGCATCCCCTGCTCGCCGCCCTGCCGCCGAAGCCCGCGAATCCGGTGCCCTGGGTCGGGATCAATCCGCTGCCGTTCTTCGGCGGAGAGTACTGGCACATACTCGATTCGGGCGTGTATGACCGTTACGTCGAAGCGCACGCCAAGCTCGTCATCGGGCTGCTGCGCAACGGGCGCAGGGTCACGCTGTTCCCGTCCAACATCCGCGTCGATCCACGCAGCGTAAGGCGCGTCGTCGATTGCGTCGCCGAGCTGGCGCCCGAGCTCAAGGACCGGCTGGAGCTCGATTCGACGCTGCAGGATGTTCCTGGCGTATTCGAGGCCGCGCGGCGCTACGACGTCGTGGTCGGGACTCGCTACCACGGCGTATTGCTCGCACTGGCTTGTGGCACGCCGACCGTCGGCGTGATCTATCACCAGAAGACACAGCAAGTGGCCGAGCACATGGGTACCGGCCAGTGGTGCGTGCCCGCCGGCGAGGCCACCGGCGAGCAATTGCTGGCGATGACCGAAGACCTCATCGCGAACCTGCCGTCGGCGACTGCCATGGTCGAATCCCGCCGCCGCATCGACGTCGAGCCACTGTTCGAACAGTACCGCACGTTTGCGCGCCTGGCCGGATGCATGGCATGAGTCGCGAGGCTCCCGGACATCAGCCGCTCGTCGCGATCGGGGTACCGGTCTACAACGGCGAGCGCTTCCTGGAAGCCACCCTCGACTGCCTGCTGGCGCAGACCTATCGCAATATCGAGATCATCGTCAGCGACAACGCGTCCACCGACGGCACCGCGGCGATCTGCAAGCGCTACGCGCAGCTGGATCCACGCGTGAAGCATGCGCGGACGGAGATCAACGTCGGCGCCAACGGAAACATCCGCCGGCTGGCCGGCATGTTCAGGGGCGAGTACTTCAAGCTCTCCAATGCGGACGACCTGGTCGGTCCGGAATTCGTCGCGCGGTGCGTCGAGGTCCTCGAGTCCGATCCCTCCGTGGCGCTGGTCTGCACGCTGTCACGGCTGATCGACATGGATGGCCGCCCGCTGCGCAACTACCAGGATGACATGCACATCTGCGAATCGAGCCCCGTGGACCGCTTCGAACGCATCCTCGAGCGGATCCGGCTCACCAATTCCATCCAGGGCGTGGGCAGGGGCGGCATCCTGCGCGAGCTGTTCCTGCGCCACGGCAGCTACGATGGCGCCGACATGGTCATGCTGGCGGCCATCGCCGCGCGCGGCGGAATCCACCAGATCCAGCAGGTGATGTTCGATCGCCGCATGCACGAGTGGTCGGCCAGCTCCAGGAGCGGTGACGCCAAGGCCACGCAGGAGTACCTCGACCCGGCCACGACCGGCGCGGTGTCGGCCTACCTGACGCGTATCGCCTGCGGGTATGTGGCGGAGGGCTTCCGTGCCCCGTTTTCGGCGGGCATCCGCATGAAGCTCGCGTACAAGGCGCTGCGCTCGCTGGTCAGCCAGAGAGGCGCGCTCGCGCGCGAGTGGATCAGCATCCTGCGCACGCCGTTCGGCGCCTCGCGCAGCGTGGCGTGAGTGCAGCCCATGGAGCCGTTGGTTTCGGTCATCGTCACCGCGTACAACGCCGAGGAATTCATCGAACGGGCGCTCGACTCCGTGCTGCGCCAGACCTATCCGCACATCGAGATATTGGCGGTGAACGATGGGTCCACCGACTCGACCGCGGCCATTCTCGATCGCTACCAGCCTCGCGTACGCGCCTTGCACCAGTCGAACCATGGCGTGTGTATCGCGCGCAATCGCGGCGCGGTCGAAACGCGTGGTTCGTTGATCGCATTCCTGGATGCGGACGACGTCTGGGCACCGGAAAAGATCGCCACCCAGGTCGCCGCCTTCACCAAGTACCCTCACCTGGGGGCCGTCGCCGGGAATTTCGACGAGATCGACGCGAATGATCGGCCGCTGAAGCGAGTCATGAAGAGGCCGATGCACTTGTACGGCACGCCGCGCAACATCCATCGCCAGCTGCTCGAGCGCGACAACTTCCTCGCCATCTCGGCCGTCATGGTCTCCCGCGCCGCGTTCGAGGCGACTGGCGGATTCTTCGCCGAACACCGCATGCTGTCCGCCGACTACGACTTGTGGATCCGGATGTCGGAGTTCTTCGAGTTCATGCTGCTGCCCGAAATCCTCTGCCACTACCGCGTCCTGCCGGAGTCCGCCCTGCACGGCACCCTTGAAAAGGAATACGGCGCCCAGCTCAACATTCTCAACCGTCACCGCGCGCGCTTCACCGAATCCCAATATCGCAAGCGACTGGCGCAGTTGTATCGCGACTGGGCGGACAGCGCGCTCGACGAGCGGGATCGCTCGGCCTGGAAGGCCTGGCGTCGTGCCGTCCACATGGATCCCCTGCACTTGGGCATCTGGATGCTGGGAATGCGCGCCGCCGCCCGTCGCCTTGTCGGCTGACGGCCAATGATCGCGGATGCGGACACGGGCAACCCCGCGGAAGTGGGAGCCCGAAGCCTGGTGGACGCCACGTGGCTGCTGTGGTCGCCGCCCGCGAAACGCGTGATCGTGCGCGAGGCCGGTTCGATCGGCGAATTCCGCTTTGCGTGCCCCGACGGCGATCGAGCCGAGGCCATCGAATCGGCCCTGGTTCTTCGCGCGGCGCCCCTGCCTGCGGATACGCAGGATTACCCGTGGGTGTTCGTGGAGTGCCGCCTGGTTGGCGGCACGATGGCGCGGGCCAGGGCAGTGTCGCGCTTGTTCAGGACTTTCCTGGGGTTGCGGCGGCGGGGCTACAAGACGCGGTGCTGGCTGCGGCTGCGCGATGACGACGGCGCCATCTATCGGGCGGACGTCATGTCACGCAATGGTGGGCCGGCCGGCGGGCTGGCGCGCGAACTGGTGCTGGCAACATTGCGCGGCGGTGCGCTCGCCGTAGGAATGGGAAACGGACCCGACTGCCTTTATGCACAGATCATCCGGGCGGCGGGTTTGCCCGGCGACTCGCTCGATGGCCCGCTTCATTACGGTTCGGGACGTGTATTTCGTGCGGCGACCGATGGTCACGTCATCAGGATGCCGCGAGGCGCCGGTGCCCGGGAACGCTGCCGCGCGGCTTTCGACACGTTGTCACGATTGGCATCCTTGCAGCTCTCGTTCGGAACTCCCCGAGCCGTGCGTTCGTTCGTCCTGCACGGGCAGGCGGTGTTCGTGGAATCGCGTCTGCCGGGCGGCGAATATGCCTACCGCACGCTTCCCGTCGAGCAGCGCGCGGCGCTGCGACGCAAGGCGCTGGCCATGCTGGCGGAATTGCAGCGCAAGGCGGCACGGCCGGACGGCTTGCAGCCTGATGACCTGCGTCGCCTGGTGACGGTGCCGCTCGAATCCATCCTCGCGCTGCCGCTGGACCACGCGCTCAAGGCGCGACTGCAATCCGCTGGAGACCAGGTCCTGCATTCGCTGCGTACACGAGGGTGGCTGGCGACGCAGACACATGGTGACTACAAGATCGCAAACCTGGTGGCCACCGACGACGGTGGCGTCGCGGGAATCGTGGATTGGGATCGCGCCATGGAATCCGGGGTCGCGGGCATCGATGCTATCTACTACCTGGCATTCGACCGCGTGCTGATGCACCAGCGAACCATGTCGCAGGCCATCGTCGACGCAACAGCACAGGATGGCGCGTTGCCCGAGGTGCGGGACTACTGCAAGTCGTCAGAGGTCGGTCCGGACAAGTGGGTACTATCGGGACTCATGACGCTGGTTCATCACATCTCCGGCCAGATCCACGCTGGCGCGGCAGTCTCATCCACGTGGCTGGCATCCCAGGCGGACGCTCTCGCAGGTGCCGCCTCCCTGGTCGAGTCCCTGGACCCCGCGAATCGTCAGTGACATGAGCGCCGGGGAAAAGCAGGAAAGCAAGGTCTTGCAGCATGGCGCCATCTACGCGCTGGGCAGCATGCTCAGCCGGATGGGCGGCTTCCTGCTGCTGCCTCTCTATCTCAAGGCGCTCTCGCCAGTCGAGTACGGCGTGCTGGAGATGTTCTATGCGATTTCATCCGTCCTGGCGCTGCTGGTCTCGGGCGGGCTGTCGAACGCGGCGCTGCGCTTCTACTACGAGTACGACGAGCAAAGTCAGCGCAACGCGGTGATATCCACGGCGCTGCTCGCGGCGCTCGTATTCTCGGGCCTCGGCGCGCTCCTGCTGTGGCCGTTCTCGTCCCAGGCCTCGTACCTGCTCGTGGGCACGCCGGACTACGCCACCAGTTTTCAGCTCGTGCTGCTCACACTGATCGTGCAGATGGCAAACGAGGTCGGGCTGAGCTATTTGCGCGTCAAGGGCTACCTGTGGCGGTTTGTCGTCGCGTCGACGAGCTTGCTGGTGATGCAGGTGATCATCAACCTGTACACGGTAGTTAGTTTGCGGTGGGGCGTGTCCGGTGTGTTGCTCGGAAACCTGCTGGGTGCGACGCTCGGTTGCGCGATCGTCACCGCCGTGACGCTGCGAGACTGCGGACTGCACTTTCGCCGCCCGGTTCTCTCCCGCATGCTTCACTACACGTGGCCGATGGTCGTCGCCGGCATCGCGGGAGTGTTCATGGACCGCGCCGACCGGTTCATCCTGGAGCGCTGGCTCGGGCTGGAAGCCGTCGGCATCTACGGCCTGGCGGAGAAGCTGGCGATGATATTCGTCATGGGCTTCCTGCGGCCGTTCGAGCTCGCCTATGGCGTGCACCGGTTCGCCATCATCAAGGCCGCGGATCGCGCGGAACAACAGGCCCGCGCCTTCCGCCAGTACCTGTTCGGCGCCGTGCTGGTCGGCCTTGGGATCGTTGCATTCACGCCGCCCGTGCTGCGCCTCATCGCGGAGCCGGCCTATTGGAGCGCAGTGGCGCTGCTCCCGATCCTGATGATGCGGTACATCGTGATCGGCTCCGAATACATCTTCCACACCGGCATCCTGTACGCGGGCCGGACCCGGTTTTCGATGGGAATCCACCTCTCCAACGGCGCGGTCCGGCTGTTGTTCACCGTTGCCTTCATCGGCCTGCTCGGCATTCAGTCGCCGGCCTTCGGGGCCCTGGCAGGCTCGATTTGCGCGGCCACCGCTGCGCTGCTGATTTCGCGGCGCTTCGATCCGGTGAAGTGGAACCTGTCGCTCGCGCTGCGCGTCGGTGTGCTTGGCGCCGCGTGTTACTTCATCAGCACACTCGGGGGTGGGGGCTGGTTGAGCGCGGCAGCCGCGGTCCTGGCCTACCTGCTCGGCTGCATGGGACTCGGCATCATCACCCGCGGCGACCTGGAGCGTGCGATGACCTGGGTTTCCCGGCGCGTTCCATCGCTGGCACGCCGCAAGTAAGCGACTCATCGCAAGGCGCGAACCTGGTCACGATGCGGGTGGCACGGATGACATAAGATGCCGTCTCGCCAGTTCCGGAGACGATCGTGGTTCGCATCCTGTTGATTCCCTTGGCCCTGATCCTGGCGGGATGCGCGACGACCGGTGGCGGCGGCGAGGAAGAAGATCCGACGCTGATCGAGTCGGCGCCCGAAACTCCCGCCGAGGAGACAGCCACGGTTACGGCCGAGGATCCCAAGCCGCAGGAAGAATCCAAGCAGGAAGAAGGCGAGGTTCCCATCGCGGTCGCCGAAAGCGAGCAGGCCGACGACGTCATGGCCGAAGTCGTCGTCCAGGGCCGCGTCCTCCGCCACGAGGTGATCCACAATCTCGTCACCGAGGCGCAGGAGCTCCTCCAGGATTTCGACCTCGAGTACGTGCTGACCGGCAAGGGCAGGCGCCGCGCGCTGCGTGGACGCCCGGTGGCCTTCGCGCTGTGGAGCGAGGACCGGCAGCAGTGGACCATCGCCCAGCTCGAGATCCCGCGGCCGCCGGTGCGCTGGAAGCCCGGCCGGAAGCCGTTGAAGTTCCGCATGATCACGCCGGGCATCGAGGCGCGGCACGTGAAGGGCACCGGCGCCGAGCGGCTGATGTTCTCGTTCTCCGCGGACGGGGAGCCGCTGAAAGTCTACGGGCGCAAGTTCCCGGTGTTCGACAACAAGCTGGTGAAGCGCAGGCAGTGGAGCGCGGTCGTCCAGACCGCGAAGCCCGTCGTCTATCTACCTTTCACCGAGGACACCTTCGATCCCGGCTTCGTGAGCGGCGGCAAGGAATTCCTGGTGACCACGGCCACCAGGGCGCTCGAGGAGCTGCGCGCCGCGGCTGTGCCGAGCAAGGCCTTCGCAGGCGAGTTGCTCGCCGACGTCATTCCCCTGCAGGTCGTCACGACGCTCGCCGTCATCGAGCAGACCGATGACCGCGACTACGTGCAGAAGCAGGCGGTGGCCTTCGACGAGGTCCTGAGCCAGTACGGGCTCAAGCAGGGCGAGGCCTATCGCTACAGCGTGTCGGTCGCGAAGGCGCTGGGCCCGATGCAGTTCACCAATCGCAGGGGGAACGGCACTTATTCGCTCGTGGTCAGGCGCTGCCCCGGCGCGAAACTCGACCCCGTGTTCGAAAGCGGCGCCACGAACCTGCTGAATGCCATGAAGGCCGCCATCTGCCTGCTGGACATGGAGCTTGCCGCGATGCGCGCCGACATCCGCGAGGCGTACCGGGAAAACCCCGTCGTGCTGGGGATCTTTCCGGTGGCGGCGTACAACGGTGGGCCACGCAACGTCGCCAAGCTCTACAAGGTGCTGGGCCGGATGAAGATAGAGCTCGACGAGTTGAGCCGCCCGCCCGAGGAGCCCGTCGACACGCCGGTCAAGTGTCCCTGCGTGTGGAAGTCCGATGGTACGGACGTTCACCCGGTGCCGATCCCGAGATACAACAACGAAAACCGCTGGTACATCGAGAAGTACCAGAGCATCGTGAGCCTGTTCGAGTGACCGGCGCGTTCGTACACTAGGGCCCCGTCCTCCGAACCATAACAACAAGGCTGCCGGCCGCTTCTAAGGGGAAATCTGAGTGGAAGCCATTTCGCGGGTGCTCTTCGGCCTCTTCGGCCTGGCGGTGCTGATCAGCATCGCGTGGCTGTTCTCGAACAACCGCCGCCGCGTCGACTGGAGGCTGGTCGCGACCGGCATCGGCCTGCAGGTGGGTTTCGCCGCGCTTGTGCTGCTGGTGCCGGGCGGCAGAGAAACGTTCGACGCGGTCGGCCACGCTTTCGTCAAGGTGCTGAGCTTCGTCGGCGAAGGCAGCCGGTTCATGTTCGGCAACCTGATGGACGAGAAGACCTTCGGGTTCATCTTCGCGTTCCAGGTGCTGCCGACGATCGTGTTCTTCGCCGCGCTCATGGGCGTGCTCTACCACCTGGGCGTGATGCAGGCCGTGGTGCGCGCCATGGCGTGGGTCATCACCAAGGTCATGCGTGTTTCCGGCGCCGAGACCACCAGCGTTTGCGCCAGCGTGTTCATCGGCCAGACCGAGGCGCCGCTGACCGTGCGCCCGTACATCTCGAAGATGACCGAATCGGAGCTGATCACGATGATGATCGGCGGCATGGCGCACATCGCAGGCGGCGTGCTCGCCGCCTATGTCGGCATGCTCGGTGGCGGCGACCCAGGGCAGCAGGTGTTCTACGCCAAGCACCTGCTGGCGGCCTCGGTGATGGCCGCGCCGGCGACGATGGTGATCGCCAAGATCCTGATCCCGGAAACCGCGGAGCCGCTCACGCGCGGCACGGTGAAGATCGAAGTGGAGAAGACCACCGCCAATGTCATCGACGCGGCGGCCTCCGGCGCCGGTGACGGCTGGCGCCTGGCGTTGAACATCGGCGCCATGCTGCTGGCCTTCATCGCGTTGATCGCGCTGCTCAACTGGCCCCTGACCTGGCTGGGCGAAGTGACCGGTATCTCGGCGGCCATCGGCAAACCCACCGACCTCGCCACGATCTTCGGTTACGTCCTCGCGCCGCTGGCCTGGGTGATCGGCACGCCGTGGCAGGACGCGCAGGTCGTCGGCAGCCTGATCGGACAGAAGGTGGTCATCAACGAATTCGTCGCGTACCTGCAGCTCGGCGAAATCGTCAACGGCAAGGTCGCGGGCGTCGATCTCACCGAGCAGGGCCGGCTGATCGCGACCTATGCGTTGTGCGGATTCGCCAACTTCAGTTCGATCGCGATCCAGATCGGTGGCATCGGTGGACTCGCGCCCGACCGCCGCCAGGACCTGGCGCGCTTCGGCCTGCGTGCCGTGCTCGGCGGTTCGATCGCGACGTTCATGACGGCGACGATCGCCGGTGTGCTGACCTCGTTCGGCAGCTGACCCTAACCGGCGGCGGAACTCGCGACACCGGCATCCGGGAACTGGTCCGCGTGCGCCAGGCTGCGATTGCGGCCGGCGTTCTTGGCGCGGTACATGACCTTGTCGGCGCACTGCATCAGCGTTTCGATGTTCTCGCTGGTGAGCGGGCCGCTCATCAAACCGATACTCACCGTGATCGGGATCTGCTCGCCGTGGTGCCGCAGCGGTGTCTGCTCGACGATCTTGCGGATCTGCTCGGCCACTCTCCATGCCGCGGACTCGTCGCCGCCCGGCAGCAGCGCGGCAAATTCCTCGCCGCCGATGCGGCCGAAGACATCCTCGCTGCCCAGGCAGGCATTGGCTTGCAAGGCCACGTGCCGGATGGCGGCATCGCCCGCCTGGTGTCCATGGGCGTCGTTGATGAGCTTGAAATGATCGATGTCCAGCACCAGCACCGAAGCGGTCTGCGGCTGGTTGCGGTTCTTGCGCGCCACTTGCCGGGCGCGCTCGAGGAAGTGGCGGCGATTGGCGATGCCGGTCAGCGAGTCGGTCCGCGCCTGCGTGATGAAGCGGCGGCGCGAGCGCCACAGCGTCCATGCCACCACGCCCAGGCTGATGGCGACCACGGCGGCGAGCACTAGATAGAGACGCGAGGCTTCCTGCCGCCGCTGCTGCGCGGCCAGATTCAGCTGCTGGATCTGCACCTGGTTCTCCAGCAACTGCTTCTCGTACTGCTGGATGCGGTTGTCGTGCCGCTGGGCATGATCGAGCGTGGTGTTCGCCAGGAACTCCCACTGCCGTTTCTGCTGTGCCCGGTGCATCGCGTACAGCGTCTGCATGGCCTGCACCGGGTGTTTGCCGCTGTACTGCCGCAGGGCCTCGACGAATTGCGTCTGGCTCGCTTCCAGGGATTCGTATCCCGGCAGCCGCGCCACGGCTGCGGCCTCGCGCAATGCCGCGTCGACGTCACCGTTGAGGAAATGCGCCGTGGCCAGCAGTGCGCGGTTGGCGGCAACGAATACCGCTTCCTCGGTATTCCGTTCCTCGCTCCGGGCCTGCTCGAACAGGCGGATGGCGCGCGGGAAATCGTCGCGGGCCAGCGCGACCTGCCCGGAGTCCAGGGCCGCGAAGAACCGGAAGTCCTTGAATTCGGGCGCGGCGTCGGCGAGGGCAAACATCTCCCCGCCGTGCTGTTCGGCCTTGTCGAGGTCCCCCATGCCGACCGCGTTGATCAGCAGGTTGTGGAGCTGCGTGTCGAGGCTGGACTTGTCGCCCACGAGATTCCACTGGTCGTAGGCGAGGCGGGAGTATTCGTACGCCCGGGCGTACAACTGGTTCCTGCGGTACAGGATGGACGTGGCGTTGTAGATCATGCCGCGTTCCGAGGGGCTGAGCTGCATGGTCTCCGCCAGCGTGATGGCCTCGTTGAGCACGGCCAGGCCCAGCTGCAGGCGTGCCGGGGAATCGGAGTAGCAGTACGACAGCGCCGTCAGGTACTTCGGCAGCTTGTTGCGGGTGTTCAACTGGCGCGTGAGGGCGACGGCCTTCTCCCGATCGGGGCAATACACCGCGGTGTCGTAGGTCCGGATGTACTTGATGTAGCCGCGCTCGTAATACGCATCGGCCAGCGCCTGGGTCGGCGGTGAAGCATCGAGCAGGCTGATGACGCGATTGAAGGATTGGTCCGCGCCGTCGATGTCGCGGAGAATGTCCTCCTGTATGAGCCCTTGCGCCACCAGGTAGCGACCTTGATCGACGCGGGAGAGGCCCTCGAACTCGGGAGCGAGCCGCTTCCACAGTTCCTGCGCCGCCTTTTCGTCCTCGTTGGCGACGGCCGTCTCGAGTTGCGCCAGCAATTCCGTGGGCGACTGGGCCCGTGCGGCAGCGAACGGCCATGGCGCCATCAGCAGGAAAATGAATATCGCGCGCGACAGATCCTTGCCAGGCATGATCCGACTCCCTTCCGGCCCATCAAGCGCCCGTGGAGCGGCGCATGCGTGTAGATAGTAGCAAACAAACACGGCGGCCGGGGGAGCGGCCCCTGCGCATGCGATCGTCGGCCGAGCTCGCGGTGGAGTTCGAGCGTGCACTGAAGGCGGGCGACGGCGTCGCCGGCGCGCACTGCATCCACGAACGCTGGATGCGCGGCGAGTTCGCCGCGCACATCGAAGCGTCGCTGGATCTTCTCTGGAAGCGGGCGGCGGCAACGATTCCCGAATGGCTGCCCATGCGCTACGTGAGCTGGCTGCCCACGGTCTACGACGTCACCGCGAAATTCTCCGCGAAGCAGGGCGGCCGCTCGAACATCTATCTCATCCTGCTCGACTACTCCGACCGTCGCGGTGACGATCACGGCGTGTACGTGGGCATGAGCCGGTACTCACCCGCGCAGCGATTCGATCAGCACAAGGCGGGCATCCGCGCCGCAGGCAGCGTGTTGAAGCGCGGCATCGAAGTGCTCGCGGGCCCGACTCTGCATCTGCAACACATCAGGCGCGGCGAAGCGGCACGCATCGAAATCGACCTCGCCGGAGCGCTCGCCGACGCGGGCGTTCGCGTCGAAGGAGGACACTGATGCGGCTGCACGCTATAAGATCCCGCGCATGACAGGCAGGCCCACGAGCCGCGAGCTCGTCGAACGAGCGCTCGCTGCGATCGACGATTCGCGGGGCGAGGGCGCACGGACTTTCCTGCGCGTGCATCGCGACTCGTCGCTGGCGGCCGCGGATCGCATCGACGCGCAGATCCGCAATGGGGTGCCGCCATTGCTGCTCGCCGGCCTGCCCATTTCCATCAAGGACAACATCGACGAGGCCGGCGTGGTCACGCTCGCGGGTTCGAAGGTCCTGGCGGGTGCGCCGCCCGCGGCGCGCGATTCCGCCGTGGCCGAGCGGCTGCGGGCCGCGGGCGCCATCCTCATTGGCCGCACCAACATGACTGAGTTCGCGTATTCGGGCCTCGGCATCAATCCGCATTACGGCACGCCGCGCAACATCTTCGATCGGGCCGCGGCGCGCATTCCGGGCGGATCCTCCTCGGGCGCGGCCATCTCGGTGACGGACGGCATGGCCTGGGCGGCCATCGGCACCGATACGGGCGGATCGGTGCGCATCCCGGCGGCACTCAATGGCCTGGTCGGCTTCAAGCCGACGGCACGGCGCGTGCCGCCCGACGGCGTGTTGCCGCTGTCGGTGACGCTGGATTCGGTGGGTCCCATCGCGCGCACCGTCGAGGATTGCGTGCGGCTCGATCGAGTGCTGTCGGCGTCGGACGCCGGGCTGCCCGCGGTGGATTTGCGCGGCCTGAAGCTCGCCGTGCCGCAGGCGGTGGTGCTGGATGAATTGTCCCCGGCTGTATCGACGGCATTCACTCGCGCGCTGGGCCGCCTGTCCGCGGCGGGTGCTAGCGTGGTCGACCTGCCGTTCACCGTGTTGGCGCGCGCCATCGAGGTGAACCCGCGCGGCGCCATCAGCAGCGCCGAGGCGTACTGGTGGCATCGCGAGTGGCTGAAGCGGGGCGATGAGTACGACCCCCGGGTCGCCAGGCGCATCCTGCCGGGTGAGGCCATCGGCGCTGCCGACTACATCGAACTGCTGCAGCGCCGCCGGCGTTTCGTGCAGGACGTCACGGCGACGCTGAACGGCTTCGACGCGCTGCTCATGCCGAGCACGCCGGAAACCGCGCCCACCATTGCCGAAGTCCTGGCGAGCGACGACAGTTATTTCCGCTTCAACAGCCGCATGTTGCGCAACCCGTCGCTGGTCAACCTGTTCGACGGCTGTGCACTTTCGATTCCCTGCCATGCGCCGGGCGAGGCGCCGGTGGGCCTGACCATCGCCGGTGCCCCGTGCCAGGATGATCGCGTGCTCGCGATCGGCCTCGCGATCGAGGAACTACGCCTCGGCACCAGTTAGTCGTCGCGTTCGAGCCGCTCTTTTTCTTCGAGTTCGCGGTTGCGCTGCTTTGCGCGCTCGAGCTGCTCGGGTGTTCCCATGGGCTGGCTGCTGTTCCTCAACAGCTGCATCAGTCCGCCGATGAGTATCACGGCGACGAAGACCAGGGCGATGACCAGCTTGCTCATTCAAAAACTGACCTTGACGGACTCGGCCGATTTCTGCGCGGGTCCATGGAACACGACTTCGATGTTGTTGCCATCCGGGTCCAGCACGAAGGCGCCATAGTAGCCCGGATGGTACTTGCGTTCGCCGGGCGCGCCGAAGTCCCTGCCGCCCGCGCCAATCGCGGCGCGGTGAAAGCGATCCACGGTGTCACGATCCCTGCCCTGGAAGGCGAGATGGACGCGGCCGGTCAACTGCCCGAGCGCGGCGTCGCTGTCCCGGCAGGAGATGAACAACTCGTCGGCCCAGATGTGGTCCGCGGCTTCGCCGCCCAGGGGAATATCCAGCACGGCGAACACGGCCTTGTAGAAGCGCTTGCTGGCGTCGATGTCCTTGACCACCAGCTGGATGTGATCGATGAGTCGTCCGCGGTGCAGTTCCATGGGTGCGACCATAACAACCCGAGCTCGCCGCGGAAGTCGGACTTGATGACGCGTACCGCTGTCCGCCGCCGACGGTACCGGATTTTGCTACTCGCCGCGGGGCAGTTGTGCCGCAGCGCGGTTGCAGTAGATGGTTCGCCGGCAAACAAGAATGCTGGACCAATGGGGAGCCGGCCATGAAGACGATCCACTTGTGCGTACGAATGCTCGGACTGGCGGCGCTGTGCGCCGGGTTGCAGTCCTGCGGCGATCCCAAGAGCAGTTCCACCAGCGGCCCCGAAGGTGGCGCCGTGCCCACCGGCCGCATGACCATCAACCTGACCGTCGAATCCGGCGATCCGCAAACGGCAGTGGTACGCGCGAACCTGAACGATGGGAAGTCGCTGCCCACCTCGTACCGGCTGGATGGCGGCGACTACCTGCGGGCCTGCATCAACGGCCTGTGCCGCACCATGGCCGACAACGATTCCATCTACACGCCCGACTACATCGCCCGGTTCGATTACCAGCCCCACGTCGACTTCATCGTGTCGTTCAATCGCGTCGAGGCCGAGGATGCCCCGGACTCGCGCGTCGCCTTGCCGCCGCCGTTCACGATCGTGACGCCGGCCAATCACCAGCAGGTCACCGACGGTGAAACCGTGGTGGTGTCATGGGCGCCGACAGGCGCGCCGGCCGGCGTGGCGGTGAGCTACCAGGGTGAATGCAGTTTTCTCGGCGGAACGACGAGCTATTCGAGCGGCACGCTCGGCGAAGACAGTGACGCCGACGGCAGCCACGCCGTCAGCATCGATCCCATCGTGACGTTCGCGAAATCCAGCACGACGGCGACGATGACCCGCTGCAGCATCGACGTGATCGTGCGCCACGAACTGCAGGGGCGGATCGATCCGGCCTTCGATCACGGCACCGCGGTCGGGATCGTCTCGCGCAAGGTCACGCTGGATTACGTGCCGCGATAGCGCGCCTCAGAGGTCGTACCTCAGGCCGACGAACAATTCCTCCTGCAGCGTGCGTTCACCGCCGTTATTGGTGAGGTCGAACTCGAACCAGCGCATGCCGACGAATGCCATGAAGTCCTCGGCCACCTGCATCTCGGCGCGCGCGCTCAGGTCCACGAGGTTGTCGGCGGAGCCGAAGGAGAGGATGTCGGGCGCGTAGAAGGCCTGGCCGGAGAGCGCGAAGCGCCGTTGCGGATCGAAGTAGAAGCGGATCTCGGCACCGAGGCTCATCGCCATCACGTCTTCGTTCTCGTCGCGGAGGAGCGCGGCGTAGAGCTTCGGTCCGACCGAGAAGTCGAATCGCCGGCCGAGATCGACGCCGAGCATCATGCCTGCGTCCAGCACGAGGTCACGTTCTTCGCCGAGAAAGACTCCGCCGACGAAGCGCGTGCCTTTCGAGCCGTCGACCTCGGACAGGTAACGAGCCGACAGCGTGTCGTTGCTGAGAGCCAGCTCGGCGGCGGGCCCGGAGGTCTCTTCTACCTGCTGGGCCGCGGCGGGTACGCCGATGAGCAATGCCACTGAAGCGAAAATCCATTTGCGCATGGGGCACCTGCGATGTGGGGTGAAGCCAGCATCCGTCAGATCCCTTGCGCTGTTTATCCGCCGGACTGCACTGCTTCGTAGGAAGCGCGCCCGTGCGCCCGCAATCCCGGGCGTCAGCGGGCGCCTGCGTTCCGGCGTGACGTGAAGGGGTCGCGCGGCCCTGCGCCTACGCCGACTTCGCCAGCGCGAACTCGATGGCCGCGCAGGTCGCGGCGACCTGGGCCTCGTTGCAGATGGCGGGCGTCGAACGCGGGCTGTCGGGGTAGACCTCGGTGGTGGTGGTGTAGCGAGCCCCGGTGATGCCCGCGCACAGCCCCAGCTCGCGCATCGGGTACAGGATCACGCCCGGCGACACCACCGGTGAACCGATGATTTCGTTCTGGCCGTCTGCCGGCGCGATGTGCGTCACCTTCGCCACGGCGTCAATGACGGCGCGCTGGAACTCCGGCTGCGGATTCCTGCTGTCGTCGACGAGGTAGAACCCGTCCGGGATGATGCCCGGCTCGAATGGCTTGCCATCGCGCGCCGCGAGCGCGGGACGGAACTCGCTCTCGTCCGAGTCGGTGGTTTCGTGCAGGTCGATGTGCACCAGGAATCGCCCGCGCAGCGGCGCCACGAGGCGCATCAGCGCCGCCGATTCCCCGGCGGCGCCGCCTTCCTTGAACGAGCGGTTCGGATCGACGGCATTGGCGTTCCAGCGATGGATGCGTTCGTAGCCCCAGGGGCTCACGCAGGGCACGGCGAGCAGGTTGACGGGATAACCGGCCGCGCGTTGCTCGAGGAACTGCAATGCGCCATGGACGCCGCTGGTCTCGTAACCATGCACGCCGCCCGTGATCAGTACCCACGGTCGATCGTCGCGCACCTCGCGGCTGCGCACCGCGAGCAGTCGATAGTGGTCGGGTGGATAGTCCAGCCGTCCGTACTCCTGCACGTCGAAGCGCCCGGCGAGCCGCTCGATGCGCGCCACGACGTCTTCGGAGTAGCTGCGGTGCTTCTGCTGCCGCGAAAGCCACTGCGCTCTTTCGGGCGCGCCCCAGGCGGTGCCGGGCGTACCGATGGGATAGAAGCCGTTAATGCGACGTCCTCCGCACGAAATCCGCCACCGTGTCGTGCAGGCCGGCGAGCGCCGGCTCGTTCAGGTACACCATGTGGCCCGACGGGAAGAACTTGTACTCGATGTTGGCGCGCAGCTCTTCCGGGATCGGCAGGTGTTCCAGCTCGTACACGCCTTCGAAGTAGGGCGTGGCGAGGTCGTAGTAGCCGCCGGTGTTCAACACCTTGAGATGCGGGTTCTGCTTCATCACCGTTGCCAGGTCGAGCATCACGTTGGTGGTCTGGCCCGTGAAGGCCATCGGCATGCCCGGCGCCTGGTGCGCCATGTCCCAGGCCGGGAACACCGGCGCGAAGATCTTGAAGCCGTCCTCGGCGGGATACCGCAGCGTCAGGCGGGCGTAATCGTTCCACGCCGCCACGTAGGCCGAGCCCACCGAGCTGATGAACGGATCGTACTGCGCTTCCTTGCTGAGAAGGTCGAGGCTGGGGCCGGAGAACCGCGTGTCGATGCGGCCCGTCGTCAGGCCGCCGGGCAACTGCAGTTGCTGCGAGAACTGGCCGCCATTGACGCGCAGGTTGGACTTCAGGATGTAGTCCGCGCTGATGCCGAGGTAGCCGGCGAGGCGCTCGGCGATCCGCTGGCGGCTCGCGGTGTCCAGCCGTCCGCCCTGCTGCAGCGCTGCGGCATATTCCGTGAGCGCGAACTTTTCGACTTCCCGCAGGAAGGGCTCGAGCTCGGCGGGACGCGTGCCAGGCAGCCGGTTGTGGTACCAGGCGGTCGCGGCCATGGTCGGCAGCGCGGTGACGTAGGCGTTGTCGACGCCGGGGTTGAATGCCGGGCTATCTACCGACAGGTCGAAGTTCAGGATGGTCGACAGCAGCACCACGCCGTTGAGGTCGATGCTCGCCGTGCGCGCCAGCTCGTTGGCCAGCACGGCCGCGCGCGTGGTGCCGTAACTTTCACCGAACAGGTACTTGGGCGAATTCCACCGCCCGAACTTGTTGAGGAACTGCTGGATGAAGCGCGTGAACGCGTGCGAGTCGGCGTCCACGCCCCAGAACGCCTTCTCCTTGTCCTTGCCGGCGATGCGCGAGAAGCCGGCGCCGGGAGCATCGATGAACACCAGGTCCGAGACGTCGAGCAGCGAATAGGCGTTGTTCACCACGGGATAGGGCGCGGGCGGTGTGTGCCCGTCCTCGCGCACCACCACGCGCTTCGGGCCGAAGGCGCCCATGTGCAGCCACAACGTCGCCGACCCCGGGCCGCCGTTGAAGATGAACATCACGGGCCGCGAGGGGTCGCCGCCCAATCTGCCGCTGTTCCTGTCACCGGCCTGCTTGAAATACGCGGTGTAGAAGATCGACGCCTCCGGCGGCAGTCCCTCCTTGTCCTTGTCCGGGTTGGGCGCGGCGGCCTGTTCCCGCCAGGCGATGTCGTCCCAGCCGGGTCCATGCACCACAAGTGTTCCCGCCACGGCCTGGTAGTTCACGGCTTTCCCACCGATGGTCACCGAGCCGGTGCTCGTCACCTCGGAGGCCTGGAAGATCCGGTCGGGACCGGTGGGCTTGCCTGGTGCGCCGGACTTGGCGTCGTCGGCAGCGGAGCCGGGCTGCGCGAGCAGCAGCAGGGTGGCAAAGGCGAGGATCACGGTGAACGCGTGCGGTTTCTTCATGGTCTGTCTCATTTGTTTTCTGCGATGAATCTGTCGATGCTCCGGCCCAACGTGAGCATCGGCACGCCGCCGCCCGTCACCACCGCATCGTTGAATTTCCTGAAGTCGAACTTCCTGCCCAGCGTCTTCTGCGCCTGGGTGCGCAGCCGGTTGATCTCGCTGTGTCCCACCTTGTAGCCGCAGGCCTGGCCGGGCCAGGCGCAGTAACGATCCACTTCGCCCGCGACCTCGTCGACCGTCGAGCCGTTGGTGCTGGCGAACCAGTCGATGGCCTGCTGGCGCGTCCAGCGCTTGGCATGCAGGCCGGTGTCGACCACGAGGCGGCAGGCACGGAACGCGATCGACTGCAGGTAGCCGAGGCGGCCGAAGGGGTCCTCGTCGTACACGCCCAGTTCGTCGGCCAGTTGTTCCGCGTACAGCGCCCAGCCTTCCGAGTAGGCATTGAACGCCAGCAGAGACCGGACCAGAGGTAGTTTGAAGGTGTACTCGCCCTGCCAGACGTGGCCGGGCAGCGACTCGTGGTAGGTGAGCGTCGGCGTGTTGTAGGTGGTGAACACGCCCATGCGCAGCATGTTGATCCAGAACTTGCCGGGCACCTTGCCGTCGATGGATCCCGGGCCACCGTAGGCGCCGGGCGCACCGGGCTCGACCTCCGGCGCCATGCGCTTGATCTCGAAATTGCCCCGCACCAGCGTGTTGAAGGCGCGCGGCAGGCGCGTGCGCATGTCGGCGACGCGGGCGTTGAGGAAGGCCATGAGCCGGGCGCGCCCTTCGTCGTTCTCGGCGAAGGTGAAGCGCGGGTCCTTGCCGAGCGCGGTCATGCGTTGCCCCACCGTGCCCTGGGTGAGTCCTTCCTTGCGCAGGATGCTGTCCATGCGCGCCTGCAGCGCGCGCAGCTCTTCGCGGCCGCGGCGATGGATCTCGTCGGGCGTCATGCGCGTCGTGGTGCCGGCGCGCAGCGTCCAGGCGTAGTACTCGTCGCCGCGCGGCAGCTTCCAGACGCCGGCGTCGCTGGTGGCACGCCGCCGGTGCTCCAGCAGTTCGGCGTACTGGCGGTCGAGCGCGGGCGCCACCTTGTCGGCCGCGAGCTTCGCGGCACGCGCGGCGAAATCGCCCGTCATGGATCCGGTGCGCCTGGCCAGCGACTGCACCAGCGTCCAATCCTCTACCTTGCCGCTGCGCGCCTGGCGCAGCTGGCCCAGCGTCTTGTCCAGCAGGAAATTCGGGGCGATCACGTTCTGCGCCGCCGCGCTCCTGAGCCGCTCGGTCTCGCCATCGATCTGTCCAGCGTAGGCCTCGAGGCGCGCGAGGTACGCCTCGGCGTCTTCAGGTGTCGCCACCGTGTGCTGCTCGTCGAGCATGCTGGGGATTTCGAGGAAGGCGCCGGTGTTCTGCGCCACGACGTACGGCGCATTGCGATACGACCAGTTGGAATTCAGCAGCGCCACGTCGCCGTACGGGAAGGCGAATCCTTCCTGCGCGAATTCGTGCGCGGTGCGCACCACGTCGACGTCGATGCGCGCGGCATCACCGAGCGCCGCAGTATCGATGGCCGTGAGTTTTTCGAGGCGGCGAGCTACGCGCTGCGCGATGGCCTGCTGGCCCGCGGGCGAGCGATCCTGCAGCTTCGACTTGAGCGCCACGCGCGTGCCGGCGTCGATGCCGAGCGACGTCGCGCTCTCGGGATAATCGGCCAGCAATTCCTCGGCGATCTCCGCGACCAGGCGCTCGGCGTCGCCATCGGAGGATGCCTGCGCGAAGCTGCGGCTGGCGGCGAGGGCAGCGCCGGTGGCGAGCATGAATTCACGTCGGGTCGTGGTCATCGGGTCACCCAGGTCAAAAGAATTGCGCTGAATGATAACGGTGCATCGGCCGCAGGTGGCCGTCGGATACCATGGCGCCGATGAATTCCCCGCCGCCCCGGCTCACGCAGGTCAGAGAAGCGTTCCGGCGATTCGATCGCCGGCGTGTCGCCGCGCTGGTCGCCGAAGAAATTCGCGAGGGTCCCCCTTCGGGGATCCACTGGGGCAACGTCGAGGCCGTCGCCAACCAGGTGGGCGAAATCGAGTATGCGCTGGAAGCCGCACGGCGCTTCTCGCTGACGGAGCCGCGCTCGCTCGAGCGCGCGCTGCACTACTGCAGCATGCTGGCGGTGCGCGGGCGGCTCGACGCCGCGCGTGACGGGCTCGATCGGCTGCCGGCGGCGGTCCAGCAGCATCCCGCCGTGCTGAGCCTGCACCAGTCGCTCGCGGCGCGCATGGGGGAGTTCGAGCGCGCGGCGGAACTGGCGCGGCGCATGATCGAACTCGCGCCACTGAACGGGCATTACCGGCTCGCGCTGTCCTCCATCCACCGGTTCTCACCGGGAGACCCGGACCTCGCGAGCCTGCAAGTCCTGGCGCCGAAGCTGGGAGGCACGCCGCCCGATTCACAGGCGGCCTTTCTCTACGCGCTGGGCAAGGCGCGGCACGATTGCGGCGACCACGACGGCGCGTTCGCGGCGTACCGCGAAGGCGCCGCGAAAATGCGCACGCCGTTCGATGCCGCTGCCATGGAGCGCCACGCGCGCGACGTGATGCGCGACTTCACGCCGCAGAACCTGGCGCGCCTCGCGCCTTCGGGTTGCGACAGCAAGCGCCCGATTTTCGTCACCGGCCTGCCGCGCTCCGGCACCACGCTGGTGGAGCAGATCCTCGCCAGCCATTCCGCGGTGGCCGACGGCGAAGAAGTGAACCTGTTCTGCTGCGCACTGATTCCGGCCGGGGATTTTTCGCTTCGCGGCGGGCTGGAGTACCAGCAGCGCACGGATTCAGCGGACCCGTGGGGCGACGTCGGCCGCGACTACCTCGCGATGCTCGGGCAACGGTTCGGCCACGAAGGCCGCATCGTCGACAAGACGCTGAATCATTCGCGCTTCCTCGGCTTCATCCTGCACGCACTGCCGAAGGCGAAGGTGATCTGGTTGCGCAGGAATGCCGAGGACACGGCCATCTCCTGTTTCCGCAGCTTCTTCGGCACTGGCACCATCCCGTGGTGCTGGTCGCTCGGCGACATCGCCCGGCATTTCCGGCTCGAAGACGAGTTGTACGCGCACTGGACCGCTATCTTTCCCGATCGCATCTTCACCGTGCCGTACGAGGAGCTGGTGGCGGATCCCGCGCCGTGGATTGCGAAAATCCTCGCGCACGCCGGCCTCGACCCCGAGGAGGCCACGCTCACGCCGCACCTGCGCAAGCGCGCGGTGCAGACCGTGAGCGTGGCGCAGGTGCGCGAGCCCATCAGCACCTCGAGCGTGGGCGCAGCCGCCAGGTACCACGCCCACCTGCAGCCGTTCCGCGACGCCTACTACCGCTGAAATCCCGGGCGCTGAGTCCGCGGGAACGGCGAGTCAGGCAGGCGGTGCAATCCCGGCGGGACGACGCCTCGATGAACTGTGGGGTCTGGCCTCACCAACCGCCGATGGCGGTGCCCACGGACAAAAAACGGTTGCTCCAGGTTCGTAGAATGGGGCCGGGAGCCTGGCAAAAGGTTGCAGTGCGATCCGAAAGGCGGGAAGTTTGCGCATGCGTTTCACCAACCTGGCGGGAGCGTCAGTGCCGGTGCTGGGCCAGGGCACCTGGCAACTCGGCGATCATCCGGGCCGGCGCAGCAGGGAGATAGAAGCGCTGCAGCTCGGCATCGACCTGGGCCTCACGCTGATCGATACCGCGGAGATGTACGGCGACGGCGCCTCCGAGGAACTGGTCGCAGAGGCCATCGCGGGACGGCGCGAGCAAGTGTTCCTGGTCACCAAGGTGCTGCCGGGCAATGCCACCACCCGCAAGCGGATCACCACGTCCTGCGAGAACAGCCTGCGCCGGCTGCGCGTGGAACACATCGATCTCTACCTGCTGCACTGGCGGCAGGGCGAGAGACTCGAGGTGGTGGTGGAAACTTTCGCGGAGCTCGTGAAGGCGGGAAAGATCCGCAGTTGGGGCGTGAGCAATTTCGACGTGTCGGACCTGCAGGAACTCGCCCGCGTCCCCGGCGGCAACGCGGTGGCGACCAACCAGGTGCTCTACAACGTCTCGCGGCGTGGCATCGAGTTCGACCTGCTGCCCGCGGCTCGACACCGCGGCCTCAACATCATGGCCTACACGCCCATCGAGCAGGGACGCATCCTCGGCAATGCGACGTTGCGTGACATCGCGGCGCACCACCGCGCGACGCCGGCGCAAATTGCGCTGGCCTGGGTCATACGCCAGGACGGGGTGGTCGCCATTCCGCGCACCGGCTCGCCGACACACGTGCGCGAGAACGCGGGCGCGCTGCCCATTCAGCTGTCGCCGCGAGACCTGGAGGCCATCGACCGCGCCTTTCCGCCGCCGGCACGGGCGCGACCGCTCGAAATGCTCTGAAGCCCGCGGACGTTTACCATCTGCGTCTCCGCGCCACTGGAAGTGATCCCATGCATCGACGTTCTCTGCTGCCGCTCTGCCTGATGTTCGTGACCCTGGGTGCCTGTGCCCGGCAGGATGCCGCGCCGGCGGCTGCCGCGACGCCGGCTCCCGCACCCGCACCCGCGTCCCCACCGGCCGTGAGTCCGATGCCACCCAACGCGGCACTGTCGCCCGAGCTCCAGGCGCGCCTCGTGCGCCCGCACTCGCCGGTGATCGGTCCCGCCAAAGCGCCTGTTACGCTGGTCGAATTCCTGGATCCGGCCTGCGGCGCCTGCGCGGCCTTCTCGCCTGTCGTGAAGCAGATCCAGTTGCTGTATCCCAAGGAAGTCCGCGTGGTGGTGCGCTTTGCGCCTTTCCACAAGGGCTCCGACCAGGCTATCCGCCTGCTGCTGGCCGCGAAGGCGCAGGGCAAGTTCGAGCCCGTGCTCGACGCCTTGTTCGAGCGGCAGGAAGAGTGGGCCTCGCACCAGGCGCCCAACATTCCGCACATCGGCAAGATCGCCACCGACGTGGGGGTGGACCTGCCGAAGGCGCGCATCGACGCCGCATCGCCGGCCGCCACCGCGGTGTTGCAGCAGGACGGCGAAGACATCGTGGCGCTAAAGGTGGAACAGACGCCGACGTTTTTCGTGAATGGCCGGCCACTGGACGACTTCGGTCCACAGCAGTTGCTCGAGCTGGTGCGCGAGGAAGTCGAGAAGACCAGGAAATAGGAGAACGGCATGCGCGCACGAATTCTTCGATCGCTGCTGGTGGCGGGCATGCTGGCGGCGGCCGGCGCCGCGCACGCGAAAGATCTCACCACCCCGGCACTGGAAGCTTGGCTGCAGAAGTACGGCGCAGCCTGGGAGGCGCGCGACCCGGCCGCGGCCGGCAAGTTGTTCACGCCGGATGCGACTTACCATGAGATGCCCTTCGACGCGCCCAAGCAGGGCCGCGCCGGCATCGAGGAATACTGGCGCAACGTCACGGCCGAGCACCGCGACGTCGAGTTCGGGTCGAAGGTGATCTCGGTCACCGGCAACACCGGCGTCGCGCACTGGCATGCCAGCTTCAAGGTTGCCTCGACGGGTGCGTTGCTGGAGCTCGACGGCGTGTTCGTGCTCGAGTTCGACGAAAAGGGCCAGTGCAAGTCACTGCGCGAATGGTGGCATCTCAAGACCTGATCGGTCTCCCGGCCCGAAGGTGACCGCGGCCGGCGAAGGTGGTATCTAGCGCCCACGGCCGGCTGGCGCGGGGGTTGCCATGAGCTCGACGGGCGTCGCGGATCGCCGCGGCTTTCTGAAGGTGACGGGTGTTCTCACCGGTTGGCTCGCGGTGGGCAGTCCGCTCGCATTGCTGGCGCCTTCGCGCGCCTGGGCGCTGGATCTCGCGGCATTCACCACCGGGCAGGGTGCCATCCTGCTGGCCGCGGCCCGGACCCTGCTGCCGCACGATGGACTCGAAGACGCCGCGTATGCGGCCGTGGTGCACGCGGCCGACGCCGATGCGGCGCGTGATCCCGCGGTCCGCAAGTCGTACGACGACGGCATCGCCTCGCTGGGATCGGGGTTTGCCGCCGACAGCGAAGAGCGCCGCGTCGAAGCGCTGCGGAAGATAGAGCCCTCCGCGTTCTTCCAGGCATTCCGCGTCAAGACGCTGAGCGTTCTATATTCCACGCCGTTCGCGTACGCGTATTTCGGTTACGAAGGCGAGGCCTTCTCCAAGGGCGGGTACCTGCATCGCGGTTTCAACGACCTGCGCTGGTTGCCCGAAGTACCGCTGGCCGACGGCGGTCCCATGCCGGACGCCGGGTCCTGAGACGCGTATGGCACGTCATGAACACGGTGACGATGGCGTGGTGGTCATCATCGGCTCCGGTGCCGGCGGCGGGACGCTGGCGCACGAGCTCACGCGGCGCGGCATCAAGGTGGTGCTGCTGGAAGCGGGCAAGCGCGAGTCGCTGGCGAGTTTCTCGCAGGTGCCCAACGAGGCCTTCGCGCAATTGACCTGGCTGGATCCGCGCACCAGCAGCGGCGACTGGGCGCCCGCGAAAACCAACCCGGGCCTGCCGGCCTGGATCGCCAAGACCGTCGGCGGCACGACCACCCATTGGGGCGCGGTCACGCCGCGCATCAGCGACTGGGAGACCCGTGCGCGAACCACCTACGGCGCGGTGCCCGGCACGTCGCTGATCGACTGGCCGATCGCGCACGACGAACTCATGAAGTACACCGCGCTCGCCGAGGAGCGGCTGTGTGTCACGCGTCGCGCGGGCAACCCGGGGCTGCCGCCGTCCAACAACTTCAAGGTGATGTACGCGGGCGCGAAGAAGGTCGGCTACCGGCGCGCGCACAGCGGCTACGTCGCGATCAATTCGCGCGCGCAGGACGGGCGCGGCTTCTGCATCCAGCAGGGATTCTGCGTGCAGGGCTGCAAGATGGGCGCGAAGTGGAGCACGCTGTACACCGAGATCCCGCGCGCCGAGGCCACGGGCAAGCTCGACCTGCGCATCCAGTCGATGGCCACGCGCATCGAACATGGCAGCGACGGCCGCGTGAAAGCCGTGGTGTATCGCGATGCGCAGGGCGTCGAGCAGCGGCAGAGGGCGCGCGCCGTGTGTGTCGCCGGCAATGCCATCGAGACGGCGCGGCTGCTGCTTCTGTCAGAGTCCGGGAAGTTCGCGCGCGGCCTGGCGAATTCCTCCGACCAGGTGGGGCGCAACTACTGCCACCACGTGCTGGGTTTCACCGTGGCCACGTTCGACAAGCCGGTGCACATGTGGCGCGGCACATCGCAGGCCGGGCTCATCGAGGACGAGGCCGTCCACGATCCGAAGCGCGGTTTCGCCGGGGGCTACTTCATCGAGCTCGTGAACATGGACGTGGGTAGTTTGCCGCTGGCGGCGTTGCCGTACGGCTGGGGCCGCGACTATGCGTCGTTCATGGACGCGTATCGCAACATGGCGGCGGTGATGATCGTCGGCGAAGACCTGCCCCGGCCCGGCAACCGCATCACGCTCAGCAAGACGGCGAAGGACGCGTACGGGCTGCCGGTGGCCCACGTGCACGTCGAGGAGCATCCCAACGACATCGCCATGCGCGCGCACGGCCAGCAGCAATGCCAGCGGGTGATGGAGGGCGCGGGCGCGAAACGCGTGCTGCACAGCCAGGGTTCACCGATGGCCACGCACAATCTCGGCACCGCGCGCATGTGCACCGATCCGCGCGACGGTGTCACCAATGCCTGGGGCCAGGCGCACGACGTCCGCAACCTGTTCATCTCCGACGGCAGCGTGTTCAGCACGGCGGCAGCGGCGAATCCGACGCTGTCCATCGTGGCGCTGGCGCTGCGCCAATCCGAATACATCAGCCGCGAAATGGCGGCGCGGAATATCTAGTAGAACACGGGGCCGTGCCCGAACACGCGGAACCACTTGGTGATGATGACCTTGTAGCCCGAGATCACCGGTTCACCGCAATGCATGGTGGCCGGATTGGGCGTGCCGTCGGGCTTCAGGTTGTTCCACAACACGGCCTGGCCGAGCTTCGGCGTGAAGGTGATGCCGAGCTCGGTGAAACGCGTGCCGCCGCCCTGCATGCCCTCGTTGAGATAGACCATGAAGGTCCAGGTGCGGTTGCCGCGCACGCCCGCGTAACGATTGAACAGCTCGCTGTCCGGTGGGTAATAGTCCCAGTGCGGCTTGAATTGCTGGCCGACGTCGTAGCGCTGCGCCTGGATGCCCTCGGAATACTCGGTGCGGATGCCGAGCGTGCGGCAGATCTTCTCGTCGAGTTTCAGCGCCTGCGGGCTGCGCAGGTGGCACAGCTCGGCGGTGGTGCTGGTGCGGAAGGACTTGTCGTCCGGCACGTAACTCAACGTCGAGGGCATCAGGTGATGGCCGATGAGCGCGATGACGCGTTCGCATTCCTGCGGGCTCAGGAATTCCTCGAGCGTGTACAACTCGACCTGGTTGCCGGTTTCGACCTTGCGCAGGTTCGGCGGCTTGCGTTGCAGCAGCGGCGGGTTGTTGAGCGCTCCGCCTTCCAGTGAATTGCCGCGAGGCCGCACCTTCTCGAAAGCCACCACGATGGCGCGGTCCGAATAACCAAGCTTGCGCAGGCGCTCGACCGACTTGGACATGTCGGTGGCGAGCTTCATGGCCCAGCTCAGCCGCTTGAGTTCGTCGTTGTCGACAGGCTTGTCGGTTGCGGTCATCCGAAGAAGACGGGTCCGTCGCCCACGGCGCGGAACCACTTGGTGATGATGATCTTGTGGCCCTTGGTCACCGGCTCGCCGCTGTGCATGGTGAACTTGTTGGGGCTGCCGTCGCGGTTCAGGTTGTGCCAGAACAGCGCCTGGCCCAGCGTGGGCGTGAAGGTGTGGCCCAGCTCGGTGAAACGCGTGCCGCCGCCTTCCATGCCTTCGTTCAGGTACACCATGAAGCTCCAGGTGCGATTGCCACGCGTGCCGGCGAAACGCAGGTATTCGCGCGTGCCGGGTTCGAAATAGTCCCAGTGCGGCTTGAACTGCTGGCCGACGTCGTAACGCTGCGCCTGGATGCCCTCGGAATAATCGGCGCGGATGCCGAGCGTCTTGCAGATCTTCTCGTCGATGCCCAGCGCCACCGGGCTCCTGAGATGCGACAGGTGCGAGGTCTGGCTGGTGCGGAATCCCTTGTCGCCGTTGTCGAAGGACACGGTCGAAGGCCGCAGGTGATGGTCGATGAGCCCGACCAGGCGTTCGCACTCGCGGCGGCTCAGGAACCCGTCGTAGACGTAGAGCTCGACCCGCGGGTCGTCGAAACGCCTGAGGCCCGGCGGGTTACGCCGCAGCAGCGGCGGCGAGAAACTTTCCTCGGTGCAGTCGTTCTTCGGGCGCACCGCGTCGAAGCCCGCGGCGATGGCCTTGTCCGTGAATCCCTGCTTGCGCAATTTCTCCAACAGCTCGACCAGGTCCACGCCCATCTTCATGCTTTCGCGCAGCCACTGGGTCCAATAGGCGTCGAGTTCTGGCTTGCCGGTCTCCATGCGCGCGATTTTTACACACGGCGCCGGAATCGAGTGAAGATCGCGGCGATGAATCCTCCGCCGTCCGACGCCGTGCCGCGGCAGGTGCTCGCGCGCCTCCGCCTGGTGTGCCTCGAGCTGCCCGAAGTCGTCGAAGAATCCGCCTGGGAAGGCGTGCGCTGGTGCGTTCGAGGCAAGAACTTCGCGCATGTGCTCGCGATTGAAGGCGGCCGCCCGGAGGCGTATGCGCGCGCGGCCGGTACCGCCGGGCCGGCCATCGTGCTGACTTTCCGGCTTTCTGCCCAGGCCTGCAAAGCCGAACGCTTCCGCCGCGCGCCGTTCTTCCGGCCGGTGTGGTTCGCCAACATCGCCGGCCTGCGCATCGACGCGGCGACCGACTGGGACGAGGTCGACGGCCTGCTCAAGGACAGCTATCGCGTGCTGGCCCCGAAGAAACTGGCGGCGCAGGTCGAATGACCCTCACCGCGCTGTTCCTGGTGCTGCTCGCCGCCGTCACGCACGCGAGCTGGAACATCTCCGCGAAGTTCGCGGCCGAGTCGCGGCATTTCGTGTGGCTGTTCTCGGCGGGGTCGGTGCTGGTCTACGGGCCCATCGTGGTCGGCATCGTGCTGGTCGAGCAGCCGGATTTCGGGGCGCGGCACTGGCTGGCCCTGGCGGCGACCTCGGTATTGCACCTGCTGTATTCGATTTCCCTGCAGACCGGTTACCGGCACTCGGATCTGTCCGTGGTGTATCCGATCGCGCGCGGCACCGGGCCGTTGCTGTCGTTCATCGGCGCCGCCTTGCTGCTGGGCGAAGCTCCCACCCTGCAGTCGGTGCTGGGGCTGGTGCTCATCGTCGGCGGCATCCTGCTGGTGGCCGGCCTCGTGGGTCACCACGAACGTGCGCCGGGCGTTGGCGTCTTCTACGGCCTGCTCACCGGCGCGTTGATCGCGGCCTACACGCTCAACGACGGTTTCGCGGTGAAGGTGCTGCTCATTTCTCCCTTCATCGTGGACTTCACCGGCAACCTGTTCCGCATGCTGGTACTCGCGCCGCGCGCCTGGCGGGACCGCGCGCGGGTGGCGCACGAGGCACGCGTGTACCGCAAGTCCGTCATCGTGGTGAGCGTGCTGGGTCCGCTGGGTTACATCCTGGTGTTGTTCGCCATGCGCCTCGCGCCCGTAAGCCACGTCGCGCCGGCGCGCGAGCTGTCCACGCTGGTGGGTACCTGGTTCGGATCGCGGCTGCTGCGCGAATCGTCGGGTCCATGGCGCATCGCCGGTGCAGTGCTCATCGTCGCCGGCGTGATCAGCCTCGCCCTGCCTTCCTGAGCGCGGTGCCGGGGCGCCGCCAGCGAAAGGGCGGCAGGGGCGTCACCGGGCGGACCTTGCGCAATCGCTGCCGGCCGGGAAAGCGGAAGTCGGGATCCGATCGTTGCAGGCCGAGCCGCTTCATCAGGCGATCCGCGTCGAAGGGCGCGCGGACCTTGGTGTCGTTGTCGAAATAGCAGAACACGTCGCGTTCGCGGCGCGTGGCCGCACGCCCGGCGACGCGCTGCGCGTCGCGCGGTTCGCTGCCGAGTTGCCAGCGGCGGATGCGCTCGGCCCAGCGCTCCAGCGCCGCATCGGTGTAGCCGCTGGCGTAGAGCTGCTTGTCGCCGTGCAGCCGCAGGTACATGAAGTCCGCCGTCACGTCTTCGAGGTAGGGCCACTTGCCGGCGGTATCCGCCACCACCAGCGCGACGCCGTGGCGGCGCAGCTGCGCGACGAATTCCGCGCTGGCGAAGCTGGGATGGCGCACCTCGACCGCGTGCCGCAGGCCGCGCCGCGCGTCGATGCGCAGCACGGCGCGCCCGCGCATGCGCGCGTCACGCCGCCGCGCGAGCCGCAGCGCCGCCATGGTGTCGCGCGGCAGCATGGCCAGGAATTCCTCGAAGCGCGCGGCGTCGTAGGGCAGTTGCGGCGGGAATTGCCAGAGGATGGGACCGAGCTTGCCGCGCAGGTTGAAGATGCCGGAGGCGAAGAAGTTCGCCATCGGGCGCAGGATATTCCTGAGCCGGAGGATGTGGGTGATGTAACGCGGCCCCTTCACGCTGAAGACGAAGTCGTCGGGAGTCGCGTCGTGCCAGGCTTTCCAGCTGGCCGGTGCCTGCAGGGAATAGAACGACCCGTTGATCTCGATGCTGGGGAAGGCGCGCGACGCGAATTCGAGTTCACGCTGCTGCGCGAGGTCGTCGGGATAGAAAACCTTCCGCCAGGGTTCGTATCGCCAGCCGGAAATGCCGATGCGCACGGTCGCCATGGAAGATAATGTCGCCGCGCCGGAATCGGCGCACTGTCGGAGAATGTCTCCATCCATGGCCATGCGAAGCGACATCGATTTCATGCGGCTGGCCCTCGAGGCGGCGCGCGGCGCCGAGGCCGCGGGCGAAGTGCCGGTGGGCGCCGTGCTCGTGCAGGGTGAGGCGGTACTGGCGGTGGGCGCCAATCGTCCGATCGCCGGGCACGACCCGACCGCCCACGCGGAAATCGAAGTGCTGCGTGCCGGCGGGCGCGCGCTCGGCAGCTACCGCCTCACCGGCACCACGCTGTACGTGACGCTCGAGCCCTGCGTGATGTGCGCCTCCGCCATCATCCATGCGCGCGTCGCGCGGCTGGTGTTCGGCGCCTGGGATCCGAAGGCCGGCGCCGCCGGCAGTACCACCAACATCTTCACGCTGCCGTCGATGAACCATCGCGTGGACGTGTTCGGCGGCGTGCTCATGGAGGAGAGCGCCAGGCTCCTCAACGGCTTCTTCGCCGGGCGTAGGCGCGAGCCGACATAGCAGCGCCCATCCGGCGGCTTTGTGTTAGCGTCCGGCCCCCCACGTGTCTCCACTCAAGGAGGATTCCATGCGCGCTTTATCCGTGTCCCTCGTGCTGGCTGCCATCGGCAGTGTGTCGCTGGCGGCACCCGTGACCTACGACATCGATCCGAGACACGCCCACGTCGCATTCGAGGCCGACCACTTCGGTGGAGTCTCGAAGTGGCGCGGCATCATCTCGGGTGCGAACGGCAAAATCGTCCTCGATCCCGAGGGCAAGACGGGCACCGTCGACCTTTCGCTCGAGCCGGGCACCGTGCTCACCGGCGTCGCCGACCTCGAGGCACACCTCAAGTCCGATGAATTCTTCGACGTCGCCAAGTATCCCAAGGCCACCTACAAGGGCACGCTCACGAACTTCAAGGATGGGGCGCCGACGGAAGTGCAGGGCAATCTCACGCTGCACGGCGTAACCAAGCCCGTGACGCTCAAGATCAATTCCTTCAAGTGCCGCGCCCACCCGATGATGCAGGACAAGAACCTCTGCGGAGCCGATGCCGAGGCCACGATCAACCGCGAAGATTTCGGTATCAACTGGGGCAAGAACTTCGGCTTCGACATGAAGGTCGACCTGGCCATCCAGGTCGAAGCGACGACGCCGAAGAAGTAATCGAGGACGACGCATGAGAACGTGGATGTGCATGGGCGCCGTGCTGGTGACGGGGCTGGCGGGCGCGGCCAGTGATCCGCGCACGCCGCTGTTCGACGGCAAGACGCTGAACGGCTGGAAACAGCTCGGCGGCGCGGCGGACTACAAGGTGGTCGATGGCGCCATCGTCGGTTCGTCGCGGCCCGGCGTACCCAACAGCTTCCTGGTCACCGAGAAGACCTTCGGGGATTTCATCCTCGAGTTCGACGTGCGCCAGGACGTCGGTCCGACCAATTCCGGCGTGCAGTTCCGCAGCCTGTCGACGCCCGAATTCGAGAACGGCCGCGTGCACGGCTACCAGGCCGACATCGACCCGAGCCCGCGCCAGTGGAGCGGGCACATCTACGAAGAAGCACAGCGCGGCTGGTTCTCCACCGGCGAGATGAACCCGGCGTCGAAGCCGCTGTACAAGTTCGGCGAATGGAACCACTACCGCATCGAGGCCATCGGGCCGCGGCTGCGCGTGTGGATCAACGACGGCGCGGTGGCGGACGTCATCGACGACGCCACCAAGTCCGGTTTCATCGGCCTGCAGGTGCATTCGATCAACAGCCCGGACGAGGCGGGACGCACCACGTCGTGGAAGAACCTCGTGGTACACACCGAAAACCTGCAGCCGCGCCCGAGGATGGGCATCCTCATCCGCAACAACATCCCCAACAACCTCGATCCGGACGAGCAGGCCCAGGGCTGGCGGCTGTTATGGGATGGCAAGTCCGCGAAAGGCTGGCGCAGCGCCGCGGGCAAGGGATTCCCCGCGAAGGGGTGGTCGCTGGCCAACGGCGAGCTCGCGGTGCAGGCCAAGGGTGGCGGCGGCGACATCATGACCGACGAGCAATTCGGCGCCTTCGAGCTGCAGACGGAGTTCAAGGTGAGTGCCGGCGCCAACAGCGGCATCTTCTACCTGCTGACCGCGCCGCACGATCCGGCCAGCGGCGCGCCGCTGGGCCTCGAGTACCAGGTGCTCGACGACGAGCGCCACGCCGATGCCAGGCAGGGCATCGACGGCAATCGCACGCTGGCATCGCTGTACGACGTGCTGCCGCGTGCCAAGCTCATGACCAATGTCGGCATCGCGCCCAAGGTGGATGCGTGGCAACACGCGCGTATCGTGTGCCGCGCCGACGGGTCGGTGGAGCACTGGCTCAACGGCGTGAAGGTGCTGGAGTTCAACCGCAACTCGGATGAGTTCAAGGCGCACGTGGCCGCGAGCAAGTTCAAGAACACGGCCGGATTCGGCGCCGCCTCGACGGGACACATCCTGCTGCAGGACCACGGCGATGCCGTGGCCTACCGCAGCATCAAGGTCCGCGCGCTGTAAGAGCCCGGGCCTTGCGCGTCGCTCCCCACGCCAGCCAGGCGGCGACGGCGCGTTCGCGCAGCGACGCCGCCCGCGCGGTGTCGCGTCCCAGCCAGTGATGCATGGCGAGCTCGCTGGCTATGGCCTCGACCTGCACGAATCGCGACTCGCGCGCCGCGTCCATGGCGCGCTCGAAGAGTTCGTCGGCAGCCTGGGTCCTGCCCTCCACGCGGGCGCGTTCCGCGGCCACGGTGAGCTGCATGGCCGAGAAGTTGGCCGGGCAGCTCGCGGCCCAGGTCTCGAGTGCGCGCGACCGTTCATCGAGTCGCGCTGCCAGGGCCTCGCGTTCGCTGTCGGGGGCGCCCTGCCAAACGGCCGTGGCCGAAAGGCACTGGAAGAAGGCGTGTTCGACGATGGTCATCATGCCGACGTTGTAGGGCAGCAGTTCGTCCGACACGCGCGAAATCTGCCACGCCTCCTGGAAGTTGCCCGCCAGGTACCGCTGCATCACGCGCAGCGCCTGGAAGTGCGACAGCATGCTCTTGCTCACGTTGGCGGCCTGCAGCTCGCGCAGCGTGGCCGCTTCGTCGTAGCCGGCGGTATCCAGGGTGGCGCCCGCGGATTCGCTGCGCAGCCACTCGGCCAGGCGCACGCGCGACCTCAGCAGTGAAACGTTGGTGGTGTCGCCGAGCCTGTGCAGCAGCTGCAGCGCTTCTTCCGCCGCCGCGTGCGCCGCGTTGAGCGGCGTGCCGCGGAACATGACGTGGGTGACCATGCGCGCCGCGCAATACGCCGCGTGCGGATGGTCGCCGCTCGCGAGGCCAAAGCGCACGCCTTCGCGGAACACCTCGATGCTCTCGTCGATGGGCCGCACCCAGGCGGACGCGAACGCGGCCCAGGTGAAGTGGCAGGCCGAGCGCACGGTGACGTCGTTCAGGCGTTCACACAGGTCGACTCCGAGCTTGCCGAACCGGTCGCCGTCGCGGTAATTGCCGACGATGCCGCTCAGGATCACGGCGAACGAACCGTATCCCTTGGCCGACATCGGGCAATTGCCGTGTTCGATCGACAGGCTGACCATCTTGCAGCAGATGAGCGCGAACAGCTCCGGGTTCACCTGGTAGGCCGGCGGGATGCAGTGCATGAGCAATGACATCAGCGCCACGCGATCCGGGTCGGTCATCGGCGGCAGTTCGAGCAGGCTCTCGATGCTGTTGCGGCTCGACCAGCCGATGATCGAGCCGATTTCGCTCTGCAACTGCTCGCGCACCAGTTCCGGACGATCCGGCAGATCGAGTCCGAACAGCTGCGCGGCCTGGCGCCCGCAGGCCACTGCGCCCGTCATGTCGCCCATGCTGAGGTAGGTGTGCGTGCGCACCGTGAGCAGGCGGCCGCGATCGGCCACGCCGCGCGTGTGCGGCAGCGCAGCCTCGATGGTGTTGAAGGCGCCTTCGAAATCGGCCATGAGCGACTGGCACTCGGCCAGCTTCGAATGGGCCTCGAAGGCCAGCGGATAGTTCTCGCCCCAGGCATCCCAGCCGAGCAGCTCGATGACGCTGCGGCAGGCGCGCATCGCCAGGTCGTAGGCCGTGGAATTGCGCGCGCGCGTGGCGGCCACGAGGTTGAGCTTCGCCAGCCGCAGCCGCTCGGCGCGGCTGTCGATGAGCGCAATGCCCTGGTTCATGTGATTGACGATCTCGAACAACTGGCCCGAGACGTCCTCGCCGGCCGCGGCGAGCAGCGTGCGGCCGATGTCGAGGTTGAGGGCGGGACGCGTCGCGGCCGGCACCTGCGCGTAGGCGGCCTGTTGCACGCGGTCGTGATGGAAGGCGTAGGTCACGGGGCTGCCGGCGTCACCCTGCGCCTGCGGTTTCACGAGCAGGTTGTCGCGCACGGCCGCGGCCAGCAGCTCCGCGGCGCGCTCCGGCGTGCAGGCGGCCACGCTGGCGAGCGTGGCGAGGTCGAAGCGGTTGCCGATGGCGGCGCCGATGGAGACCACGCGCTGGGTCTCCGGATCGAGGCGGCCTAACTTCTGGGCGACCAGGTCGGCGACGTTCTCGGTGATGTCCAGGTTGCGTACCGCGGCGAGGTCGCAGCGGGAGGTGCCGGTGGCGGCGTCGAAAGTCAGCAGGCCGTCACACTGCAGTTTCTGCAGGAACTGCCGCATGAAGAACGGATTGCCGCCGGTTTTCTCGCGCACGATTTCGGCCAGCGGCGCCGCCGTGTCCGCGTCCATGAGCAGCGAATCGGCGATGAACTGCGTGATGTCCGACCAGCCGAGCGGCGCCACGGGCACGGTGTGCACCGGCACCGAGCGGCGTTCGAGCTCCTTGAGCGCCAGCATGAACGGATGCGTGGGCGCGACTTCGTTGTCACGGCAGGAAGCGATGACCAGCAGCGAATGCGTGCCGGCCGACGACAACAGCGACGTCAGCTGGCGCAGGCTGGCCGGATCGGCCCACTGCATGTCGTCGAGGAACACCACCAGCGGGCGGTTCTCGCGGCAGAACACCTGCAGGAAATTCTGGAAAACGTGGTTGAAGCGGTTCTGCGATTCGGCGGACTCGAGCACCGCGAGCGGCGGCTGCGGCCCGATGATGCGCTCCAGCGCCGGGATGACCTCGGTGATGACGCGGCCATTGCGGCCGACGGCGGTGACGATCGCGTCGCGCCAGGCACGCGCCTGGCCCTGGCTCTCGGTGAGCAGCTGGCGCACCAGGTCCTGCAGCGCATTGACGATGGCGCTGAACGGCACGTCGCGCTGCAGCTGGTCGAACTTGCCGGAGATGAAGTAGCCGTGTTGCTGGCCGAGCGGCATGCGCAGCTGCCGGACCAGCGTGGTCTTGCCGATGCCCGCCGGTCCCGACAGCACCACGAGCTCGGCGCCACCCGCGGCGGCACGGCGCAGCGCCATCGACAGCGCATGCGTCTCGCGGCTGCGGCCGTAGAGCTGCGACGTCACGTCGAGGCGTGAATGTGAACCGTGGCCGTGGGGCCTGTTTTCGGGCGCGGCGGGGCGCTCCGCGATGGCGGGGTTCGGAATGTTCATGTCGCGAGCCGTTTATCGGCCCGCGGACAGGGGTCTTTACCGCGAAAAACCCGGGCTTTCCCCGGGTGCACGGGTCACAAACCGCCGCAATCCGGCCACCGGCTCAGCGCTCGGTGGAAAGCACCTGCGTGCCTTCCAGGTCGGGCACGTGGGTCTCGAGGATGGCTGCGAATTGTGAGACCCGTTCGACGAATTCCACGGTCTCGCGGCCATTGGCGTAACCGCGTTTCACCCGCGAATACCAGTGCGGATCCGAGAGCCGCGGCAGGTTGGCGCGCACGTCCGACCAGCGATCGGGGTTCTTCTTGCGCATCTGCGTGATGATGCGCGCGTCCTCGAGATGGCCGATGCCGATGTTGTAGGCAGCCATGGCCAGCAGCGTGCGGTCCGGGTCCTGGATTCGCTGCGGAATGCGGTCTTTCATGTGTGCCAGGTAACGCGCGCCGCCGAGGATGTTCTCCTCCGCGGAGAACACGTTGCTCACGCCCATTTTCCTGGCGGTCACCGGCATGAGCATCATCACGCCCTGCGCGCCCTTGGGTGAGACCGCGGCCGGCCGCCAGCGCGACTCCTGATAGCCCAGGGCGGCGAGGGTGCGCCAGTTGAACCCCGTTTCTCGAGCCGCCGACTCGAAGGGTTTGCGCAACTGGGGCAGGCGGGTCTCGATATGGGAATGGAAATCGGCCGCGAGGCGCCGTGGCAGGCGGGCCCGCTGGGGGTCGGCGTGGGGGGCGCCCTGGTTGGCAGTTTTCGTGGCCTGGTCGGCGCCCAGGACGCGGTCCGGGAGGCCCAGGACGGCCAGGCCCAGGGCCATGAAGCTCCTGCGGTCGGTCCGGGTTTTCCTCCCCTTGGCTCTCGTCATTGTTCGGCTAGAATACGCGCCCCCCGCGGGGCGGCCCTAATTTGAAGGTCGCAGTTCCGAAGGAACTGTGCGTTTCTCGCGCGGAGAGGTACCGAAGCGGTCATAACGGCGCCGACTCGAAATCGGATGGTCGGGTAATTCCGGCACGTGAGTTCGAATCTCACCCTCTCCGCCATTTCTTTCACCCTCCACCCCCTGCAGGTGAGATTCGAACTCACGTGCATGGACAATCGAGTTCGACGACTTTGCTTCTGCAAAGTCGGACAGATTTGCGACAGCAAATCTGGCCCCGAGCGAAGCGAGGGGTGAGCGGCAGTCCGGCCGCGAACCATCTCACCCTCTCCGCCATTTCTTCCTCCGACTCTCATTCCGCCACGTTCGCGGGCCAAGTTCGATCCCACCTGCCGGAAAAAAGAACTGATCGACAGATCGATCAGCCCGCGGCGATGTCCTTCAATTGTTGCTCCAGGAACTGCCGCTCGCGCGCGTTGCCGCACAGCTCGATGGCGCGGCGGTACGCGGTCGCGGCGTTCGTGGCGCGCCCCAGCCTTCGCAGCAGGTCCGCGCGCACGGCGTGGAACAGGTGATAACGATCCAGCGCGAGCTCGTCAACCAGCCGGAGTGCCAACTCGGGACCGTCGATCTCCGCGACCACCACGGCGCGGTTGAGCGCAACCACGGCGCTGGGCGCGATCGCCATCCATTGGTCGTAGAGCGCCAGCGCCTGGCGCCAGTCGGTGTGCGCGGCATCCGGCGCGTCGCTGTGCACGGCGTTGATGGCGGCCTGCAGCTGGCAGGGGCCGGGCCGGTTCCGCGCCAGGCATTCGCGCAGCAGTGCCTGGCCTTCCTCGATGAGCGGCCGGCGCCAGGCGCCGCGGTCCTGGTCGGATAGTTTGACGAAGGCACCGCGGGCGTCGACGCGCGCGGCACGCCGTGCATCGATTAGCAGCATCAGCGCGAGCAGTCCGCGCACCTCGGGCTCGGCCGGCATGAGCTCGAGCAGCACGCGGCCCAGCCGGATGGCCTCGTCGCAGAGCTCGCCGCGCGACAGTTCCTCGCCCGCGGAGGCGCTGTAACCCTCGTTGAACACCAGGTACACCACGGCCAGCACCGCGCCCAGTCGGGCCGGAAGCTCGGCGGCCTCGGGCACGCGATACGGGATGCCGGCGTCGCGGATCTTGGCCTTGGCGCGCGACAGGCGCTGCGCCATGGTGGGTTCGGGCACCAGGAAGGCGCGGGCGATTTCGCCCGTCTCCAGGCCGCCTAACAACCTGAGCGTCAGCGCCACGCGCGCCTCGGGCGCAAGCGCCGGGTGGCAGCAGGTGAAGATCAGGCGCAGCCGCTCGTCCTGCACGTCGTGCTCCTCGGGCTCGTCGGCCTCGGCGAGTTGCAGGGCCGCCGCGTGGCGCTCGTCGCGCGTGGCCTCGCGCCGCAGCCGGTCGATGGCGCGGCGCCGGGCCGTGGTGATGATCCAGCCGGCGGGCGCGGGCGGAATGCCATCGCGCGGCCAGCGCTCGAGCGCCGCGGCGAACGCGTCCTGCACGGCTTCCTCTGCCAGCGAGATGTCGCGCAGCGAGCGCACCAGCACCGCCACCGCGCGGCCAAACTCGCGGCGGAAAACCTGTTCGATGTCGCGTTGTCGCGGCGCGCCGTTCAGTGGTTTTCCATGAAGGGGCGCACCTCGATGGGCGTGCCGATGGCGCGCGCCAGTTTGCGTCCCCAGCCGAGCGCCGCGTCGAGATCCGGCGCCTTGACGATGGTGATACCGCCGATCTGCTCCTTGCTCTCGATGAACGGCCCGTCGGTGGTGACGACGTCGCCGCGCTGGTGGCGCAGCACGGTGGCGGTGTTGGCCGGATGCAACCCGCCCGCGAAGACCCACACCCCGGCTGCCTGCATCTCGTCCTGGATGGCGTGTACGTCACGCATGATCCGCTGCAATACGTCGGGTGGAGGCTGCTTGCCGTCGGCCGGGTAACACACGCTGAGCAGGTATTGTTTCATGGTCTCGCCTCGGATACCGGCAGTGCGCCGGTTTCATCCCCTAAACGAATGGCAGGGTGGGAGTTTCGACAGGGGACGTTTATTTGTACCCGATTTGAAATCGGGTACAAACAAATCTGTCCCCGATCAGGCGGCGTCGCTGGAGTGCGAGGAGCCCTGTTCGTCTTCGCGCGCCACCTGGTCGTAGCTCTGCGCGAAGGTCTCGACGAAGATGTGCGGCAACGTGCCCGGCGGTGTCTCGCACAGGCTGCGATAGAACTCGCCGTACAGCTCCCAGTTGCCCATGGCCTTGCGGCGTGAGCTGCGCTCGAAACGCGTGGCGAGGTCGCGCGGATCCAGCCGGCCCACGAAGTCGAGGAAGGCGGCGAACATCGCGCGCATCATGGCGTCGTCGTGCTGGCGCGTGGACGCGAAGGATTCGCGCAGCCAGTTGACGGCGTCGAAGCGCCGGCTGTCGTGCGCCTTGAGCAGTTCCTGGATGAGCTCCTCGACGCTGTGCCGTTCGAGCGACGGCAACATGTCGGCGCGCGGCTTCTCCCAGGTCACGCGCAGCTGGTTGCGCTGCTCCTGCTGGCTGCGGTTGCTGGCCTTGAGGCCGAGCAGCGATTCGCGCAGCAGCTGTCCGGCCAGGTGCAACATGCGCGCATGGGCATCGACGGGAAGTGTCTCGGGCCCGATACCGGCGCCGCGGCAGAACGCCTGCAGGCCGGGGGTGTTGTCGTGCGCCGGTGGGGAAGACACGGGCGCGGGAGAGGGAGCGGGAACGGTGGGCGGCGAGGACTGCTGCTTGGCCTCCTGCTGCTTGGCGGCGGCCTTGGCGAGGCGCGCGATGCGGCGCGCCACGGCCGCCGAATCCACCTCGAGCTCGGGAGCGGTGGAGGATTCCTTCGGCACGTCCTGCGTCTGGTGCAGGGCGCGCGTGCGCGACGAGACCGCCTGGCCGAAGGCATTCACGGGCTTGAGCTCGTCGCTGGAGATGTCGTTGCTGGCCTCGAGCAGGTTCTCCAGCCGCAGCGAGGCGCCGAGATCCCCCGGCGGCGGGCGGCGGCGCGTGCTGGTCGAGCCGCTGGAGCGCTTGTAGAGCGCGCTGTCGTCGAGGCTGAAATCGGTGGAGGAATCGATCTGCACCTGCACGTGGTATTCGCCGATGCGCAGGATGTCGCCGGACTTGAGCTCGTGCGGATTCTGGCTGCCGAGCGGCCGGTCGTTGTCGTTCACGTAAGTGCCGTTGCTGGAGGTGTCCTGCAACAGGTAGCGGCCCTTGTGGAAAATGATGCGCGCGTGACGTCCGGATACGTAACGCATGTCATCGGGCAACACCCAGTCGTTCTCGGCGGAACGCCCGATGCTTCCGCCAGAAACTCCGAAGACAAAAGTGCTCTTGTCGCCCATTTGCAGGCGATGTTCGCTGATGACGCGCATCCGGAGCGCCATGTATCGGTACCCTCAGGGCCCTAGCTTCCCGCGGCCCATACGTGTATGAAGGGGCAGGTTAACTGCCCCCTAGTCGGATCGATGGCATCCAGTCACATTTTCAAGATTATGTTCGTGAACCAGGGCAAGGTTTACGAGGTTTATGCCCGCAAGGTCAGCCAGGGGCGCCTGTTCGGGTTCATCGAGGTCGAAGAGCTGGTATTCGGGGAACGTACTACGGTGGTCCTCGACCCCTCCGAGGAACGCATCAAGTCCGAATTCACGGGCGTCAAGTGCACCATGCTGCCCATGCATTCCATCCTGCGCATCGACGAAGTGAAGAAGCAGGGCGTCAGCAAGATCACCGCTCTCGAGGGCGGCAACGTCGCCCAGTTCCCCATGGGCATGTACTCGCCCGCCGGCAACGATCCGGGCGGCAAGAAGTAGCTAGCCCGCGCCGCAGCGCGGCGCGGAGCAGGCGCGGACGACTTCAACGGCGGCACCGGCAACGACACGCTCTCCGGTGGTGCGGGCGACGATTTGTTCTGGGGCGAGGATGACCTGACCCTCCTCGAGTTTTCCGGGCGGGCGCCACCAGCGCTGATCGCCTCGACCTTCGGAGGGGTGGGCCGGACCCCGATTCCCGGAAACGGTGCCAAGGTTCGCCAGCTCTGGCACCGTTTTCCAGGAAATGGGCCTGACCCCATTTCTGCATTACAATGCGCGGCCCCAATGATCGAGCTTCCCGGCGCCCTCGCAGTTTCCGATTTCCGCATCGCCAAGCTGCGCCCGGCCCTCGAGAAACTGAGTCCCGGCCTCGGGGCCATCACCGCGCGATTCGTCCACTTCGTCGATCTCGAACGAGATCTCGACGCGCGTGAACGCGCGCTGCTCGAGCGCCTGCTGACTTACGGGCCGCGCGAGGGCGCGGCGGCGAAAGTCCAGGGCGAAGAAATTATTGTCGTCCCCCGCTTCGGAACCATCTCCCCCTGGTCAAGCAAGGCCACCGACATCGCCAAGGTGTGCGGGCTCGACGCCGTGCTGCGAATCGAACGCGGCATCGTTTGGACGCTGGCCACGAACGGCAGGCCGTCGCCCGATCAACTGCGCGCGCTCGCGGCGCCGCTGTTCGACCGCATGACCGAGACCGTGCTGCTCGACCGCGCCGGGGCTGCGCGACTGTTCGAGCACGAGAAGACACGCCCGCTGCGCATCGTGTCGCTGGCCACGGGGCGCGACGCGCTGGTGAAGGCGAACCTCGAGCTCGGCCTCGCGCTGTCGGACGACGAGATCGACTACCTGGTGAAGAACTTCGCGGCGCTGAAACGCGATCCGACCGACGTCGAGCTCATGATGTTCGCGCAGGCGAACTCCGAGCACTGCCGCCACAAGATCTTCAACGCCGACTGGATCATCGACGGGCAGAAGCAGCCCAAGTCGCTGTTCGCGATGATCCGCAACACGCACGCGATGAATCCGCAGGGCGTGCTCTCGGCGTATCGCGACAACGCCGCGGTGATCGAAGGGCCGTTGGGCAAGCGTTACTTCCCGAATCCGGAGAACGACATCTACGGCGCGGTCGAGGAGCCCATCGACATCCTCATGAAGGTGGAGACGCACAACCACCCGACCGCGATCTCGCCGTTCCCGGGCGCGGCGACCGGTTCCGGTGGCGAGATCCGCGACGAGGGCGCAACCGGCCGCGGCGCGAAACCCAAGGCCGGCCTCACGGGATTCTCGGTTTCGCACCTGCTCATTCCCGGGTTCGAACAGCCCTGGGAAAAGACGATCGGGAAGCCCGACCGCATCGTCTCCGCGCTCGACATCATGATCGAGGGCCCCATCGGCGGCGCGGCTTTCAACAACGAATTCGGCCGGCCAAACATCTGCGGCTACTTCCGCAGCTTCGAGCAGGCGGCGGCGGGTGACGCCGCGAACCGCACGCGCGGTTATCACAAGCCCATCATGATCGCGGGCGGCATGGGCAACGTGCGCCGCAAGCACGTCGAGAAATGCGAGATTCCCGTGGGCGCGAAGATCGTGGTGCTGGGTGGCCCCGCGATGCTCATCGGCCTCGGTGGCGGCGCCGCCTCGTCGATGGGCTCCGGCGCGTCGAGCGCCGATCTCGACTTCGCCTCCGTGCAGCGCGGCAATCCGGAGATCCAGCGCCGCGCGCAGGAAGTCATCGACAGGTGCAGTGCACGCTGGAACCAGAATCCGATCCTGCTGATCCACGACGTGGGCGCGGGTGGATTGTCGAACGCGGTGCCCGAAGCCGTGGCGCACACGCCGGGGCGCGGCGCCGTCATCGATCTCGGCGCCATCCCGAACGATGAGCCCGGCATGTCGCCCATGGAGCTGTGGTGCAACGAGTCGCAGGAGCGCTACGTGCTCATCGTCGACGCGGCGCGCCTCGAGGACTTCGCGGCCATCTGCCGGCGCGAGCGCTGCCCGTTCGCCGTGCTCGGCACCATCGACGGCACCGGCGTGCTGGTGCTCGAGGACCGCAGGAATGGCACGCGGCCCGTCGACCTGCCGCTCGAGGTGTTGCTGGGCAAGGCACCCAAGATGCTGCGCGACGTCAAGCGCGTGACGCCGCCGCAGGAGTCGCTGGCGCTGGCGGGCATCGACCTGCGCGAGGCCGCATACCGCTTGCTGCGTTTCCCGGCGGTCGCGGACAAGACTTTCCTGATCTCGATCGGCGATCGCACGGTGGGCGGCATGATCAGCCGCGACCAGATGGTGGGCCCATGGCAGGTCCCGGTGGCCGACGTCGCGGTCACGATCTCCGACTACTTCGGCCACACCGGCGAAGCCATGGCCATGGGCGAACGCACGCCGGTGGCCGTGCTCGATGCGCCGGCCTCGGGCCGGCTCGCGGTGGGCGAGGCGCTCACCAACATTCTCGCGGCCGACATCGGCTCGCTGCGCAACGTGCGCCTGTCGGCCAACTGGATGGCGGCCTGCGGCGAGCCCGGCGAAGACGCGGCGCTGTACGCCACGGTGCACGCCGTGGGTGAGGAACTCTGCCCGGCGCTGGGCATCGCCATCCCCGTGGGCAAGGACTCGCTGTCAATGAAGACGGTGTGGAGCGAGGGCGGCGCGAAGAAATCCGTCGTTGCGCCGGTGTCGCTGATCGTCTCGGCCTTCGCACCGGTGGGCGACGTGCGCCGGACCTGGACGCCGCAGCTGCGCACCGACCTCGGCGCGACCAAGCTGCTGTTCGTGGATCTCGGCGCGGGGAAGAACCGGCTCGGCGGATCTTCACTGGCGCAGGTGCATGGTGCGTTGGGCGCGACGCCGCCCGACCTCGATGATCCCGAACTACTGGCGGGACTGGCCGCCGCGCTGGCCGAGCTGCGGGCGCAGGACCTGGTGCTCGCCTACCACGACCGCTCGGACGGCGGCGTGTTCGCGACCCTGGCCGAGATGGCTTTCGCCGGGCACTGCGGCCTGGACGTCAAACTACCCGCCGGCGCCAACGGCGCGGCCGGCGCGTTGTTCAGCGAAGAGCCGGGCGTGGTGCTGCAGGTGAAGGCGGGGCAGGCCGGTGCCGCGCACGCGATCCTGGAAAAACACGGGCTCGGCGAACTCAGCCACGATATCGGCGCGCCCTCGCGCGAAATGCGTGTCCGCATCGAGGCCGCCACGGGCCGCATCGACGAGACCTGGGAAGACCTGCGGCGCGCGTGGTCCGAGACCTCGTTCCGCATGCGCGAGCTGCGCGACGAACCGGGCTGCGCGCGCGAGGAATTCGCGGCAGCGTGTGATACCGGCGCGCCGGGACTCAACGTCGCGCTCACCTTCGATCCGGACGAAGACATCTGCGCACCGTTCGTCCACGCGGCGCGGCCGAAGGTGGCGATCCTGCGCGAGCAGGGCGTGAACAGCCAGGTGGAGATGGGCGCGGTCATGGAACGCGTGGGCTTCGAGTCGCACGACGTGCACATGAGCGACGTGCTCTCGGGCCGCGTGAAACTCGCGGATTTCCGCGGGCTCGTGGCCTGCGGCGGTTTCTCCTACGGCGACGTGCTGGGCGCGGGCGAGGGCTGGGCCAAGTCAATCCTCTACCACCCGCAGACGCGCGAAGAATTCCAGCGCTTCTTCGAGCGCAAGGACACGTTCTCGCTGGGCGTGTGCAATGGCTGCCAGATGTTCGCCGCGCTCAAGGAGATCGTGCCGGGCGCCGCCAGCTGGCCGCGATTCGTGCGCAACCGCGGCGAGCAGTTCGAAGGGCGCTTCTCGCTGGTGGAGCTGTCGAAGTCGCCGTCCATCTTCTTCGACGGCATGGATGGCTCGATGCTGCCGATTGCCGTTGCCCATGGAGAGGGCCGCGCCGAGTTCGCGAACGACGCGGACGCGCAGGCGTTTTCCGCCTCGGGACTCGTCAGCGCGCGTTACATCGAGGGCAATCGCCGGATCGCGGCGACGTATCCTGCGAATCCCAACGGCTCGCCGTTCGGCATCGCCGCGGTCACCAACGCGGACGGCCGCGTCACCATCACCATGCCGCACCCCGAGCGATCGTTCCGCTATGTGCAGAACTCCTGGCGCCCCGACGGCGCCGGCGAATACTCCGGCTGGTTCCGCATGTTCGGCAACGCCCGTAAATGGGTCGGCTGAATAAAGGACGGTGCCGGGCCGGCATTTCGGCATTGGTGCGGCGCTCAGCAGCGCGTCGAAGACGATGTACTAATGCCGAAATGCCGGCCCGGCACCGTCTCTTGCTGCACCGTCCTTCAGGAAATGGTGTCTGACCCCATTTTCATGCGGGCGGTGGCTTCTTCGACGAAGAACTTGCGCACTTTCATCGCCTGCTGCAGGCGGCCCTTGCGCACGTAGGCCTGGTACAGGAAATCCTTCATCACCTCGAGCAGCACCGCCGCCTGGTAGGTGTTGATGACCGGAAGGTCCAGCAGCGGCTCGGCGTTGCCGGCGAAGATGATGCGCATGACCACGGCGAAGGTGTCTTCCTCGATGTCCGCCATCTCGCGCACGTCGGTGATCGAGTCGAACAGCCGCAGCTTGGTGGAATTGCCGAGGTCGGCGAAGGTCACGGCCGCCGTGCGGCGGCACATCGCGGCGAACGCCTGGTACTGGTTGTGTGAATAACAGACCAGCGCTTCGCGGAAGAAGGTCTCGACGTCCTCGGGGACGTAGTTGAACGCGAATTTCTCGACCGGCCGTTCGACATCGAAGGCCTGGGGCGATAGCTCCACGCGGTTGCTGGCGAAGGCGCGCGTCGCGTAGCGCAGGAACACCGGCGCGTTGCAGGCGTGGCAGCGCAGGACCACGCCGATCGAACGCGGCTTCTGCAGCAGCAGGTCGTCGAACGTGGGCACGGCCTGCGGCGTCATGCGCGAGAACGCGAGGCAACGCGGGCAATTGCGAGCGGTTTCGCGCTCGTCGCCGAAGTACATCGTGCCGGTCGAATCGATCAACACGTTGGCTGCCGCCATCGGGGGCCCCTGGTCTTTATCTCGTCAGCGGCTTGTACTTGATCCTGTGAGGTTGAGTGGCTTCTTCGCCCTTACGCCGCTTCAGGTCTTCCATGTAATCCTGGAAGTTTCCCTCGAACCATACCACCTCGGAATTGCCTTCGAACGCAAGAATGTGAGTTGCTATACGGTCCAGGAACCAGCGGTCGTGTGATATGACAACTGCGCAGCCCGGGAAGGCCAGCAAGGCCTCTTCCAGGGCCCGCAAGGTCTCGACGTCCAGGTCGTTGGTGGGCTCGTCCAACATAAGTACGTTGCCGCCGGACTTGAGCACCTTGGCCAGGTGCACGCGGTTGCGCTCGCCGCCCGACAGCTCGCCGATGACCTGCTGCTGCTGCGTGCCCTTGAAGTTGAAGCGCCCCACGTAGCCGCGCGACGGCGTCTCGTAGTTGCCGACCTTGATCATGTCGAGGCCGCCCGAGATTTCCTGCCAGACGGTGTTCTTGTCGTTGAGCGACTGGCGCGACTGGTCGACATACGCCAGTTTCACGGAAGGCCCGAGGCGCAGCTCGCCCGCGTCCGGTTTTTCGAGCCCCGCCATCATGCGGAACAGCGTGGTCTTGCCGGCGCCGTTCGGCCCGATGATGCCGACGATGCCGCCCTTGGGCAGGTTGAAATTCAGGTTGTCGATGAGCAGGCGGTCGCCGTAGGCCTTGCGCAGCCCCTCGGCCTCGATGACCACGTCGCCGAGCCGCTCGCCCGGCGGGATGTAGATCTCGTTGGTCTCGTTGCGCTCCTGGAATTCGCGCGACGCGAGTTCCTCGTAGCGGGCCAGGCGCGCCTTGCTCTTGGCCTGGCGCGCCTTCGGGTTCTGGCGCACCCACTCGAGTTCCTTGGCCAGCATCTTGCGCAGGCCGGCCTGTTCCTTTTCTTCCTGCGCGAGGCGGGCTTCCTTCTGCTCCAGCCAGGTGGAGTAGTTGCCCTTCCACGGGATGCCGTGGCCGCGGTCGAGCTCGAGGATCCACTCGGCGACGTTGTCGAGGAAGTAGCGATCGTGCGTCACGGCGACCACGGTCGATGGGTACTGCTCGAGGTATTTCTCCAGCCACGCGATGGACTCGGCGTCCAGGTGGTTAGTCGGCTCGTCGAGCAGCAGCATGTCGGGCGAGGACAGCAGCAGCCGGCACAGCGCCACGCGGCGCTTCTCGCCACCCGAGAGCTTGCTGATGATGGCGTCCCAGGGCGGCAGGCGCAGCGCGTCCGCGGCGATCTCGAGTTTCCGCTCCAGCTCCCAGCCGCCGGCGGCGTCGATGGCATCCTGCAGCTTCGCCTGCTCCTCGAGCAGCTTGTTCATCTCGTCGGGGTCGAGCTCGGGATCGGCGAACTTGTCGCTGATCTCGTTGAAGCGCGCGACCTGCGCAAACGCGCCGCCGAGCCCTTCCATCACGACGGAGCGCACGTCCTTGTTCGGATCGAGCTCCGGTTCCTGTGGGAGGTATCCCACCTTGATGCCGGGCTGCGGACGTGCTTCACCCTCGTAGTTGGTATCGATGCCGCCCATGATCTTGAGCAGCGACGACTTGCCCGAGCCGTTGAGGCCGAGCACGCCGATCTTGGCGCCGGGGAAAAACGAGAGGCTGATGTCGCGCAGGATGACGCGCTTGGGTGGCACGACTTTGCCAACCCGGTTCATCGTGTAGATGTATTGGGCCATGGATTTGCGGAGGGTTTGCAGACGGGAAACGGGCGCGAATTCTACCTCCAGCGGCCTTGCCTCTGTGCTACGTTTGCGCGCTGAAAAGAGGCGGGTTTCGCTGGGGAGAGGAATCTGTCCACGTCAACTTCGGTACTGGTGGTGGCTGGCGAACGGCTGGCGCGCTACGGGTTTCCCGACGGTCATCCCTTCGGACAGGACCGGCACGCGGCATTTTTCGCCGAGTTCTCGGCGCGCGGTCTCGACAAGCGCGTGCGCGTGGTGGAAACCCGCGCGGCGACGCGTGAAGAACTCGTGTCCTTCCACACAGCCGAGTACGTCGACCTGGTGGCCGAGCGTTCGCTGACGGGGCAGGGATTCCTCGATGCGGGTGATACTCCGGCCTGGCGCGGCGTGTACGAAGCGGCCGCGGACGTGGTCGGTGCGACGCTGCTCGCCGCCGAGGAGATCATGGCCGGGCGCGCGCGTCGCGCCTTCATTCCCATCGCCGGGTTGCACCACGCGGCCCGCACCGGTGCCGCGGGCTTCTGCGTGTTCAACGACTGCGGCGTGGCGGTGGAAATGCTCCGGCGCAAACACGGGCTGAAGCGCATCGCCTACGTGGACATCGACGCGCACCACGGCGACGGCGTGTTCTACGGCTTCGAGAGCGACCCGGATCTGATCTTCGCCGACATCCACGAGGACGGGCGCTACCTCTACCCGGGCACCGGCACCGCGCACGAAACCGGCCGGGGCGCCGCCGCCGGGACCAAGCTCAACATCCCGGTGCCTCCGGGCGCCGACAATTCCGTCTTCGACGCCGAGTGGCCGCGGGTGATGGCGCACCTGCGCAAATTCGAACCCGAGTTCATCCTGCTGCAGGCGGGTGCGGACAGCATCGAAGGCGATCCCATCACCCACATGCGTTACACCGCCGACACGCACCAGCGTGCGGCGCGCGACCTTTCCCAGCTGGCCGACGCCCTCGGCCACGGTCGCGTCCTGGGCACCGGCGGAGGCGGTTATAACCGCATCAACCTCGCCCGCGCCTGGTCCGGCGTCGTCCAGGGCCTGCTCTAATCACGGAAAGTGGTGTCAGAGAGGGATTGTCGGGATTCGCGGAAGATGGAAGATGGTGCCGGGCCGGCATTTCGGCATTCGTGCCGCCGTACATACGGGAATTGCAGGTCAGGGAACGAATGCCG